>NZ_JAQCSY010000028.1:0-41368 GCF_027686195.1 Coprococcus sp. AF102-57 | reverse complement strand
CCCCTCCTTTCCAGTTCTCTGACTTTTTTTAACAGATCATTCTCCATTTGTAAGTCTAGATTTCTTCTTTCCAGTTCAGCTATCTTGTCACGTAGCTCTTCTTCAGGTGTTCTGCTTGGAAGAGAAGCTATACGACGTCCACGTCTGTCTTCCAGACCCGCTTGACCCATCTTTTCGTATCGTATTACCCAATTGCGTACTTGTTGATAGGAACAATCATATTTGAGTGCCATTGCACCATAATTCTTATCATTTGCAAGACAATCTGTTACTATTTTTAATCTCTCATCAAGTGTAGTGTTCTTTGCTTTTTTCATGTAAGCACCTCCAGTGGATGTTTTTAATATTCCACCAGAATTATACACCTTAATCCAATCGGAAAGCTGTCTGTGTGAACGAATTCCGTATTTTGTGCAAATATCCTGAAGAGATCCTTCTCCGTTAAGATAATCATTTATAGCAGATATTTTTAAATCTTTTGAATATGATTTGTTTTTCGGTTGATTGAGTAATCCAGTTGGTCCATCATACTGATAAATAGAAATCCAATTTCGAATACTATGATGATCAACTCCCAATTCTTTTCCTGCTTGCTGTATGCCAATTTCTCCTGCAAGGTAGCGTTCGACTATTTTTACTTTTTCTACTGGTTCTATCTTACTCTTTCTGAACATGAAAATACCCCCATATAGGACTTTTATATTTCATTGTCCTATATGAGGGTAGCATATCACAGTACGGGCGGCTCATTTTCTATCTAAACGGATGTATCCGGAAGTTCCGGCAGTTGATCGGTGAGTTCTTCATATCCGAGAATATCTCCGGCACATGGCATCGATTGCCCTGTTCCCTGCTGTGGTTTCCGGAAGTACAGCCGATACCGATGTCCCTCTAGGAGTTTGATATTCTTTTCCAGTGAGAAGGCGTATTCCTTTCCGTTATCACTGGCAAACCAATATTGCTGGTTTTTCCCGAAGAGTGTCTGTTCCCGTTTCGTGCAGCTTACGTCCAGTGACAGATAAGCATGTGTATGGATCAGGTGGTAGAAACTGAGTGCACGCAAGATGCTGCAGATTCCGATGAGGAGGCTCATGAGGATAAAGAGCCGGTCATGGGTGGCGATCCCGAAGATGCACCCAAAAAGTACACAGAAAAAGCCGATTGCACTGATGGCAACCAGCTTTGTGAAAAATGGTTTTGGCATAAGGTTCCTTCCTTTAACATGTATGAAATGTGATTTGTTTATTCAGGTACAAATTAGCAATAGCCTGCAGCACTGGATACTGGGTATGGTGAATCTGGACATCATCCACAAGTGTTTGGTAAGTTGTCTCCGGTTCTGTGTATAACTCATCCATAATATCCGATTCGTTGTGGATTACTTTTTCCTGCTCCATACTTGTGACAAGCTCAGCGGTCGTGAGGGATACCTTATCAGCCAGCTTCAGAATGGTATCTTCCATCGGTGAAGAGGGTTTCTTCTTTAAATATCTGCCAAACTCTTTTGCACCAATAGTTCCTTCCAGATAAAGCTGAACGCAGCCAAAGAGCCGGATGGGAAAGGTATCCTTCAAGGGAATAATGGTCAGACTGCCGAGAAGGCGATATAAGGCATCCACCCCTGTCAGTCCAATTCCGCTTACAACCAGACCGCGTAAGGAAAGTCGGTTCAGATAGTGTTGGAAGGATAAGCCTTTCGGACCTTCTTTCTGTATCTGGCGCAGGGTATAGGCATCCTGGAGTTCATGGAGCGTCAGAATCTGGAAGGCAAGACAGCTCCAGAGCAGCAGCTCGTCATCCGATAGTCCATATTCTTGTCCATCGTTGATTACAAGAGGAATGGATTTTCCGCCTGTCGTTTTTTGAAATTTTAAGGTTCCGACAGCAGTATAAAGTGTCAGCATAAAAGTTCCCTCCTTCAAGGTTAAGTCAGAAGTGCATAGAGTGCATCATCCTGCTGTAATAGTTTCCGTGCTTTGCTCTGCCATGCCCGTACACGATTGGCTGGTACTTGGTAGTGTTTTGCCAAGTCAAAGCTGGTATATCCCTGCTGTTGCAGATAGAGGGCTACAATTCCCTTCTGAATAGTTGAGGACTGTCCGGTGCCAAGCTGGGTTAAATGCTCAAGAAGCAAGGTCTGGTTTGTGTCCTTTTCCGGGTGAGTTGTTTGTGTATCCTCGTAGGAAAACAAATCACGATAATGGAGATGTTCATCTTCAGATGATGCTTCGTCCAGAGAACAGAGCATGGAGCGGTCACGGGCAATTTTCCGCCAGTAGTCAAAGATGGCATGACGGATGATAGTTTTGGCATAAGGCTGGAATGATCTTCCTTCCTCAAATCCGACAGCCGACCGGCACAAAGCCAGATATCCAATCTGACATAATTCCTGTTGTTCTTCCTCAGTTACATAGGCAGCGGTGCGGGTCATGGAACGAATCATGATCGGAACCAGATCCATGGATTTTTCCACCAGTTGTTTTTGCTTTTTATTTAGTGGTAAGGTCATCATCAATCACCGCCTTTCAGCTGGCTGCCCGGAGGCGGAAGGGAATATGGTTGTTCTTTAAAACATCTGCGGATTCCCGAATGAGCTGGTCGCACATATAGTTGCTGAACTGTCCGATGTGAGCCTGCTTATCTGTCAGACAGAACTTATCTGCCACCCAGCGATATGCTTCCGGTTTGGAAAGGATGCCCTGTTGCCAGATCTGATCGAAAATTCGATGTGCCTGAATCCGCTTTTGACGAAGCTCCCGGTTGGCGAGCGTTCCTTTTGGTATCTTGGTTCCCGGATGTACCCCGACATAGGAATTGCAGGATGGATAGTGGGAGCAGACATAAACCTGTCCGCCATGAGAATGCGTTCCATATACAAAGGATGCATCTCTTAATATTGCTGTTCCGCCGCAGTAAGGGCAGCGGATGATTTTTGGTTTCTTCATCTGTTTTCACCTCGCTTGTACATACACGATACGTAACGTGTACGTGAATAACCAGTACGTACTGTATACTTATATTGTAAGTAAGCAGGTGATGAATTCCCATAGGACGCAAGCGGATACTGATCCCAGATTCGGACTAAATGGCACGAATCCCCATTTTTCAGATGCCGGGATAGAAAATTGCTCGGATGAGCGGGAATAAGCCGCTGTCTGTGAAACGTGGATAATTAACCGGTGTAAAGATGAACTTCTCACAGAAAATCCGTAGCAGGAATAAGCTGATCAGTACCAGACAGAGCAGGTAAGTGTTCCTGCGCCTTCTGGTCCATGGCTTTTTCGGACGGAATTTCACATACAGGACAAAAATCATGGGAATAAATATCAGGTTCGTAAAGACCTGATCGATACATTGGATGATTGAAATTACGTTTAACATAGGCAGTGCCTCCTTTCTTTACATATCCTGTACGTATAAGAGCCTGAAAGTGCAACTTTTTGTTACCAGTCATATTGCTGGTTCTCCTGAAGCCGGAGCAGTGCCGGAATGGGACATGGCTTTAAAGGCAGCTTCTGAGCGGCCAGATAGGGCAGATAAAGCTCTGTAAAAGCAGCAATGCTCATGCTTCCGGTACATTCGGTTGGCTCCGGTATCCGGGGAAACAAAAGCGCTGCATCTGAAAGAGGGAGGATGCAGGGGCTTCCCGTTTCATCCGGATGGAATAAAAAGCCAGAGTTCTCACAGCTTTCCTGTGCGTTACAAGTGCGGCACCAGACGTAGATACAGGAGTGCCAGTTCCCTTCACAGAGGTTCAGAAAATGACGGATGTGCTTGGCATCTGTCTTGCAGTGGGGGTGTTTCATATTCATCACCTACTAAAGAAGCAGGCAGTTCCATGTGGGAGCTGCCTGCAGGAGTCTTCGTTATGAGTTACTGATGTTTCTTTTTGCGTTTGAAGTAAACGATGCCCAGGACACTTGCACCTGCAAGTGCAGCTATGGCGATTCCGGCATACAGGAGAAGCGGCGTCTCATCGCCGGTCTTTACAGGCGGAGCTACCGGAGGCGTCTCCGGTTCTTTCGGAAGCTCCGTCATGTGTACGGTCTGACCTTCATCCTTCAGATCCTCATGGGAAGCAATCTCATGCTCGGTTTTTCCGTCTGTATAGTAGAGCTTTTCAAAGACAACCACATCCTGTCCGGCAAGAGCAGAAGCGTCGAAGGTAAAGGTAACTTCCACAGAGCCGCCAGCTTTTTCTGCTTTAAATTCTGCCTGAGCGGTAACTGGTTTTCCGTCTTTTAACAAAGCCTCTCCGGTTTCCTTATTCATCAGGGTTCCGATGACTTTGTACTCAGATCCAGGCATCAGACCATGATAAGTGACCGTATCTACGATAGTCGCTTCCTTGGAAGCAGAGACATCCTGATCCCCGTCACTGCCGTCTTTGGCTGTGGTTTTGATTTCCGGGAAGTAGAT
The DNA here is from genome assembly GCF_027686195.1 of Coprococcus sp. AF102-57. NCBI lineage: Bacteria > Bacillati > Bacillota > Clostridia > Lachnospirales > Lachnospiraceae > Coprococcus > Coprococcus sp. AF102-57. The sequence goes on along the minus strand of NZ_JAQCSY010000028.1, from coordinate 36,949 downwards.
GGTCTGGTTGGCATCTTTGATGTCCGCATGTACCGCTACTTCGTGATCTTCAAAAGTCATTGTTTCAAATGCCACGAGCGTTTTTCCGGAAAGTGCAGAGGCATCAAAGGTAAAGGAAAGCTCTACGCTGCCGTTAGCTTCTTCCGGAGTGAAACTTGTTTCTGCAGTCACAGCTTTGCCATCCACATCGAAAGGTTTTTCGGTTTCCGCATCCATGAGTGTTCCTGTCAGCTTGTACTCTTTGCCTGGGATCAGGTTTTTGTATTCCACAAGGTCTGTAAGCGTCAGTTCTTTTTCCGGTTTTGCATAGTGTGTGCCGGAAGCAGCATCTGTTGCAGTGGTTTTGATTTCCGGGAAGTAAATAGTCTGTCCTTCATCCGCAATGTCTGTGTGTACGGCAACTTCCTTGTCTTTGTAAGCCAGGGATTCAAAGACAACTACTGTTTTCCCTTTTAAGGAGCTGGCATCAAAGGTAAAGGTAACATCTACCGTACCAGCGGATTCTTTTGGCTTGAAGGATGCTTTTGCTGTCACCGGTTTTCCGTCTGCTTCGACTGGTTTCTTTGTTTCTTTATCTATCAGAGTTCCAGTCACTTCATATTTCTGGTTAGGAACCAGCCCCTTAAAGGAAACCGTATCCACCAGCGTGATTTCTTCCTTTGCACAGGAAATATTGGAGTTCGTGTCCGCATCTTTCGCAGTAGTCTTGATTTCCGGGAAATAGATGGTCTGGTCTTCATCGTTGATGTCGGTATGGACTGCAAGCTGCATCTCATCCTGATATAATTCCTCGAAGACAACGGTTGTTTTTCCCTTTAAGGAAGTTGCATCAAAGGTAAAGGTTACTTTGACGGAGCCGGAGGATTTCTTTGCAGTAAATTCAGTTTCAGAAATCACCGGTTTTTCATCCACAAGGATTGGTTCCCCGGTTTTTTTATCCATTAAGGTTCCAGTCAGTTTGTATTTCTGGCCCTTTTTCAGTCCTTCGTATTCCACAACGTCTTCAATGGTCACTTCTTTTGCCGGCTGGCTCATGTGTGTACCGGTCTCGGCATCCAGAGCAGTCGTGCCGATCTCAATGGCATCATCGGTCAGAGTTCCAACCTGTATCAGAACAGAATCCTTATAAACCTTGACTTCAAAGGTTAAAAGATCCATGCCTTTGTTGGAATCACAACGCTGTTCCGCCAGAGTGTAAGTATCGTAAATGAGAGCGCCTTTGGAATCATCCGGTTTGGAGGTGCCGAACCAGATGCCGTCTTCCGAAGACTCACCCCGGTTGGTATTTGCGGTATGTTTGTTCCATTTGGAGGAAGTGCTGGCATAACCGTTGGCATCTGTCACAATCACATGGCTTTCGCCTGTTGTTTTGGAAGTGATCTTAAATGGCACATTTGCCAGACGGTTCTGGCTGCCGTCAGCAATCTTGACAAATTCCAGATCCCCGCGGATGACCTGATTGGAGATGGAATTGTCTTTTGCAGTCAGTTCCACGATTTTTCCCTGTTCTGTGATGTCAAATTCTACAGAGATCTTTCCGCTGTTCAGATAACCGGAAGGTGCAGTTGTTTCATCCACACGGTAATGTCCGAATGGGAGAGCATCTTTTGCAGTTGCAGCAGAACCGGATTTATCGGCAGTAAGCGTAAGGACAACCTGATCTTTCGTGTAGGATGTTCCGTCTACTAATACCGGATTTTCATTTAACGTAGTGATCGCAAAGACAGTACCTTCCAAAGTGGCAGAACCCTGCGGTTTTGCTTCTCCGGTCTCGCTGTCACGTTTCTGGATCTTCACTCCGCCACGGATGACAGATTCTTCTATGGTAGAAGACTGGTATACCGAAACCATTTCCTGCTTACCGTCACCTGTAATTTTCTGTACGAAGACAGTTGGATTGAGCTGGTATCCGGCAGGGGCTTTGCTTTCCTGTACCGTTATGGTACCGAGCGGAAGACAGACGGTCTTGCCATCACTGGTATAGTAAAAGGCATCGCCGCTTACAAAGGAATCTTTGGTAAAATGCATCTTTCCGGAAACATCTGTTTTTAATACCCAGGTACGTGCCGGTTTCTTTCCAGCTTCCGCAGGATCACTGTCAGACTGCTCGGTATAGAACTTGACTGTAAATTCTGCGTTTGCAAGGGAAGCTGCTCCCTGTGGGGAGGCTTTCTTTGTTTCGGCATCCAGCTTTTCAAGCACCAGATTCATGGGATTATTCTGCGGAATATCTGTTACGTTTGCAGCAGAAGTCTGTTCTGCTTTTACGGTGACTTTGTGAGCTTTGGTGTCTACAATGTAGCCTTTGGAAGCAGAGAGCTCTTTTATGGTATAATCGCCTTCCTCCAGTTCGCCGGATCTGGCATACCCGTTTTCATCAGTGGTCAGTTTCTGGATGAGCTTCTCACCCTGATAGATCCCATACACAGCACCCTTTAAGCTGTAATTCGGATTCCCGTCCGATACGCTTCCGTTGGCAGAAGATTTTTTCAGTTCGATCCAGCCGTTTGGAACCTGATACCAGCTTCCGGCAATGGTCTGGCTGCCCTGTCCCGGAACGATGAATGCCCGGAAGCCTTCCGGCGGGTTCGGAAGTCCCTGAATGGCACTGGCTACTTCCAGTGCTTTATCAATATAGGACTGCGGGGCGCCATGGAAAGCTCCGGTGTCAGCGGAATTACCGGCATAGATGTAAGCGACAACCAGATGTCCGATGACATAGCTGTTATCATCACTCCAGCCACTGAAATATTTATCCTTGACGACTTTATCGTAGCCGTAACCGCCGTTTAAGTAGTAGAGCGCTTTTCTGAGCGGGGAGTTCTGGCTTAAAAGGTCATAGGAATAGGAACCAGAGGAAGGTGTTTTCTTCAGTGGTTCCACGCAGTAGGCAGTATTGCTCCCGTCAAAGCTCATGCGGGAGGTAAAATAGCTGCCGTAAGGGATATTGGCACCTGCCTTATAGCTGATGGTGCCGTCGGCTGCATGAACCGGAAAACTGCCGGAAAACAATGCGCCGACTGCGACAAGGACTGCCAGCAGCATAGCCAGCGTCCGTCTGGTATAGGATTTGTATGTCTGTAACATAAGTCTCCTCCTTCTTGAAGTTCAAATGAAAAGGGCAGCGTCAGTGCTGCCAAAAGTTACACAGCCTGTTTCTTCTGTTTCGCAAGGATTTCCAGAAGCTCCTGCCGGTCTGTGGTAATCAGCTCCTTTTCCAGATTGGAAGCCTTAAATTCCACAGTGATGTTATTGTTGTTGGTTGAGATCAGACCGTTGCCCCGCTGGAAATGGGTGATGTTCATTACTTCTGTTTCCGATAGATGCAGGATAGTCTTCACCCGCTGTGCCTCTTCATCCTCCATGTTCAGGATAATCTTGGTCTTGCAGTTATTGATGATACCCTTGCCGTACTTCCCGTCATCCAGAGCAAAGAAGTCGTTTAAATCCTGTGTGGCAAAGATGCCGGCTCCGGAGTAAGCACGGATGATCTTGGCAATCTCCAGTACGAATTCCGCTGCAAGCCGGTTGCTGGATGCACCGATGAGCTGCCAGACCTCATCGACAAAGATGGCTTTCTCTTCGGTACGGTTTTCCTTCGCTTTATCCCAGACATAATCCAGGGCAACGAACATGCCGACCGTTAAAAGATCGCTGGAACCGGTCAGTTCGGAGATATCCAGTACCGTATATTTATTGGTCAGGTCCACATTGGTCTGCTGGTTAAAGGAAGAAGCAGAACCGTGAACCAGGCGGTTCAGGATATGAGCCAGACGTTTGGTATCCTCGCTTTCCAGCAGGACATTGTAGACATCCTCCAGAATGGGCATCTTTTTGTACTGCTCCGGATGCTGCGGATCTGTCAGGGATTCATTTTTATGTGTAATCCCTTTTCTGGCATAGGTTTTGATTAGGGCTTCATCCAGAAGCTGCTTCTCCTCATGGGACATATCCGGGATCAGCAGACTGAAGAAGATGTGAAGCCTTTGGATCTTGCCTGCCAGTGCGGAGGCATCCAGTGTCGGTCCGTCCAGCAGTTCATTTACAGAATTGTCTACCTTCCGGATTTCCATGATGTTGATACAGTTCTTACTGGCAGGAGAGATCTGGATAAATTCTCCGCCGACATTCCTTGCAGCCCGGTAAAATTCGTGTCCCTTTAGCGGAGCGATGATGAACACCTGGATGCCTTTTCTTCGCATCCTTAGTGCCATGGTCTGCATGGTGAAGGTCTTTCCTGCTCCCGAACAGCCTAAGATACAGATGTTGCTGTTCTTGTACTGCCTGGAATCAAAGATATCCGCAATGACCAGGGAATTGTTATGCTTGTTTACCCCAAAGAGGATTCCGTTATCATCGCAGATACTGTAGCTGACGAAGGGATAGCAGCTTGCCGCCCCGGAAGTCAGTACGTTCCGCTTGGACAGCTTAAAAAGCTTCTTGTCCAGATTTGCCAGCGGCAGGGAGGAGAGAAAGCCCTGTTCCTGTAAAAAGTAGCAGGAGTGTAAGTTCATATCCTGCGAGATCAGGAGCTTTTTCATTTCCTGAATCCGCCATTGCAGTTCTTCCAGAGTAGTGGCGGTGATGGTAATGAGAAGATTCATGTAATAGAAATCTTCGTTATTGGCAAGCCCTTGTTTTAAGAAGTAACCGGAGCGGATCGCAGAGTCCAGATCGTCATAGTCAGTGTTGGTATCGGACGCATCCTTTAATTTGGAACGGTTGATACGGATCTGCTGACCGAGACGCTGCTGAATCTTGTCCTTTGGCTGTTTCTGGAGAAAGAAATCAATATCAATCCCTTCCCCGGCATTGACAAGGAGTGACAGCCATCCGGGAGTTACCCGGTTTTTGTAGCCGTCAGACGGCACAAGCAGGTAGGAATGGTAAAGCCCATTGATCTGCACATAATGGGAGTGCCTGAAATCCACACTTTCCGGTGCGAGAAACTCGTTGATCCGGATGTGATCCAGTTCCTCCATGCGATTTTCCTTTGTATAGGCGGACAGTACAGTGCTGATCCGGTCCGGAAGCGGAACCTCCGTACAAAGGGTACGGTTTAACAGTGTGTACAGGACATCTGTGGTAAATTCATCCTCATTGTCATGGGTGACCACTTCATTCCCGCACTGGTACAGAAAGGTTTTGGCAGTCTGGGATGCCGTCTCAAGGGCGGCAAGGATTTCCCGTTCCTCCTCCTTCCGGTTGGCGTTGAAGGGTTCATACTCAAAAATCAGAAAGAACCGTCTGGATACTGCTTCTCTGGAACTTAAGTTCTGGACAAACTGGATGTAGTCACGCTGCAGTTCCTGACAATGAGGATCGGTTTCCCGCTCCAGCTCCAGCCGGGACTGCTCCAAATGCTTATTGATGTCTGCTTTTTTGGAGATCATCTTGATCTGGAGTTTGACCGGGCTGATCTTTAAGTAGCTGATAAAGCTGTAAATGATGCCCTGCTGTTCTCTGGCACTTCGAAGCAGGAAGTTGATTGGTTCAATCTCCAGGATCTTCACGTACCGTCCGTCTGTGGTATAGACGATCCCGTTTTCGATTTTTTCCACCGGAAGATAATCCTCCAAGGTCTGGTCTTTCTTTCGCTTTTTCCGGGAAACGGGGTTTGCCGTGGCAGATGAGGCGTCCTTCTTGGAAACCACCTTCTTTTTCTGCTCTTTTTTTGCCGCCCGCTTTTCGGAAACTGCCCGTTTTTCTTCCTCCTTTCGTCTCCGGGCTTCCGTTTTTTTCTGGATTTTTATCTGTTTCGCCGCCTCTTTTTTCTGTCGGCTGGCTTCTTTCTGCTCCCACTTCAGATAACGGATATCTTCCTTTGCCTGTTTTTTGATGCCCCGCTTGGTGGAGGTATCAAACTGCCGGTGTTCTTTTTTTTTACTTTTTGGCGGGGCTGGTGCGTCCGGTTCAGACTGCGGGGGAGCCGATGCCATTACTTTGGAAGGCTCTGCCATTTTTTCTGCTTTCCGGTGTTTCTTTGTCTTTGGCTCTTTGAAACGTGGTTTCCTGCGTGGCTTTCCTTCCGGAAGACTGTCGGACCTCCAGATTACCCTGCGGTTCACTACAAAACGCAGGGCATTCATCAGAAAGGCAGTGATGCTCTCTCCGCCGATTCCAATCAGGGCTACCATTGCCGCCGGAAGTGCGGTCATGCAGAGAATGATGATGCGGGCAGTCAGGGACAGCGGCAGGTGGAAAACAGGGATACCGATTGCCAGGGAAAGAACAATGCTTTCTATGGCATTGCGGATGTCAAAGGTTCCGTTTAGAATCTTGCCTTTCTCAATGAAGTTGGGCGGGATAAAGGAAACCGGTGTTTCTTCTGGCTGTGTCATGGCTGCACCTCCTTTTTCGTATCTTTCGCATCTTCGGAAGGCACAGAGGCACTGCCGGATTCTGTGTCCGGAGCTTCCGGGCTGTCAGAAGTATCCGGATACCCGCCTTCCTGCAAGTGTTCGATGTCCTGCGAAGTCAGTGATGGCAGGGAATCATCGGTCTGCTTTTCGTAAACAGTCGTATCTGCAGAGACCTGTACCCCGTTTTCTCCAAATAAAAACACACCTGTCGGGGTGTGGTAGGTAACCGGAAGCGTATCCTGATCGGAAAGTGAAAACATCAGGCAGACGGTTGTTTCGGTAGGGTAGCTGGTTTTTCCCGGCAGGAAGGTGATGCTTGTCTGTTCTTTTTTGACATATTCTTTTAGGTAGACAGGAAACTGCTCTTTGAGAGAAGCAATCTGGCTGTCGGAGAAAAATGCTTTTAAAGCATCAAAATCCAGATATTCCGGCATGGGGGTATCGGAATTTGTTTCTGCTGTTTCTTTTGCCGGTTCCCTGCCTTTGTTTCCGGAAACTTCTTTTTTCTGGCTTTTCCAGAAACTGGGGAGAACCAGTCCGGCAAGCAGCAGAAACAGCATCAGAAAAATGGAAAGAATCACTTTTGTTCTGTTCATAATGGCTCCTTTATTTTTTGTCGAAGATCCAGTAGGCATTTGCCGTGGCATGGATTTCCGACATCATATCAAATTCACGGTTAATATAGTTCTTTGCGTCACTGTCATTGGGATCATTGACCAGTACCTTGCCGTTTGCCGTAACACCCCGGAGCACGATGAAGTGCCCGCCGCTGGTGAAAAGTCCTGCCCGCTGAGAGGAGATGACCGGACGGCCTTCGGAGAGTGCCTGAAGTACCGTATTGGCATTGCTGGTCTGTGTGACGCTGCCACAGCCGAAATGACTGGCTGCAGCCTGAAAGTAGCTCCAGTAGGTTCCAACTCCCGGCTTATAATAGGAATTCCCGCACCATGCCACTGCATCCGGAGGGGTAATAGTGTTCCCGGTCAGGTAGCTGGCGATCATGGCAAAGCTGGTAGGTCCACATCCGGAAGATGCGATGGAGCCGCCGCCATAAGGGATGTTCCCGTAATCGGTCTGGAGATAGTGGGGAATCTGCATTCCGTTTGCCGGATAGCTTCCGCCGGTATTGGTAATCTGATAATACCGGAGAACATGCTCCACATATTCCTTGTCCCCATACCGGTCATAATGCCAGTTCGGACGGGCACACATCATATCCGAATAAGCAATGGCGTTTTCTTTGGTATAGCCGCCGTCACGTTCCATTGCCCAGTCGATATAGCCGGAGCCGTAATTGTAACCCTGAAGCGCCAGCTTGATGCGGTCCAGGTCGGTAGGTCCGGTACATCCTGCTTTATCCAGTGCATACTTTAATTCCTGAATCCCACATTCGATGGAATAAGCAGGATCGGTGATGCCGTTGGGGACATGGGGGTATTTCTTATTAAAGCCGCCTTCTGCCGCCTGCATGGGATCGCTTCCACGCCCGCCGCTTTCCTGCATCATGACTGCCATGAGGAGTTCCACATAAGCTTCCATGCCGTATTTCTGTGCGACCTGCTGGATGGTAGCCCGGTAAGCCAGCACCTCATCGCTGACACCTACCGTCATGGCAAGACCGGAAGCGGAGCCGCCAAAGAACATGGTCAGGTTTTCCACATAACTGTCTGCCGTTTTTTTCTGCTTATCGGTCAGATGAAAGACGTGATCTGCAAAGTAGGCATCTCCGGCATAGCTGACCGTGTAGGTATGGTGGGTAAAAGTAACCTTTCTGGGTGGTGCATTTTCTTCTTCCGCCGGAACTTCCACCGTGACCGTTTCTGAAGTAACGTCATAAGAAAAAAGCCCGTCCTCGTTTTCCCGGATCAGGCTTTTGAGTTTGCTGATATTTATATTTTTATAGTCATCCTGGCTGGCACAAAACTGTGCGATGAGCTGGTTCGCATTTACGATGATACTGGAAGCGTAAGGATCGCTGATAGAGGCAGTATCTCCTTCCGGGAGTCTGGCAATTTCCGCATTGATCTTAGCAAGCAGTGCATCATGGCTTTCCTGAAGCACCTCCACGATTGCCTGATTGGAAGCCCGGATATTTTCACTGATTACCGTGTTGCTGGTCAGTGCTCCGGTATTTTCAGAGAGGTCTCCGAAGACGAGTCCCGGAAGCATGACAAGGAACAGCATGGGAAGCATCAGTACACCGCCGACGGCTGCTCCGGTTTTCGCAAGGGTGCGCCTGTGCCGGAATACTGTACCGATGACAGCAAGAGGACTGCCCATCAAGGCTGTTTTTGGCATGTTACATACGCTCCTTTCGCTGTGGGGCTGGCGGCAGTTTCTGGACAATGGATTCATTGTAGGCTACTTTGCCGCTGCCGGAAGTATATGGTGTTTTTTCGACCGTATCCTGTGCATACTGCTTGTACCAGGTGGAACCGTCCACGGACTGTACCGTAGAGTAGGAGCCCTGAGTAGGAGCTGCATACTGGTCGGCATGGTACAGGGCAAAATCCCGGTTCCCGGAGCTTCCGGTTTCGGTACCGGTGATTCTTCCGCCACCGATTTCTACATTATCATAGGAAGAACCGCCGCCCGGCTTGATGCCCATATAGGAAGTAAAGGCTTTCTGTGCGTCTGCTCCCTTGATGGAACCCACCTGACCGTAATTTCCCTGTGCAATGTTGCTGATGACCTGATTGGCAAAGTCTCCGCCTTTGTTCAGGGATGACTGGTAGAGCATGTTTCCGATACTGCTGTGTTCGGTATAACCGGTTGCGGAATTAACCGCTTCCCTTTGTACCTGTCTTCCCACCGCTCCGGCAAGCCCGCCGGATAGGAAGCTTCCTGCGACAGCCGCACTTCCGGGAGAAGAGGCTTTGCGGTAGCCGCTACCGCCATGGGAACGCATGGAACCAGTGAGGCTCCGTCCTGCAATCAGAAGTTCAGCCATCATGTTTCCACCGGTATTGCCGACATTGATGCCAAGCGATGCCAGAAAAGAATCAATTTTCTGAGATACCTTTAAAAAGGCAATGGCACACAGGAACCAGACGAAGACATTTCCGGTTACCGCTTCCTTTCCCTGACTGGCAACTGCCGCTTCCACGTCTGCTTCCGTAAGCTCCGCTGCAAAGACCGGCATGGAGCAAAACAGTACCAGACAGGCAGTTAGTACCAGGAATGGTATGAGTTTCTTTCTAAGTTTCATTTTGGTCCTCCTTTCTTATAGGGATAACGGATTGGCAAGGAAGGTGCCGACCATAGAAGTAAACAGCCGCAGGCACCACGCATTCATCAGAAGCAAAAAGAACTGGCCGCCAAGCATCCGGCACCAGCTTTTGAAGATATTTCCGGTTGACTGGCTGGCACCCATGGAAAAAGCTGCCGGGGCTGTGTAGACCAGTACCCCCAGAAGAATATAGCGTTCTGCCGCTTCAAAGAGCAGTTTGATGTAGTTCCACGCCAGAATCAGTACCAGAATCAGTGCAATGATGGCTACCGCCCCATTTGCACAGACTCCCAGGATGACTGTGACTACGGAGTTAAAATCCGCAAATTTTAAAGGCGGCAGGTCTTCCGTCAGAATCCAGTTGTACGGTGTTCCTGAAATCTTCAGGAGCAGATCCACAATATCTTTCGCATAGAAGGTGAGAAAGATAAAGAGGAAGGAACGGATGGACAGCTTAATGGGATCTTCCGCTTCGATACCGGCTCCCATAAAGTAATTTTTAAAGAGCTGCCATACCCAGTTTAAGAGGATCAGCCCGATGCCCAGTGCCAGAAAGACCTGATACATGGCCTCAGCTGCAGGAAAGTAGCGAAGAAACGTATCCATGGAACAGCCCAGAGCACCGAGGACTGAAGTGGTGATCAGATCCAGAATGTTCATGACCTGTTCGGCAATCCATTCCACGATTCCGTCAAGTATTCCCATAGTGGCATCTCCTTTCGTCTATCCGTTCCATTTTCCGCCTGCAAAGAACGGGGTGATGTAAGCCATGATAAAGCCAAGCCCGTTTAAGATCGCCCAGGTAATGACGATACGCTTGAGCCATGCACGTGATTCGTCCACGGTTTTTCCGCTTTTGGAAAAATTCATCATCAGAAGGGCAACCGATGCCGTTACGACTGCAGCAATGGTGGAAATGAGGATAATCTGGTTATAGACATCCTTCATGATCTCATTGGCTTTGGTCCAGATGGTAGCGGCAAAAACCGGCTGCGTGTATCCGCAGAGGACTGTGACAGCCAGAAATGCAGCATACAGGCATTTGCCATAATTGACATGCCGTTTTGTGTCCGGCGGAGCGTTTTTCAGTTTGTGTTTCACGTAAAGGTACCTCCTTTTTATAAGAGCGGCAGGAGAAGTATCTCCCCTGCCTTTGCTTATGGTTTTCCTGCCTCAAGAAAAGACGCAGCCCGGTCAATGCAGGCTGCGTCCTAAATCAAAGTATGAAATTGTAAAGATCCTCCTATCTTACAGAAAAAACGCAGCTTATTTGCCGCAGGAGAGGCTTCCCATAAGGCAGTGCTGCGTTTCCTTCTGCATATAATTTTGACAATATCAATTTTAACATGGGTAAATTACCGCTACAATCGCAGGAATGTGCCAGTTACAGACGATGGAGTGCCAAAAATGTGACCAACGCTAAAAGCGTTACAAATGCAATCCTTATGGATACTGTAAGCGTGATTTGCAACCAATTATACTGGATTTACATGACTAATGCTTTAAGCGTTAGTGAATACTGGAAGGAGGAGGTGTGCGTGTGAAAGGAATGGGAAAGGCAATCCGCAGGTACAGGGAAGAGGCAGGAATTACGCAGGAGAGACTGGCTGAACTGGTGGATATCAGTACCAACCATCTGGGTGCGATTGAGCGGGAAGTGAAAACACCTACGATGGAAACATTTGTAAAGCTGTTGAATGTATTAGGTGCGGAACCGAATGAAGTGCTGAAGGAAGTGATTCCTCTTACCAGAATGGAACATACTTCTGTAGTGGAAGGAAAGCTGGAAAGGCTCACACCGAAGAAGCAGGAAAGCGTGCTTCGGATGCTGGATGTGATAATTGAAGAGATGATGACATAGAAGCTGTCTGCGAAATTGCCGCAGGCAGTTTTTTTGAAAGTTGTATATGCAATAAAACACATAAAAATATGCGATTTATGATGAAAGTGATTGCAAGATTTGATATAGTAATCCTAAAAGCATTATAAAACTAATTCTTAAAGGATGACTATGATATGAAAAAGGGATATGTGGGATTATTGGCATGTGCGGCAGGAATTCTGATCGGACTGGGAATCAGCCGGCTGGATCTGACAGGTTATCTTGAAAAAACACAGGAGCAGGAATATCACCCGGTAGAAAGAAAGGTGCCTGAATTAGTAGAAAGCAAGCTGAAAGATCCAAAACAGTGCTGGCTGTGTGGGAGTCATGAACGGAGCATGATGGGATATTTTCGGAAGTTTGACGATCTTGGAGTCATTTGTACCAATCAATGGTATGTGATGGATATGCATATACGGAATCACGATGAAGACGGGAATCTTACCGGCCCGCAGGGAAACGGGCATATCGGTTATACCGGGACAGGAGAAGGCGGCTGCTTTTTTCATACGGAGCAGATGTCAGATTACGGGATTTCCGAAGTATCGGTGGATTACGGGGAAGATAGTATCTTCGATGTGAAAAAAGTACAGAACCATCTGTGTCAGGAATGTCTGGATAAGCTGGTGGAAAGCATGGAAGTATTCTGTGAGGAAACACAAAAGCCAAAGCCACGTGATCTGGTACTGGTGGATTTTCAGACATTGGAGCTGTACGCCCTTCAGGAGCATAATGCGGGATACTTTATCCGGGATTATTATGTGGAGATTGAGTCGGAGGAAGACAGAGTGGAAGTAAAGGCATTTTACTGCCCGAAACTTAATAACGGGAAAAAGGATGGAGAATGATTTGAGGTTTGCATTGGTGAGGAATATAATGTAAGTACGTGTTATGTATTAGAAAAATATGAATTTAACAGAAAGAAGGATTGTTATGAAATTTATCAAAACTAGAAAATTCACATGGATAATTTGTATAATAGGATTTTTGCTTGCTCTTGTAAGTATATTTTTCTTACCGAGTATTATTCCAGTACATTTTGCAAATGGGATTGCGGATGATTATGGAAGAAAAATACAAATATTTTTATTTCCTATATTACAAGTGCTTATCACTTTTTTGACTGGACGAGAAAAAGTAAAATATTGCCTGACACATTCAAAAACTTTCTTAACGGACATTCAGTTTAATTGGATGATAGATGGTGTACTTTTATTGGTAATGTTTGCAGAAATATGGGTTATCTATGCTTCATTTGCATAGAAATACTTGCATAACAATTTACATTTGATTGAGCAGATAAAAATGATTTGAGATGGTAGCAATGAAAAAGCGATTGGGAATCATAGCCGGAATTTTAGGAATTGTATTGGCAGTCATTGGCATTGTACTGAAGCAGAAAGAAAACACAGCCGTTTCTGTTATTGGTGGTGCGGATGGCCCGACTTCTATTTTCATAGCAGGGAAGTTAAATGGTGATAATTTTATTTTTATGATTGTAGTTGGAATTATTTTATTGATTTTGGCAGGAGTTATTTTTTACAAACGTAAGCATTAAGTTACAGTTTTTTAGACTGTGTATGGCGGAAGAACCGGGAAAGTGTAGATATATCATGGGGATTTTGGAAAAAAATAAAAAAAGTAAGGGTACAGCGTTTGTCTATGATGAGAATAATGATTACTATAAGATGGAAATAAACGGGATTGAATTTGTCTGTGACAGTATACATTCCGATTATGAGAAGCATGCAGTTGAACTGGCACAGGCGTATGAGAAAAGGCTGCCGGATATCGTGGATTATCTTATGCCGGATATAAAGGAGATGTTTGGAATTACAAATCCAGATGTAATAGCAAACTCACTAGGAAAGCCGAGTATAGATTTGGATAGAGGAACACTGACTTATCTGGAGCACACAATGGACAGCCTACATATCATTGAGATGGAGTTTGACGGTATCTTCACGGCATTCTATAATTCCTGTATTGATGGATAGGACTTTAGTAACATAGAGCTGCAGTTGTCTACAGCTTTTATCCAGACTTCGGATGTTACAGAGAAGCAATCAGAAATGGATTGATCGATTTCTGAAGCAGTATCCGGTGAAATCCTTGAACATATGAAGGAAAAGTATGTATGTTAATTTTATTTTTATTGTAGACAAAAGATAGGACTGATATGATAAAAGAACAGGTTATTACAAATAGAGGTGGAGTATTTGATGCAGAAAATATTATTACTGGAGGATGACTCGAATCTAAATCGGGGAATTGCCCTGTTACTTTCACGGGAAGGGTATGAGGTTCGTCAGGTTTATACAATAAAGGAAGCAAAAGAAGCATTTCAAAAAGGAGATTATGCTCTTGTTATCAGCGATATTACATTGCCGGATGGTACAGGACTGGATTTTGGAAGGATGGTACGTGCAGGTGGAGATACATATCTTATCTATCTTACGGCTTTGGATCAGGAAATAGATATTGTAAATGGTTATGATACAGGGGCAGATGATTATATTACCAAACCATTTTCACTGATGGCGTTGGTGTCGAAGGTGAACGCATTGATGAGACGGCTTTCTAAGGTACAGGCACAGATTATGTCTTCCGGAGAGATTACGGTGCATATGAAAACGATGCAGGTGTATAAAGGGGATGAACCAGTTACTTTAAGTAAGAAAGAATTCTCTCTGTTGCTGTATCTCTGGGAGAATGCAGGACAGATTGTTTCAAAAGAAAGTATCCTGGAGCATGTATGGGATATAGACGGTCAATTTGTCGATGATAATACGGTTACTGTCAATATAAGCAGACTGAAGAATAAACTTGGAACAGAAGAGATAGCGAATGTGAGAGGACTGGGATATATATGGACCGGAAAGGTAAACAAAAATTAAAACGGTATTTTATCGTATATGTAATCTTTGCAGTATTTTTTACAGTAGGAATGTATCTGATAACAAAGTATGAGGAAAATGCGAAAGCAACGCAGATAGCACTGCTCCTTGCAGAACATCCTGAACTGGAAGGGGAAATAGTTGCAATCTGGGAAAAGTCAGGAACAGTAGATTTTATAAGAGACCGGGACGATCAGAAGATAGAAAGAGTCGTACAGATGCTGGAAGAAACTTATGGTTATCACTCAGGGAGTGGATCTTCAGATGTGGTTATAAGGATTATCTGGGGAATTGGATTACTAGTGGGAGTCATAGTATGTGGCCTGTTCTTGTACCTGGACCGAAGAAAAAACTGGAGCAGATACGGTGATGAGGAACAATTACAGCAATTATATGAATGTCTGCAGGAATTCAGAAAAGGAAAATTCCAAACATATCCTGAAGAAACATCAGAATCGGAACAATGGTTAAAGGTGTGGGAATCTGTAAAGGAGCTGGGGCAATATTTCGAAGATTTGAAGGAACGTCTGGAGCAGGAAGAAAATGGTACGAAGAGTCTGATTACAGATATTTCCCATCAGTTGAAGACTCCGCTTGCATCACTCCGGATGAGTCATGAGCTGGTGGCAGAAAATCGGGTTACAGGAGAAGAACAGAGGGAGTTTCTGGAGCAGGAATCACAGGAACTTACCAAACTGGAACAGCTCTTGAATGAACTGGTAAATCTTTCAAGGCTGGAAACACATATGATCCAGATACATTCGCTTCATGAAAGCCTGAAGAAAACGCTAACAGAGGCTGTCAGTCAGATTTATATGAAGGCAAGAGGAAAAGATATTTCCATTCAGGTGGAGATGGATGATGATATAGTTGTGAACCATGATTCAAAATGGACGGTAGAAGCATTAACGAATATCCTTGAGAATGCAGTCAAATATTCACCGGAGCACACAACGATTACAGTGAGGACGCAGGAGCTAGCAAGCAATGTGCTTATTGAAGTAGAAGATGAAGGAATGGGCATTCCTGCGGAGGAACTGCATAAGATCTATCAGAGATTTTACCGGGGAAGGAAAGCAAAGGAACAGGTAAAAGACGGAGCGGGTGTCGGTCTGTATCTTGCCAGAAAGATCATAGAAGAACAGGGGGGGACAATAGCAGCCAAAAGAAAGGCTGAGAAAGGTATGATATTTAAAGTGACACTGCCGCTCATAATAGGAGAATAGTCGGAACCCTTACAAAACTGTTATGGTTGTTGTAAGGGTTTTGTAATGCAGGAATGTTATAGTAGGGGTATGAAATGGAAAGGGGACTTGAAGATATGAGTAGTATTTTAAAAGTAGAAGATCTAGTAAAGTATTATGGAGAAGGCGAGAATCAGGTGAGAGCCGTGGATCATACAAGTTTACAGATAGAGAGAGGCAAGTTTACAGCTATCGTAGGACGTTCCGGCTCCGGAAAATCTACACTTCTGCATCTGATTGGAGGGCTTGACAGACCGGATTCCGGCAAAGTATGGATTGATGGAACCGATATCTATTCTCGAAAAGATGATAAACTGGCACAGTTTCGAAGAAAGAAGATAGGATTTATCTTTCAGGATTTTAATCTGATTCCATCGCTGAATGTGTGGGAGAATATCGTTCTTCCGCTGGGACTTGATAATCGCAAGGTAAAGCCGCGGGAAGTGGAAGATATTCTCAAAAAATCGGACTGCAGGATAAGAAAGATGCGATGCCGTCTGCTTTGTCTGGTGGACAGAAACAGAGAACTGCGATAGCCAGGGCATTGGTGACAAGACCGGCGATAATTTTGGCGGATGAGCCGACTGGAAACCTTGATTCCCAGACTGAGCTAGAGGTTATGAGCCTATTGAAAAGCTGCGTGTCGGATTTCGGGCAGACGCTTATCATGATTACCCATGATGAAACGATTGCCCAGATGGCGGATGAAATGATTATCATTGAAGATGGCAAGGCGGTGAGAAGATAATGAAGATGACGACCAGAGTTGCATATTGCAATATGCGGCATTATAAGAGCAAAAACATACTGATTGGAATTGCCATTATCCTGACAACATTACTGCTGTTCGTAATCCCATCAATCGGAAAAGATATGGTGGAAGTGAACTTTGCGGTAATCAATAAGATTTATCCAACATGGCATGCCCTTTATCGGAACGTGGACGAGAGTACAGTTATGAAACTGGCGGCACATCACGATGTGAAAACTTACGGACTCCGCAGCGATGCGGGGTACATGAATCTGGAAGATGCGACGGTTTCCATGATGTATATGGACAGAACAGGGATGGAACTTTATAAAGTGAAGCTGAAAGAGGGGCAACTTCCGCAGAAAGAAAATGATATTGTGGTTTCAAAAGGAATACTGGAAGCATTAGGACAGAATGGGAAAATCGGTGACACCATCACAGTACCTTATCAGATTCTGAAAGATGACGGACTGGATTATACGAAGGAGAAAGAATTTCGAATCTGTGGCTTTTTAGCAGATAATGAGAGCAGCAAAGAACAAAAACAATATACATCATTGGTTTCAGAGGCCTTTCTGAAAGCGGAGATACCGGTAGAACAGGTGAAATATCGGTTTTTACTTCAGGTGAATGGACAGAAAGGAAATACGACTGCAGATTATACAGAGACGATACAGAATATTGCCAGACAGTTCGGGATTTCCGAGGATGACATGAATATTAATAAAGAGTATCTTGCAGCAAATTATGTGGATCCGGCTACAATTCCGGTGATTGTAGGAATCATGCTTATTGTTGTATTGGCGGGCATTATCACAATTTATAGTGTTTATTATGTATCTATGAACCAGAGGGTTCGGGAATTTGGAAAGTTAAAGGCAATCGGGGCTACGAAACGGCAACTTAGACAAATCGTACTAAGAGAGGGAATGGGAGTGGCGTTGTTTGCCATTCCGATAGGACTTTTGATCGGAACAGTTGCTGTGAAAGTTGTACTTCTCCAGTTTGTAGAACATGCAAAGGATTCAAACGTACTTGTGACAGAGGCATACAAGGTTGTAGCTAAAGGAGAAGTCCAACTTTATTATTGGTGGATTTATCTGTTGGCAATTGCAGTGACTCTGTGTACAGTGTATCTGTCACTGATGAAGCCTATGCGTATGGCGGCGAAGGTATCAGAAATAGAAGCTATGCGTTACCAGGGAGGCAGTAAGCGACAGAAAAGCAGCAGGAAGGGATATCAATTTCTGAATATCGGACGACTGACCAAGAGAAATCTTGCGGAGAATAAAAAGAAGAGTACTATCACGATTGTATCTATGGCCGTTACCGGAATATTTGTCATGATGGTAGCAACGGTGCTGTCTTGTGCAAATCCGATGGAAAGTGCAAAGAGTTCGATTGTGGGGCAATATGAGATTTCTCCAATTGTGGAATCCGGGAATAAAGAGCATCCTGAATATGAATGGGCGGAGGTTCAAAAGAATAATCCATTAAATGAAGGACTAAAGCAGCAGATAGAGGAGCTTGACGGTGTTGAGCGGGTAGATGTGTTTACCGCGTTGAAGGTATCAGGAGGACCTTTTGAAGAAGAAATTGGAACCGAATTTATCAATGGAGTGCCGGAAGAATACGCAGAAGAGCTGAAAAAAGGAATCACTGAAGGCAATGTCACATACGAGGAATTGAAATCCGGGGATAAAGTGATTCTGGACCGTGCGCTACTTCACTGGTATCCAGATATTAAAGTGGGAGATAAGCTGAAACTCAATATTCATGATGGAGATAATACCTTTCAAAAAGAGATTGAAGTGGCAGCAATTGGTGAATATGGAAGAGGTCTGACAAACTATAACTGTCTTATCATGGCAAAAGAAGGGGCAGAGAAACTTACCATAAATAATTCTTCCAGCTATTTTCAGGTGATTGCAGATAAGGATTATGATGAGGCACTGGAAGCATCTCTACAGGCTATTGTGGATGGATTAGGCAGACTGCAGATGCGTACCTGGAAGAATGAGTACGATACATGGGAAAATGCCATACAGATGACTAGAGGTGCATGTTATGCATTTATCATCATTCTGGCAGCAATCAGCATTATGAACTTGATTAACACAATGATCAATAGTGTCCATGTGCGAAAAAAGGAGCTTGGCATGATGCAGGCAATCGGAATGTCGGACCGTCAGTTGATGAAGATGCTCCAGTTGGAAGGTATATTCTATACAGTAGGCACTCTTATTATCAGTATCGGAGTGGGAAGTCTTGCAGGATATCCGTTGTTTTTATATGCAAAGCGTACAGGAATGTTTGATATCAGCACATACCATTATCCGGTAACAGCAGCTATTATTATAATTTTAACATTGTTTGTGATACAGATGTTATTGGCAATATTCATTGCAAAGTCAGTAAGGAAAGATTCATTGATAGAGAGAATTCGTTTCAGTGAGTAAGAATATAAATTTCTGATGTTTAATGCAGGTACTAATCAATGTCGTAATAAAAAGGGGGACTTGATTTCTCAAAGCCCCCAGTGTATAATGAACTCAAGAAAGGTATTCAGATGCAAAATCTGATGCCCTCAGTTAAATTTTATATTCTATGTATAAGACATAGCATCCAAAACTTTCCTAGGGTCGTGGATGCTATTTCTTATTATGTCGATCTATATAAGTCAAAGCCGCAAAAATTACCAATAGTAAAGTCAATACTTCCATTGTATTCATGGGCATCACCCTCCTTTGTTACTAGAGGGCAAGATCGAAATGCATCCGTCTTTCCAGTTCAATAATACCGAATCAGTATACCACGTTCCTTTTTATGGAACAACCTATAATTTTAAATGGTCTGCTTGATGATGCGGGTGATGATGCCGAGGGCAACGTTCCGTTCCTCATCAATATGCGTCACCACAAAGGATACCTGATCCTTTTTCCCGACTGTCCGGCTGTCATAGCAGGAGTGGGCAATGGCATTGACACCGATGGAGAGCCGGACAAAGACGGTGCCTTTATGGATGTCTTCCACAGTTCCGGCGTATTTTCCCTGAATCTTACATTTTTTCATGTTTTCCTTGCTGGTGTTGCCTTCCACACTTTTGACATCTGCGTGGACAATGACCTGCTCCGGTGAGTCTGCCCGCACATCCAGGATGCGTACCAGGATGTGATTGCCTACCTGGAAGCGTTCTCTGGCATCACCCATCCAGTCGAAGGACAGGTCTCTGGCAAGAATGGAGGTTTCCACACCGAAAATTTCCGCCCGGACTACCTTTTCCGCAACGGCAATGACTCTTGCCTGCACGATACGGTCTTCATAAACTTTCGGCATTCCGGAAGCATCTTTATCCAGATAGAAGATCTGGCGTTTCTTCAGCATCGCTTCTTTCCGGCTGGCGACAATGCTGCGTGTCTTCGGATCTAATCCCTTGATCAGAAAATCAATCTCACATCCAAGCATATTGTTGAGGATTTTGTTCTGCCGCAGGGCAAGCTCCCCATAATCGTGTGCTTCATCCTGCATGAGATGGATCATCATCTCAGTTACCGGGATGACAGTACGGAAATCCTTGTAGTAAACCACGGCAATGAGGCTGCCGTTTTCTGTTTTCTCGATACCGCCAAGCATTCCGGTTAAGATCCGGCGGGTACGGTAGGCATTCTGGATCTCATGCCAGGTAAGGTCTGAAATGGACTGAGCTGTTTCCAGCTTTGCATCGGAATCCAGAGTTAAAATAGGTGTGTTGGTTGTTTCGTTTGGCATCATAGTGTCTCCTTTCAAATTATGACATGATAGAATCTTTATCTAAAGGAACCATGTCTGTGTGATCCGGATAGTCATCTGCTGAGAAGTCATCCGGGAAATCGTGATAGCCAGGTTCCTGATAAACGCTTTGCTGGTCAAAGTGCGGTTCAGCTTTTTTCTTTTTCTGCTTTCCATAAGAAGCGGTTTTTTTCGGGTGGGAAGCAGGAATAGTTGGAGTGTACGTATATTCTTCACTACATGCTCCTTTTCTCCATTCCGGAATATGTTCGGAAGCCTTCCGGGGAATGAGTTTTTGGGCATCCGGGTGCAGGGTGTAATCGTATTTTTCTACCTGCAGTACCTTCTGACCACGCAGGATAATCAGTGCAGTATCCAGCGGGAGCCGCAGGATCTCATCCGGAGTTAAGAGCTTTCGTTTCCCGATGGATCTGGTCTGGCGGTATTCCGGTGTATAATCGGATACCCTCCAGCTATTTAATTGTTTGGCTTCGCTGCTGACACCAACGGTCACATCACCGGAGCGGTTAGAGATAAATGTAGCAGTTACCTCATCCGTACAGCCTAAAAATAGCTGAGTGTCGCAGTTCCCGATGATTTCCTGCCATTGGTTTAAGGGATACCGGTTCTGCATCTGAGGCAGGTTTTGGAAAATGCAGGAAATACTGAGGTTTCGACTTCGGATCACGGAAATCTTTTTGTTGAGCGATAGGATTGCTCCCGTATTCGCCAGCTCATCAGCCAGGATATGTACCGGAACCGGCAGTTTTCCATCTTCCCCATAGGTGTCTGCATAACGGACCAGTTTGATAAATACGAAGGTCATAAACAGGGAAGAAAGAAAATCAAAAGTGCTGTCTTGATCCGAAGTGATGCAGAAGTATGCACATTTTTCTTTTCCCGGCAGCGTCAGGTTGATCTCATCATAGGAAGTGATCTGGCGGATCAGCTTGTTCTGGAATACCTGAAGTCTGGAACCGAGTCCGATGATGACGCCGGAACGTACCGTGTCACTTGCCTGCTTATAGATGCAGTAGGGGACTTTTGCCGGATGGGAGACCGGAAGCAGGTCAAAGAGGCTGTTCAGTTCTTTTTCCGAACTCATGGTCAGGAGTTTGTATACCTGTCCGATATTCTTTGCCTCCGGTGGGAATCCCTGATCCACATAGAGAATCAGAGCTTTTAATAAGTTCATCTCGGCATTGTCCCAGAAGTGATCGCCTTTGGCAGAACCGGTATTCTGGATGATGACATCAGCAAATACCTGTGCCATGGTTTCCTGTCCGCCAATTTCACCCAGACAATTCCAACTATCCGAGTTTTCCGGGTTTACAAGATTAAAGGATTTCACGATATATCCGGCATTCTCAAGGTAAGTGGCTGTACTTTCGTACAATTCCGATTTTGGATCGGTGATGATGAGGCTTTCCCCGCGGGCAACACACTGGAAGATCATGTTGCGTGCAAAGGCCCGGCTTTTCATGGAACCGCTGGCACCGTAAACGGCAATATTCCGGTTCATGCGGGTATCCTTCGGGAGACAAACGGCTTTTCCGTTCAGTTTTCCAAGAATGGTTCCCTTGTGTTTCTTGACATCATTCGTAAGCTCCAGTACCTGATGCATTTCCTCCAAAGTCATAAAACCGGAAGTCCCATAGGTTCCCTTTGTGGAATAATTCAGGTTCCGGCCCCGGTCTGTTATTTCCCCGTTTCGGTCAAATCCCATACGCATGAGAAGGAAGGTCAGGAGTCCAAAAGCTGCCAGACATAGAAAAATCCCATACAGATTGTACGGGAAAGCAGTCAGGGCATCCAGACAGGCGAGCGGGTGCGGGGAGGGGATCTGCGGGGCAGTTCCGTTTCCGGCAAAATTGCCGGCAGATTCCCAGGTCTGATAGTTGCGGATAAATTGAGCAACATAGCCTCCTGCATAGAGGGTGCAGAAGGTGATCGGAAGCATATAAATGAGCTTCCACCATTTACGGTTCATGTAAAAACCCCCTTTTGAATTTGCAAAGGTCAATACTGGAGAAATGGATTGTGGCAGTTAAGTATTTTTTCAGGACCGGAATCTGAAAATCGAAACAGATCAGGTTCCCGGATCTGCCGTATACATTTAAGCCGGTATTGAACCGGTTGATTCGCTGCATGTCAAAATCATAAGCAAGAAGGATGGGGTTCCCGGAAGCATCCGTGGCATCATGTTCCAGTGGAATTGAATCGCTGCGGCAGCCCAGATCGGACAGCAGGAGGTTGTCCAGCTTTTCCATGATCTCAGGGTGAACCAGCAGTTTTAAAAGCACTTCCCCTTCCGGAGTATTGGGAAGGTAATGGAAATGCTCGAAGGAGGTGTCCAGCATAAACAGGCTCTTTTTGTAGCCTCCGGTACTGGTAAACAGCCGGAAAGCCATTTCCATGTCGGTTCCGGTCATGATTGCCCGGATCTGTGGATGTCCGTTGTAAGGGTAGCCTTGCAGGTAATGCTGCAGGAAGGCGTTTAAGCGGACTTCCGTTCGATATTCCCATTTCAGGACTCCGTTTCCCGTGTTATAAAGGACATAGACACATTGCGGTGCCATCAGGATGCCCATGCTGCGGGAGTTCCTAATCTTCGTGGTCTCCGGGCCCAATTCCTTAATTTCTCTGGAAGCGTAAAAAAGAGGAAGGCTTCGCATACCGATGGAACCAGCTTCGCGGTGATTACAGAAGATGTCAGGTTTTACATCCGGATAAAAGGGAATCCCGGCATGAAGGAGTGTCAGATACGTTTCGGCTTTCTGATGTAAGCGGATACGTCGGGATACTTCACTTCGGATGAGGTTCGTCTCGGTATTGCCGGTCAGATAGCACTGGAAGCGTAGCGGCGAGACAGATAACAGCATCTCTTTCGCAGCTTTTGTAAGACGGTAGCCTCTGAGAGCATCCCGGTAGTGGGTACGGATGAGGTGTTCCGCCTTCAAATCCGTAATGAGTTTTTCCGCATAGGAGGCACTTGGGATGAGTCTGTTTAGCTGGTCTGCGGGAAATTCCCCGCACATCCCTATCATTTCCAGTAAGCGGTATTTCGTAGTGTCAGGTCTTATCAAATAAGCATCACCTCAATTCAGTTCTTACCCATGCAAGCCTATACTTGGGTAAATCTCCGGTGGTTTGGAGATAAAAAAAGCAAGAAAACAAAGTTCCCTGCGGTGGTTCTTACCGATGTCGGATTTCTGCCTGAGAAGTCAGGAGATTTTCCGACATGCTTTCGTGATGATTTTTCTGGTTCTGCAGCCATTTCGGAAAGTCAGCTTTTTCCATAACCGATACCAGTGTACAGTCCTTTAAGCCAAGCTGTGTCGTGTAGTAGGAATCACAGAAAAAGCCGCTGTCATCTGTCAGAACATAAGTACAAAGTGTATCCAGAATCTGTTTAAACTCCAGATTGTCATAATCCCGGATACGTCTTTGAGGAAGTTCCCTGTCATATATTTGACTGAAACATATCACGCAGTCACGATAGAGGGGCAGGGCATTTTGTTTTACATACTCCCGAAGCATATAATTAAGCGGTTCATGGAGAAATGCAGTGTTTGTGTGGACTCTTCGTTTCGGAAGCAGTCCGGGAAGCGTAATGGTGAGAATCCCCTGCTGTTCTGCAATCCGCATTCCCTGTGCATCTGCCGCTTTGGGAAGATAAGCTGCTTGATTTGGGGAGAGAGCCGGACAGACAAGGTTACGCATCTGGCAGGCAATCCGCTCCGCCCGAAGAGCAGCACTGACGCTCAGTTCCTCAAAATTTTTATCATAATTCTGGATATCAGTGACCTTCAGAGCGTAAACGGTATTCGTCAGTTTTTGCAGCTCCCCTTCCAGTTTTTCAAGCCGCTGGTAAATGGTTGGTGTATTTTGCGTCATAATAACCTACTTTCTCATGTAGTAACTGACAGCACCGGATTCATTTACAAGGCAGTAAGCGGCTACATCATCAATGGTGATTTTGGCAGCCTGGCTTTCGGATTCTAAGACAATCAGGCGTTTGGAACCATGTGATGGGATACTTTCCATCACATGATTGATCAGAGCCTCCTGTTCTTCACCGATATAGATGATTTCGTATTGTTCATCTTGCGAAAAGAAATTGAGCTTGATTGGAAATTCGCCACTGGTGTGGTATACAACACCTTTCTTAAAATCCAGCAGTACCCAGAAGCATGTAATTATAGCATAGTCAGGATTCTCAGCAGACTGCTGGCTGTCACAAAGAAGGTCATGCTCTTTATCGTAAATGATGCGCCCTTGTTTGATGAGGCTGGTAATCAATGACTTGATAGACTGCTCATGTCGGGAGAAAAGTTGTAAAACCTGGTCATACCTCAGAGTATGGTAAGTGGTAATGAACCGTAAGAGCTTGGCTCCCTCTCCTTGATAGATTTCGTTCCTTGTTTTCATGATTGACTCCCTTCTATATATAATAGGAAACTTTATACATATGGCTGTACGTACAGGATACGTTTGGTATTGTAAGTATAGTGTACGTACAAAGTACATAGAACCTGCTGTCAGCGATTGAATTTACAGGTACAAAAAAAGCACCATCTATGGGTGCTGGAAATAAGGAAAACTATAAGCAATACCTATTGTAGCATGGGTAATTTTACGCTTCAATCGCAGAAGCAGGTCATTTCTGTGCCATTTTCACTGGTTGGCATAAAAAAAGCAGGAAACCATTTTGATTCCCTGCATGGTGTATTGTTGTGCTTTTGTGTAGTTCTAATGATTACTTGTCTTTATAAAATGCTTCGAAAGCTTGTGCGAAGAATTCGGCTGTACCATTGCCGTATTTTTCATCTATCATAGGTTTGATTTTTTCATTACGGTAATATTGAGCCTGTGCAACCATCAGACCGTGTTCTTTCTTTATCTGTGAAAGTTGTTTCATAAGAAAACCGTATTCGGAAACAAGTTCTCTTACTTCAGAAGAATCTGGTGAACATACTTTTTTAGCTGCTAATTTGTATAAAAGATTGTCAAATTGTTGGTTGTAACTTTCTGCAGCCTCTTTGCTAATAGGATTGTTGGCAACAGACAGGAATTGCTCTTTTCCTCCATACCACTCAACAACTTTAGCATAGCCTTTCTGCATTTCTTCTGATGAAACTGTCTTAATATAATGCTTTTTCCATTCTTCAATGCTTCCAAACTCTTTTACAGCAAGTTCTTTCATATTGTCAGGCATATGTTCAAACATAGTTTGGAACATTTCTTCAACTTCCGTTTTACTAAAAATCGCAAAATCCATTTTATTCTCTCCTTTCAGGATATCATCAATGCTGGCAATCAGATGTTCCATACGTTCTTTCTTTGCTACCAACATTTTTCTCTGCATTTGCAAGATCTGGTTCTTTTCAAGAGCAGGATTCTCCAGAACAGCTTTGATTTCTTTCAAAGGAATGTCAAACTCACGGAAAAACAGAATCTGCTGTAATATTTCCAATGCCCTATCGTCATAAAGCCGGTATCCCGCATCACTTTTTTGTGTTGGTTTTAAAAGCCCGATTTCATCGTAATAGTGAAGCGTGCGAACGCTGATACCTGTAAGTTCTGATATTTCTTTGACTGTCCTCATAGTTGCTGACCTCCTGTTCCTGATAAGATAACTGTACGCTATGACGTTCCGTGAGAGTCAATATATATTTTGCATTTTTTAGTATAACATTTTTATGATATTACGAAAAGCCGAGGAGATAGGCGATATGTATTACTCTGGAAAGAACTTGTTGAGCGTATCCAATGTCTCTTTTGCAGTAAATCCCCAAAGGATGGTACTGAGTGCTTCAATCGCAGCCCTGCGTTTCCGGTAATAGGTGCGGTAGGAAATATTGGTGATGTGGTGAGCCAGCTTATCCAATATCTCATCTGTATTTTTCATTTCCTGTGGAGAGAGAAAAGCGTAGTAGAGAATCCAGTAATACTGTTCCCCATGCTTGTGATTGTTCCGGAGGAGATCGATGGATGATTCCAAAAGCTTCAGCATCTGGTTGCTTCTGGCAATACTTTTTGCCCGTTGTTCGATGTCGCTTCCGGTAAGATCAGCCCCGGCAGCATAGATGGAGTCCAGAAATTTGTCGATGTCATTGTCGTATTGGAGCTTAAACTGGTGCTCCATCTGGTGTACGACTACCTTCAGGCTGTAGGTTGCATCCCGGTATCTGCGTAAAAACTGATAGGTGTCGTGAAAACGTGGATCTTCTTCGGGTGAAGGAAATCCCTGTGTATTGCGGTTTGCCATGTCTATTTCCCCCCTTTCAGTGCAGAAGGCTCTGCCACGGCAGGCATCTTTTGGGCAGACTCATCCCCTGGACTTACGGACAACTCAAACCGATAAGCGGCATTTCCGTAGGGACAGATAATATTTAGAGTAAATGTATTAAATATATCTTTGCAGGCTGATAATGGAGATAATATATAGCGGGTTTTGGAGCAGTGGCAACATGGAATCCCTTGTGAATCCAATAGTTCTGCGACTTTTTGCACGATAAATTTCATGTGTGAATCTGGAACGCAGGAATCATTTTTTGTAACGGTGATTTGTGAGTCTGTGACAGTTTCTGAAACGCTAACAGAAGCAGAATCCTCAATAGTGATTTCTTCAGGTACATGGATTGGTAATTGCATCTTCATAGCGATCTCCTCCTTGTCAATCATAACGTCGCTGATATTAAACATCACGGACAGGTAATTGTTGAGATAAATTACGCTTCCGTGTTTTCCTGTAAATGAGATAAGTGTAATGTATTCTTTTTCCTCCAGTTTCTTCAAGAGTCGTGATACCGATGCCTTTGACAGACTCCACCTTTCACCCAGTTCATTAAAGCTGGTAAGGGGATTTCCGGTATTATCCCGGTAATAGACAATGGGACCGGAATCAGATCCCAGGACAGAGGAATCGTTGTAAACTGCATGAATCCACAGATCCAGAATAACATCCATTTCCGAGCATTTTCCAATGCCAATTAGTTCGTGAACTTTGGCAATCGGGAAAAAGAAAAACCCTGTATCTTTTTTACAGGGATAGTTGTATTCCAATACGGTATTGTCTTTGGACCAGTCTGATATTTTGAATTTGACCAGGCGGTTTTTGCCGAGAAGAGAGTAGGTAATGTAATTCTGCTCTTCAAAAAATCGAAGGATGGACAACGCTTGATGTTGGAAACGGCAGCGAAACCATTCCTGAAGATCTGTGACTGTGCAGATCCACTCTCCTGGACCAATGGTATAGGTAATGTGTTCCATCCGGCGGTAGGATGTGCGGTAATTTGCATAGGAGCATAATACCAGATAATAAAAAAGAAAAGAGCCCCCGGTAGTTCGGATGCTCTTGGTAGTGATTAAAGTTTGTATGAAGTCACGGTAAATGCGACAGCGTGGAAATTCCACGATTTGTTTGAGTTCTAATTTGTAATTCATGGTGATCTTCCTTTCAAAGTATATTTAATTGTAATCGGACTTTTCATAGTGTTGGTATCAAGAAGAAGCCGATGGAAGTATAGCAAGTAGTCGTGTCACTCATTGCATTTTTATTGCATTTTTAAAATTTAGATTATGTGGCTATGTTGCTCTTAACTGGTTAAAAAGCCTTTAAAATCGTCTATATGCGTTAATACTCCGTACTGTCTGTCTGGAGTTTGAATAAATCGAGTTGCTTAAAAAAGCCAGTGTTTATGCGGGTTTCAGCGATTTCGATTAGTCTTTTGATAACAAATTGATAACAGTCATAGCAAGTGCCATTATTCTTGTTATCCAGTGGTTTATGGGTAACGGAACAATTAACAGGTGGCTTGCAGACTAAAGTTCGGAGCTTGGCTCTGAACAAATTCCATATTATAAACTAAGCCCTTAGCTGTGGTTAATAACCATAGTTAAGGGCTTTTTTGTCGTTGCCAAAGCATCTGTAGGGAGCTGCCAGTGGCAGGTCCTGTAGGTGCTTATTTATCTTTCAAGTGGTCTTTGAATGCTTCCACGAGAGCGTCACTTAATTCCTGTGATGGAACTTTTGCCCAACGCTGTGTGGTGTCGAACTCTGGATAATGGTAACGCCAGTTATCGTATTCTTCTCTGTTGATTTCTTCGGAAGATAGCTTGTCTGCCTGTTCTTTCCAAGCATACAGCATTTTGAGGAGTTCATATGCTTCTCTGCCTTTGTCCTTGTTGACCTTTAAGCATACCTCTCCGTCTGCTTCACTGACAGTAAGACCGTAAATATCTTCAAGGGTAAACAGAGTGTGCATAAGACCGATATAGCTGTCTATGTCAGGAACATCAAGAGCCTGTGGAGAAACATCAAGCACCTGTGCCAATGCATTTGTAAGGTCTGCTTTCGGTTTGCGTGTACCAGTTTCGTACTGTGCCAAACGCACATCAGCACTCTTTTCTGGAAAACCGATTGCTGTACCGAGATACTTTTGTGTCATACCACGCATTAGTCTGAAAAAATGTATTCTTTCGCTGATAGCCATAATGATACGCTCCTTTTATATTTAGTGAAATAAGTATAGCAGAAATGTTTAGTGGAAGTCAAGAAAAACCGAAACAAAAATGTTTAATATTTTCTTTGCAACCACTTGACAATAGCAAATATGTTTAGTAAAATAAATTACGAATTAAACAAATATGCTTAATGCGACAACTGAATGACCGTCCGAAAAGCCAAACCGCCAAGACCTCGTCGGAGCAAGTTCCGTATCGTTCGCTTGTGTGCAAGCACAAAAGCTCATTCGCTGCACTGCTCCTCCTCTTCCCCAAAAGTCTCCGACTTTTCGGGAACCCCTATACGAGCGAGCGCCTGATGTACTGCGGTGCATTGGGACAGCACAGCGCCTGCCGACAAGCAGGAGTGCCTGTTGGAACTTTAACACGGAGAAAGCGGCAAGCAAAAAATTATTTTAAGAAAGGAAGAAAAAGGATATGGAAAACAGATTTATCCGAGCCGAAGATGTGGCTCAGGAACTAAACGTATCAAAACCTTATGCATATAAACTCATCAGACAATTAAATGAGGAATTGAAAGCAAAGGGCTTTATTACGATTGCAGGGCGTGTAAATCGCCAGTATTTTTACGAAAGGCTCTACGGAGCAGGAAAGGGGGAAATGTAAATGCCGGTATTTAAGAATGAAGATAACGGTACTTGGTATGTGATGGCAAGGTATGTGAACTGGAAAGGGGAACGCAAGCAGAAATGCAAGCGTGGCTTTGCTACCAAACGAGAAGCACAGGAATGGGAAAGAATGTTCAAATTGCAGACTTCTTCAGACCTTGATATGAGTTTTGAAGCCTTTACGGAGCTTTATATCAATGATGTGAAGAACCGTTTGAAGGAAAACACGTGGCTTACCAAAGAGCATATCATACGCACAAAGATACTTCCGTATTTCGGGAAACTGAAAATCAGCGAGATTTCCACAAAGGAGATTATTACTTGGCAGAATGAAATGCTTGCCTATCGTGATGAGAAGAAAAAGCCTTATTCACAGACGTATCTGAAAACGCTGCACAATCAGTTGTCCGCCATTTTCAATCACGCTGTCCGCTACTATGAACTGCGTTCCAATCCTGCGGCAAAGGTGGGAAATATGGGACGTGAGGAACACAAGGAAATGCTGTTCTGGACAAAGGAAGAATACAAGAAATTCTCTTTTGAGATGATGGACAAGCCTGTTTCCTTTTATGCGTTTGAAATGCTTTACTGGTGCGGTATCCGAGAGGGCGAGCTGTTAGCTTTGACTCCGGCAGATTTCAACTTTGATAAGGAAACAGTCACAATCAATAAATCCTATCAGCGTTTGAAAGGGCAGGATGTGATTACTTCTCCGAAAACGAAAAAGAGCAACCGCACGATTAAAATGCCGAAGTTTCTGTGTGAGGAAATGAAAGAATATCTCGGTATGCTTTACGGATTGAAGAAGAAAGACCGTATCTTTACGGTGACGAAAAGCTATCTTCATCACGAGATGGACAGAGGGGCAAAGGCGGCAGGCGTGAAGCGTATCCGCATTCACGATCTCCGTCACAGCCACATTTCACTCTTGATTGATATGGGCTTTTCTGCGGTGGCGATTGCTGACCGAGTTGGTCACGAAAGTATTGATATTACTTATCAGTACGCACACCTCTTTCCGTCAAAGCAGATTGAGATGGCAGAAAAATTAGATGATTTAGGGAAAGGAGATTTTGAAAATGTCAGCTAAGAACAGAGATAACAAAAATCGTTGGAGGAATATCACAGTAGGGTTTCGAGTATCGCCCGAAGAAAACGAACTCATTAACAGAGCTGTAGCTCTATCAGGATTGCCAAAACAGGAGTATTGTTACCGCCGTTGCTTAAATCAGGATGTGGTGGTACAGGGCAATCCGAGAGTGTATAAGGCGTTGAAAACGGAATTTGCCACAGTCCTTGCGGAACTGAAAAGGATTGAAGCAGGAAAAGGTGTGGATGATGAACTGCTGAGTGTAATAGAACTGATTTCCATTATTCTCGGCGGTTTGAAAGGAGAGGATGCGAATGGAGAATAAAAAAGAAATGACTATTCCAAATGTATCTGCGGCAACAGATGCGGAACAGTCACTTTCCAAATGTACTGACAATAGTATAGTCAATCAGGATACGGATTTCAAGGGGTACGAGCAATCTTTTGAAGAAATGCAAAGGGAAATACTCAGACAGTTAGACCCTTCCTATCTGAAAACAGTATCAATGACAACGCTGTATGATACGGTGTTTGAGGTTCAGACACCACTTATCGACGGTCTGCTCCAAAGGGGAACTTACCTTTTCGTAGGTTCCCCGAAAGTGGGAAAGAGCTTTATGATGGCACAGCTTGCCTATCATATCAGCACAGGCACACCGCTTTGGGAGTATAAGGTGCGTAAGGCAACGGTGCTTTATTTTGCCCTTGAAGATGATTACCCACGTTTGCAGAAGCGATTGTTTCAGATGTTCGGTGCAAAGGAGACAGGCAATCTGTATTTCGCAACGGAATGTAAAACGGTCAATGGCGGACTGGAAGAACAGATAAGAGGGTTTATGAGGGAACACCCAGACACAGGCTTGATTATCATAGACACCTTAAAGCGTGTGCGTGAAGCAGGCGGAGCAGATTACAGCTACGCAAGTGATTATGATGTTGTGGCAAGGCTGAAAGCGTTGGCAGACAGTTACAAGGTTTCAATGCTTATTGTTCATCATACACGCAAACAAAAATCGGAAGATATATTCGATATGATTTCAGGCACGAATGGTCTGATGGGTGCGGCAGACGGTGCATTTGTTCTCAGTAAGGACAAGCGTACTTCCAACAATGCCACACTTGATGTTGCTGGCAGAGACCAGCAGGATATGAAAATCCATCTTGTAAGGGACAGCGAGCGATTGGTGTGGAACTTTGCAAAATCGGAAACGGAGATGTGGAAAGAACCGCCCGAACCTCTGCTTGAGAAGATAGCGGATACGCTCTTTTCGGAAAGTGACAGATGGGAAGGAACTGCTTCGGAACTTTGCGAAAGGCTTGCGGTGGATATAAAGCCGAATGTACTTTCTTTAAGGCTCAGTATCAACGCAAGCAGGCTGTTTCGTGATTACGGTATCCGTTATCAGAACAGCCGCACACACGACGGAAGAAAGGTTTCACTTTGGAAAGAAACCGAGCAGACGGCGTGACAAACGGTGTCAAAGGTGTCAATGTTTTTGAGAGCAGCACGCTGTGAAAAACATTGTCACCATCGTCACACTTTGACACCGGATAAAGTTTAGGGGAGTGTGCAGAGAGTGCCTTTTCAAAGGCGGCTCTTTGGTCTCGCCTGCTGGCTCGGTCGGTTCGCAGGCGTGTGTGCCACCGGCACACGCTCACCCCTCGGAGAGCCTTCGGAGAACGCAAAACCTGTTTACAGGTCGCATTTTTGATGGGTGTACCCGTCAAAAGTGCTTTTGCGTTACTTTTGACAAAAGTAACAAAACCTGAGAATGTTGAAATTTACAGATGGGAGATGAAAAAATGCAGAGAACGATAAGTGCAATGGTCGGTAAAGGCTCGGTCAATCACAATAGCCGAAAGTTCCGAGCAGAAAATGTAGACGGAACTCGTACTCATCTCAATATCGACTACTGCAATGAAAATATAAAGACAGTTTATCACGAATTGTTTGATGAAGCATTGGAAAGATACAATGCCAAGCAGATAAGGTCAGACCGAAAGATAAAAGATTATTATGAAAAAATCCGAAGTTCCAAGCAGGAAAAACCGTTCCACGAAATCATTTTACAGGTGGGCGGTAAGGGAAATATGAACGCCGATACGGAAAACGGAGAACTGGCAAAGCAGATTTTAGATGAATACTATCAGGGTTTTCAGGAGCGAAATCCACAGCTTCGGGTGTTCTCGGCTCATCTGCATATGGATGAAGCTACACCACATCTGCACATAGATTTTGTACCTTTTACCACAGGCAGCAAGCGTGGACTTGATACAAGAGTGTCACTAAAGCAGGCTCTTGCAACGCAAGGTTTTAAGGGCGGCAGTCGTGGCGATACGGAGTGGTCGCAATGGATACAGTCCGAAAAAGAACAGCTTGCGGCGGTGATGGAACGTTATGGGATTGAGTGGGAACATTTAGGCACACACGAAAAACATCTTTCTGTTTTGGATTATAAAAAGCAGGAAAGAGAAAAAGAAGTGGCGGCATTAGGTGCGAAAATCGAGCAGAAACAGATTGAATTTGATGTGTTGTCGGAACGAGTATTGAACTATGATAAGGCAAAAGACGAGCTGTCAAATCTTGAAATAGAGCTTGATACTGCACCGAAATATCAGTTGCCAGAACCAGAGAAATTTATGACTGCAAAGGCATATAAAACCAAAATGGCAGAGCCGGTTGTAAGGAAATTGAAGCAACTTGTCAAAACGGTGCTTGCCCGCTGCTTTGAGGGGTGGGACAACTATCATAGGCTGAATACAGCGAATGCACAGTTATACCGCACCAATCAGCGTTTGGAGAAAGTCAATGAAAGATTGACCGAAGAAAACAAAATCCTAAAAGCAGAAAATAAAGATTACAGCCTGCTCCGTAAGGTTTTTGGTCGCAAACAGATAGATGATTTGTTGGAGCAGGCAAGAACAGTTAAAGGTCGCAAGCGTGATAATACACGATCACGATAGACAAAAATCACAGGAGGAAAAGGAAAATGACAAAGACAATTTTTGAAGAAATGGGCGGAACTTATAGACAGGTGGGTGATTATTTATTGCCGAACATCACAGTACCAGCCGAAGAAGAAATAGAGCCGATTGGTTTATGGGGGAAACGACATGCAAGGCATTTAAAGGAACACTATAAAGTGTTATATATGAACCTGCTGACAAGCGGAAAGCTGCATAGTTATCTTGCAGAAGTCGATAAGCAAGCAGAGGATATGTTTCTTCGACTGGTAAAGGAATATGCCGACAGACAAGATGTGACGGAACAATTAAAGAAAGATAATCCCTACGAATGGATTGGAAGAATGAATAATATTCAGGCTTGTGTGAGGGAAGTTGTAGGAACGGAGTTGATTTACACATAAGCGTTTTACGGTATGGTGCTCCTGCGTTTGCTGGAGTGCTGTGGTTGTGGTTGTAAAGAGGTTGTGAAAGATTGAATTTCGTAATGGTTGGATGTATAATTAGGAAGTGAAAATTTTAATTTGCACTTCCATAAGGTGAAATGTATTGACACAAAAAATACAGTATGATAGTATTGCCATTAGAAGAAAGAAAGGCACATTTTGTGTAAGGTGAGGAAATGATTAATAGATAATTTGATTTAAGTAAGACACATATAGTTATTGAGCCTGTAGAGAATAGGTTTGTTTTGTGTACGCTTAAGTTGGATTATCGCAAGAGGCATTTCCTTTGTTTTCCTTTTGGAAAAGAAATAAGGGTCTATTTAGCGAGTCTATTTTTGCGTATGCAAAAAAGACTCGTTTTTGTGTGTTCAAAATAATAATTGGCTCAGACTTCGAAAAGGAGAAACTTTAATGTTGCAGATAAAAAAATTAAATTTAACACATAAAAAAGACCTGAGAATAATTCTTAATGATTTCAACCTTGTGCTAAATGATGGAGATAAGGCAGTTATTATTGGAGAAGAGGGAAATGGGAAATCGACATTAATGAAGTGGATATACAATCCGTCGCTTGTAGAAAACTATATAGAAGCAGATGGGGAAAGGATAATGGGACACGAACGTCTTGGTTATCTTCCGCAGGAGATGCTCGATGAAGATAAGGAAAAAACAATATACGAATATTTTTCTGAAGAGGAAATATTCTGGGAGAAAACGCCTAAAGAATTGTCTGTTATTGCGGGAAAATTTGGAATGAAAAATGATTTTTTCTACAGTAACCAGACAATGGGTAGTCTTTCAGGAGGCGAAAAAGTCAAGACACAACTTATGAGGCTTTTCATTCGCGATGTTTCTGTGCTGTTGTTGGACGAACCTTCCAATGACATCGACATTGCGACGCTTACATTACTGGAAAAAATCATAAATGACTGGAAGCACATTGTGCTTTTTATTTCACACGATGAAACGCTGATAGAGCGTACTGCCAACATGGTGATACATATCGAGCAGATTATACGAAAAACAAAGGCGAGATATACCGTGGCAAAGCTTCCCTATAGACGCTATGTGGAAGAACGGCTTCATAAATTTGAAATCCAAAAACAGCGGGCACTGAGTGACCGTAGGGAGAAAAAGATTCGCGATGAAAAATATCAAAGAGTTATGCAGAGTGTACAAGGTGCATTAAGAAGTTGTACCAGACAAGCACCGTCTGTTGCCAAAAACTTAAAGGACAAAATGCATACGGTTAAGGCAATGGAACGAAGATTTGAAAAAGAAGATGAAAATATGACTCAGATGCCGGAACAGGAAGAAGCAATCTTTGTCAAATTAGGGGATGAAAACTCACACATTCCCGCAGGAAAAACGGTCATAGAATATGAACTTTCAAAGCTTGTGACTCCGGATGGCAAAAGAATTTTAGCAGAAGGAATTCATTTAAAAATAAAAGGTTCAGAAAAAATCTGTATGATAGGAGCCAACGGGGCAGGAAAAACGACTCTTCTAAAAAAGATAGCGGAAGAACTCCTAAATCGGAATGACATTAAAGCAGAATATATGCCTCAAACTTATGAAGACCTGCTGGATTTGGATGTTACACCGGTTGATTACCTTGATAAAACAGGAGATAAAGAAGAGCGTACAAGAATTAGAACATACCTTGGTTCACTTAAATACACACCAGATGAAATGGAGCATCCGATTCGGGAGTTATCAGGCGGACAAAAGGCGAAAGTGCTTCTCTTGAGGATGAGCTTAAGTGGTGCAAATGTTCTTATTCTGGATGAACCGACAAGAAATTTTTCACCATTGTCCGGTCCGGTAATAAGAAAAATGCTCCGAGAATTTCCGGGGGCTGTCATTAGCATTTCTCACGATAGAAAGTATATTGAAGAGGTGTGCGATAAAATATATCAGCTAAATCCTAATGGATTACAGCTAATTGGTGATTGATAACAAAAAGGATGAAAGACTGACAAATTTCAGGCTTTTAGTGAGTTGGAAAGCATACAAAGATTTGAATTTGGAGGATAGATTATGGTACGTACAGAAGATGCATGTGAAATTATAAAATATGCTTTGCAAAACGAAATTAAAGTATATTTAGATGGCGGATGGGGTGTTGATGCACTTCTTAAAAGAGAATCAAGAATACACAATGATATTGATTTGTTTGTTGAACTGAAACATTATCATGATTATATTTATGTGATTAAGCAGCATGGATTTGAGGAAGTAAATACTGATTATACAACGGATGGTCATACTGTCTGGAAAGATGATAAACAAAGAATCATTGATTTACATTGTTTTGAATTTACAGATGACGGAATTGTTTATGAGGGAGATATATTTCCATCAAAAACTTTTTCCGGTATTGGAAAAGTTGGAGATATAACTGTTTCTTGTATTGAACCATTGAGTCAGGTAATGCTTCATTTGGGATATGAACACGATAAAAATGATGTGCATGATGTGATGCTGTTGTGTGAAACATTTCAAATAGCAATACCAGATGAATATAAGGAAAAGTAAAATTTCAGTTTTGTGTTGAATCTCTAAGCAAAATAGCTTATAATTTGACATGCTACATATAGTTATTATCCACAGTTATCGAGTAGGTGTTATCAATGCCGATAACAAAATGATAACATTAGCTCGTATAGGCAGGATAATATGGATATATCAAATAATCAAAAGAACGAGAAACATTACAGAGAATAATTCCTAAACAAAAAGCGTTAGTCTTTGTAGAGTTTGAATAGGATTTTTGTTATTGTGTAACGAACATTGTTCACTAAATTAGCAAAAAATAATATCCACAAATTAGGATACAAAACAGGTAATACAAAGCCTGTCTTGTGTCCTTTTTTTGTTGAAAATAAAGGTGTTTTCGAGGTTTGTGTACAGGATTGGTAAGAGGTATGGAGAGAGGATAGGTAGGATGGTAAAGATTGTTAAAAAAGTGGATAGAAGGGTTTGCTAAGAAACAATTTTGCAAAAATAGATCCAGTATTTATGCGGGTTCCAAGCAAATTCCGTTATTTTTTGGCAACGGATTGGCAACATTCCTGCAATATCCGTTGAATAAAATATTATTTCTATAACATAAAAACCTTACTGATGAACTGTTTCCAAAATTGGAAATGATATGCTCCCTTTTAGGTAGACAAGTA
>NZ_JAQCSY010000027.1:0-42458 GCF_027686195.1 Coprococcus sp. AF102-57 | reverse complement strand
AGACCGTAAGGGTTTGCAGTTTTTTTATTACATATATTACATAGGAAATTATTTACCTTTAAGGAAAAATGTGGTAATATGCTGAAAGAATGAGAGTAATTTAAGAGGCATGAGCAAATGGGTTTTTTAAATCAGCTATTAAAGTACAAAAATATATGTATTCAATGTCATAACAGTCCAGATGCAGATGCACTGGCTGCGGCATATGGGGTGTATACATATTTAAAACTACACGATATCAATGTGTCAATTATTTACAGTGGAGATTATGAAATCCAAAAAAAAGATCTTTTGTACATGATTGATATCTGTGAGATTCCGGTAGAATACGTAAAAGAGTTACCAAAGACAGATCTTCTACTGCTGGTTGATGGGCAATATGGAAGAGGAAATGTATATCGTTTTGAAGCGGATAATATAGCAATGATCGATCATCATATGCCTTCCATGAAAAAAACAGAAAATGCTTTTATTGACTATTCTTATCAAAGCTGTTCTACAATTGTCTGGGAACTTTTGAAAGAAGAAGGATATGATGTAAAGGCGAATGAAAAGTTAAGTATTGCATTTTTATATGGATTGTATACAGATACTTCTTCCTATGTAGATTTGTACAAGAAGCATGACATTGCGATGCGCGATGAGTTAAGCAAAGATTATCCGGAACTGGAACGGTTAAAAAAATCATCCATGAGTCTGGAGGACCTCATGATTGCAGGAGAAGCTTTGTACCATGCATATTTTGATAAAAAGAAGCAATATCTTTTGATCAGTGCAATGCATTGTGAGCAATCAGTGCTTGGAATCATTGGTGATATGGCGATAAAGGTTGATGTTGCCAAAGTTAGCATTGCATATACGGATATTGACACTGGATATCAGGTTTCAATAAGAAGCGCGGATCGGGAGTATCTTGCAAATGAAGTGGCAGAAAAGCTCTGCGATGGAATCGGAAGCGGTGGTGGCCATATAGATAAAGCCGGCGGTGTGATTTCAAGAGATTGTATCTGCGAAAGTTATGCAGGATGGGAAATTGCAGACATTATCAAAGAGAGAATGGAAAAAATCATGAAATAAAAAAAGAAACAGTGGTTTACAAAAAAGGAAGTAAACCGCTGTTTCTTTCTATAATGATGTTAGAATTCCCTGTTCTGATAGAATTTTATGGATAGAATCCAGGAAATTATATACAGTAATAAACCTATGAAAAAAAGAATCAAAATATAGTCACTTCGGAAAGGGAAATGTGCAAGTCCGAGAGGCAAATTTTTTATGACAGATTGCAACGAACCAAGCAATGCGAAAAATAAAATAAATCCAATATAATAAGCAAACCGACCTTTCTCAGCACCTAGTTTGAAGGTAAACGGAAACATAAAGGCAGGTGGCAGTAATCCGGTTATAAAGATAATTGTAAAAATAGTAAGAAGACCGGAAATATGAAAGTTGTGTCTTATAATCATGTTGATTGTTTGCACTACTTCAACAATGATGGCAGAAAGTGTAAGGGTACATACTGTTAAAATATATTTGGAGGATACAATTTCTTTCCGGCTACAGGGAAAGGTACAGGCATAGAGACTCCAATTTGATTTTTCATCGTAAGAAAGCAGGTTTACCGGGATAATACTGGAAATTGTAATAGGATATAATGCAAAAAACAGATTGTTATTCCATGCTCCGGCAAAGGAAAATACAATAATCAGAATAAAAAATAAACGACAATATTTTATCATCAGATAAAGATCTTTACGAAGTAATCCTTTCATATTCAGTGAACCCCCTTTATCATAAAAATAAACAAATCTTCTATACTGATCGGATGTACCTTAAATCCTTCCGGAATCTGATCTCGAAGAACTACTGCTTCTACATTGTAAGAAGAGTATTTGACTCCGATGACCGCAGATTGATTGAGTTCCTGAAGCTGTTCCTCTGTACATTGAATGATACCGTATTTTTCCAGAAGCCGGTCTTTTTCTTCGAAAAGAACAAGGTTACCTTTATGAAGAAAGGCAACATAATCACAAATTTTCTCCAGATCACTTACAATATGGGAAGAAATTAAAATTGCATGAGATTCATCTCTGGTAAAATCATTGAAAATATCAAGGATTTCATCGCGCATTACAGGATCAAGACCGCTTGTTGCTTCATCAAGGATCAGAAGTTTAGGATGATGAGAGAGAGCAACTGCAATTCCCAGTTTCATCTTCATTCCTTTTGAAAACTTACCAAATTCTTTTTTATTTGGAAGGTTAAATTTTTGGAGATATTGGTCGTATAGAGAAGGATCCCAGTTGTGGAAAATATCCTTCATAATGCGTCCAATCTGTAAAGGAGTCAGGCATTCCTGAAAACCAACTTCATCTAATACAACGCCAATTTCTTCTTTCAAGATAGTAGTAGCAGAAGTGCAGTCTCTTCCAAGAATTCGAATCGAACCGCTGTCTTTTTTTATGATATCCAGAATTAGTTTAATGGTGGTAGTTTTTCCGGCACCATTTTCACCGATGAGTCCTAAGATACATCCACTGGGAAGAGTGAGATTTAGATGATTCAGGGAAAATCCAGGATAGTTCTTATTCAAATCGTTTATTTCTAAAGCATTTGTTTCAAATGTGGTCATAAGCTATTCCTCCATCATGAAATGAAGCATCTCAGTAAGTTCCTGTTCGCTTAGATTACAGGAAGCTGCAAGATGTACTATTTTTTCCATGTAGTCTTCAATTTTTTTCAGATTTGTTTCACGCAAAAGATCCGTATTAAGTGGAGCAACGAAACAGCCCTTTGCTGCAATCGTGTAAATAAAACCTTCTTTTTCCAGTTCATCGTAAGCCCGCTTGGTTGTTACGACACTGATTCGTAGATCTTTGGCAAGGCTTCGAATGGAAGGAAGAGCTTCGTCAGATGGCAATGTTCCACTTATAATTTGCGATTTGAGTTGTGTAAAAATCTGTTCATAGATGGGTGCACCACTTTTGTTATCTATGAATATATTCACGTTTTCACCTCGCTTAAAATGTTATAACTGTATATATACAGTATATACAGTTAGCGAAGGTGTGTCAAGAGAAACAATCCTGCTTGTATAGAAATTTGATTCATGGTATGATAATTTTTATAGATTAAACGGAATTACCAGTCGAATAATATCTGGAGAAATCAATGTATGAAGAGTAGGAGAATAAATATAATGATTTCTCTGATTAAAGTTATGGTAGTGGGAGGAAGGAAAAATGCAGACTTTTGCGAATACAGGAATAAAAACGGAAGTTATAGACGAAATTATTTCATTTGCAAAAAAACATGATATACATTGTGTAGCAGTCATGGAAGATGATGAAAGAAATATTGGAGATACATGGATTTGCAGAAGGAGCAACAGATTCTCCGAAAATGATTCTCAAAACAGTATATAAAGCAGGTATGATAAAGGATGAAGAACTATGGTTATCTGCATTACAAGAAAGAAATAATGTAATACATTCTTATAACCGAAAGATTGCAATGGGGATTATTACGCAGGCAAAACAGAAGTTTTATAAAATGTTCTGTGAATTAAAAGAAGAAATTGACAGGAATTGGATATAGTAGTCAGGAGCATAAAATGAATACAAATGAAATCAAGATCCGTCCGGCAACCGAAGCGGACGCAGCAGAAATTTTAAGTATCTATGCACCATATATAACGGACACAGCAATTACATTTGAATATGATGTTCCGACACTGGAAGAGTTTACCGGACGGATTCGTCACACACTGAAAAAATATCCGTATCTGGTGGCAGTAAGAGACAGCGAGATTATCGGTTATGCATATGCAGGAGCTTTTTATGGACGGGCTGCAT
This sequence comes from Coprococcus sp. AF102-57, assembly GCF_027686195.1. Lineage (NCBI taxonomy): Bacteria > Bacillati > Bacillota > Clostridia > Lachnospirales > Lachnospiraceae > Coprococcus > Coprococcus sp. AF102-57. The sequence continues at coordinate 38,607 of NZ_JAQCSY010000027.1, read as the reverse complement.
ATGACTGGTCGGCAGAAACTACGATTTATGTAAAGAAGGGTTGCAGGCACAGTGGTGTTGGAAAACTGCTTTATCAGGCACTTGAAACTGCACTGAAAGCACAGAATATCATCAATCTATATGCATGCATTGGATATCCGGAAGAAGACGATGAATATCTGACAAAGAACAGCAAGCAGTTCCATGAACATCTGGGATACCGTTTGATCGGAGAATTCCGGAAGTGTGGTTATAAATTTGGGCGTTGGTACCATATGGTCTGGATGGAGAAGATGATAGGAGAACATCCGGAGAAACCGGAGCAGGTAAAGAGATTTTCAGAAATATAGTGATGGAAATTAAAAAACGGGAGAATGCTGTTTGAAAATGCATTCTCCCGTTTCTCAATATTGTTATGAGAGCATCTCTTCGATCTTCGCCTGCATTTCAGCGACGGTATGCTTTCGTGACCGGGCACATTCCTGTGCCTGACAGCCGCAGATCAAACATTTGCGGTAGACGCCGCGGGAGAGTTTTTCTCCGTCTGTTCCAATCACATCCATATCAAAAAGACGTCCGAAGGGATGGCTTTCTTCGAGTTCTGTTGTTAGTTCTTTAATTTTATCTGCCGGATAGTCGACTGTAAGAATAATTTCATTTCCAGTCTTCTCATCAAACTCAGTTTGGGTAAGAATCGGAATGTTCTCTTTTTGTAATACAGCAAAAAGTGCTTCCTTTCCGGAAAGGAATGCTTTTTTGATCTGTTCATTCGTCTTTATAGGTCCCGGAATATTCATGCAGAATGAAATCACTGGGCAATGATATCTTTGAATATATTCATTTTGTATATTAACGCGGCGCTCGCGGCAGGCGAGCATGTCGGTTAATACTACTTCCTGTCCTTTCATAGCAGATCCTCCTAATAATGAATAACATTTTCTTGTTGTCTGATCCGTTCGATTACAGGAATTGCTTCCGGACTTTTGAAATAATCCAGTGTGGTTTGCGGTACCAGCTTCGAAAGGGTATCATAGTCACCATTTTGCAGGGCAAGACGTACATTGGAAGCGCTGATCGGTGTATCCTCACAGGTCTTTCTTGGGACAACGATACATTCGATGCCCTGTTCCGGTAATTTTTCAGACATGATCCGGTTATAGATTCCGGTAACCAGGCTAGTAGGCTCTTCCCCTACGTAACGGCGAGTGATACTGAGCACCTTTGCAATCTGCGTAAATACCGTCAGGTCCAGCATGGCGTGGCTTTCAATCACTGCATTCTCATCTTTCTGGAAATAGCTTGGAAAAGTAGCATTGCTGATAATATATGGACCACTGTCGTGATAACAGATGTTTTTCAAGTGTGCTGTTCCTTTCATGACGAGTTGTTTTCTGATCTTGAATGGAACCAGGCTGGCATCTTCACTGACAATGAAGAGATGAAGCAGATCATTTTCAGCAGCCGCTTTTTCTACAAGATACTGGTGTCCGAGGGTAAACGGGTTGGCGTTCATGACGAGAGCAGCAATCTTTCTGGTGGGAGTCTCAGCAGTCAATTCTTCTGGAAGTGCATCTTTTGCAAAAGTACGCAGATAATTCTGAAATCCGGTTTTTCGGTTTTCCATGAAGACAATCTGTCCATCGATCCGGGCAATTTCATAGAATCCAAGATCACCGAAGAACTTGGCAGAATTACATTTGGTGTAAAGAAAAAGGTGTGTATTCCCTCTTGAAAACTGAAATTCAATCAGATGAGAGACGATGGAATTCATCAGTCCTTCTCCCTGATGTTCATGGCTTACGGCAAAACATCGTAAGGTGTTGCCAAAACAGCTTCCTGTTGCGATAATGTGCATCTCATCGTCATACATGCCGCAGGTGTAATCCAGGTTAGCATCTCTGCGGATCCCTTCTGAGATAAGGAGCGCGTCCACTTCATCGTTGGCTCGCTTGTCAGAAGGATAGATTTGAGAAATATAATAATCTGACATAGATAAATTCCTTTCTGCACAATAGCTCAAAATATTTGATGAAATTATTTTAACATGTGTATAGAAAATGTAAAGAGGAGCATGGATTCAAGAAAGAAATCAGGCATTATTCTTAAAAAAATACAAATTGGATTTATGTCATATTGATATGATCACAATATGAATTATGTAATTTACTAATAACCAGGATAACCCTATAATATAGTCGGATAAAAAATAATCGTATGATTTATAGTAAAGGAAGGATAGATATGGCAACCATTTTTCCAAGAGAAGAAAAAGCCGAGATGTTATTTGACAAGATTCTTGCAAACCCGGAGGCATGCAGGCGACTGAAAAGAACTTTTTATGATGCCATTGATTCCGGAGATGAGTTTGTGACAGAGAATCTTCCCGCAAAGCAGTTCACCGCTGCATTATTCGATGCATATGAAAATAAAGATCTGACTGCATTTCTCATGGCTGTGTGCCAAAACAGTATGTTCGATCTTTTAAGAAATGCTTTTCTGATACCGTTTAAATTTAATGCGGATGGACAGACAAATCCTTATTTTTTGACAGATGAAGAGGGAAAGCTTCTGGAAAATCTTCCGATTCATGTAAAGGAAAAAGAATATGAAAAATTTCGAAAAGTTTATCAGAAGCGTGATAAAGTAAAAATGTATCTGGCACATGGATATAAGAAAAGGCATTGTTATGATTCAGAAACAATGGAAACACAGGAATATAAGATGGGAGAGCATAACGGAATACTTCTGGTTTATGAACTTCCGGATACCGTAAAAGAAAAAAAGACGGAGGCTGAAGCTTATGCAGCTGTGTGGGATATTATGATGGAACTTCAAAAGGAACTGCCAAGTTCTGTGGTATATTACGGACAGGATTTCTTGCAGGAAGAAGGAAAAAGATTTGATGAAATGGGGGTTTTCCTTCCGCTGGAACACTTTTCTGACAGACTGGAAAGGCATATAGAAAAAGCGGATCAAATTGTATATGGTAAATAAAAAGATGCATCTGGTTGAAAAAAGATCAGATGCATCTTTTTATTTAAAATTCTTTTTTACGTGCAATAACGGAATGTCTTGTCTGTCAGAATTCTTGCAAAGATAAGTCCAAGAGGCAAGGCAAGAATGATAAGTATTGCAGCTGCAAACCAGGATGTAGAGGTTTGCAGAGACATCACTCCAAGATTATAGATTGCCCGGTAAAGATAAAGTCCCGGTACCATGATGACAATAGAAGGTACAGTCAGAGAAATTCTCGGGTAACCGATTTTGCTTTTTAATACAGAAGCCAGAATTCCGGCAGTCAGGGCACCGATAAAAGCTGCGGCTGCAGGAGGCAGAGAGGCCAAGTCTACCAGTTCAAGACGGAGTGTATTGGCAATTGCTCCAATGATACCGGCTGTGGCAGAGAGTTCTTTAGGACTGTTGAACATAACAGAAAAGCCGAACACCCCGCAGAAGCTGGCGAGAAGCCGGAATAGTATATGTTGCCAGAGTGCGAGAGAAAGAGGTGGGAAATCACTTGGCTTTAAATGAAGGATAAGTGCCATGATCCAGGCGGTCAAGGTTGCGACAAGAATGATGATCATTGCGTAAGCAAGTCGTTCCAGGCCGGATCGCATATCCAGTTTTGCAAGGTCGATTCCGCTGGTGATAAATGGAAAACCGGGAATGATGAAAAGCATAGAGCATATATATCCGGCTTCATGAGCAAGAGAAATGCCGAACAACAGTTCAGTTGTTTTTAAAAGTGTAGCATAGATAAGGCAGGCAGCAGCAACAGAGGCAGTAATGCCTAAGAATAATGTGAAATGATGCTTAGTCAGTTTACATCTTACAAAGTTGCCGATACCGGCACCGAAAAAAGCAAGAAGCATTTCTACCGGTCCGCCACCAAGGAGAAAGGTAAATGCCCCACAGGCAAATGCTGCGGCAAATCCGAGTGCAACTGGAGAGTAAAGGCCATGGATCCGTTCAATCTCATCCAGATAAGAATGAATCTGTTCACCGGAAAGATATTTTTCCTTTGTTGGGAAATCGTTGATGAAGTTTTCCAGTCGGTTCAATTTCGAAGTATTAACACCGGTATTGGTCAGACACAGCGACTGTGAAAAACAGTTTTCACCGTCAAAACAGGTGTATTCAATGGACATCAGGCCGATGTCGGCGGTACAGGTGATTCCCAGTTCTCTGGAAAGGGTATTCATGGAGCTTCGAACACGCCATGCTCCGGTTCCACAGGAAAGAAGCATCATGCCACATCTACCGACAACGGAGGCTTTTTCAATTAGCCCGGCCTTTGTGATAGGAATGGTATCTTCTTTATTCAGTGCATAATCATGCCATAGAATGTCCATATGATTTTTTTCTATTATGCCTTGCTGCATAAATTTCACTTCCTTTTGCTATACCAATAATATATGAACAATATATTAAATATGTATTATTGATATTGATTTATCATAATAAAGTATAATCATCGAAATGCAAAAGTCAATAGAAGAGTTGAGAAATCCTGAAAAAGGATACGGATATGCCAATGTGGATTTAAAAACATGACCGAGGCAATGTGCATAAAATGAAAAACCATTTTTTGTCTAATGTGTATAAGAAAAAGTATGTAGAAAATACCGGCAGTTTTTAAAGTAATAAATGCTAATAAAAAATGCTAATAAGCAAGAAAGCCTGTTTTTCTTGACACTCATTATGTTAGGTGTTACGGTTATTGAGAGTTAAGAAAACTCCGTTTATTTATTAAGAAAATGAATCAATGAGGTGTAAGAACATGCAGGAATTAAAACCGATCAAAGAAGGTAAAGTACGTGAGATTTATGACAATGGCGACAGCCTGATCATGGTTGCAACAGACCGTATCAGCTGCTTTGACGTAATTCTTAACAATGAAGTGACTAAGAAAGGTACTGTTCTGACACAGATGTCAAAATTCTGGTTTGATATGACAGAAGATATTCTTCCGAACCATATGATTTCTGTAGATACAAAAGAGATGCCGGAATTCTTCCAACAGGAGAAATATGAAGGAAAATCCATGATGTGTAAAAAGCTCAACATGCTTCCAATCGAATGTATCGTTCGTGGTTATATCACAGGAAGCGGCTGGAAGAGCTATCAGGAAAATGGCACAGTATGTGGAATTAAACTTCCGGAAGGATTAAAAGAATCTGACAAACTGCCAGAACCGATTTATACACCATCTACAAAAGCTGAGATTGGTGATCATGATGAAAATATCTCTTATGAACAGAGTGTAGATCACCTGGAAAAATATTTTCCGGGAAGAGGAAAAGAATTAGCTGAAAAGCTTCGTGATAACACCATTGCTCTTTACAAAAAATGTGCAGAATATGCACTCAGCAAAGGAATTATCATTGCAGATACCAAATTTGAATTTGGTCTTGATGAAGAAGGCAATATGGTGATTGGTGATGAGATGCTGACACCGGACAGTTCAAGATTCTGGCCGGCGGACGGATATGAACCGGGACACGGACAGCCGTCTTTTGACAAACAGTTTGCACGTGACTGGCTTACAGCTAATCCAGATAACAACTGGACACTTCCACAGGAGATCGTGGATAAGACAATCGAAAAATACCTGCAGGCATATGAGATGCTCACAGGCGAAAAACTTGCATAATTACATCACATGCCATGAGAATAAAATATGACGAAAGGACCGGCGGTTTGAGACTGCCGGTCTTTTTGCACTGGTAAAACTGTCCAGTTTTGGTATAATTAAGACAGAATATCAGTTGCAGAAAAGAAAAAGAAGAAAAAGGAGATATTATGAAACGACCATTTAAGAGAATTTTATACGGTGGAGATTATAACCCGAATCAGTGGGGAAAAGAGATCTGGAAAGAAGATATGCGCATTTTCAAGGATGCCCGGATCAACAGTGCTACGATCAATGTATTTTCGTGGGCGAAGATCCAGCCTTCAGAAGAAATCTATAATTTTACAGAACTGGATGAGATCATTGATATGCTGAGCCGGGAGAACTATGATATCGTGCTTGCAACTTCAACAGGCGCGCTTCCGGCATGGATGGTAAAAAGATATCCGGAAGTAGCGAGAACGGATTACGAGGGACGACATCACAAATTCGGTCAGCGCCACAATGCATGCCCGAATTCTCCGGTGTTTCAGAAGTTTGCATCCCGTCTTGCAGGTAAACTTGCTGAGCGTTACGGGGACAATCCGCATGTGACCTGCTGGCATATCAGCAATGAATACGGTGGAGAATGTTATTGTGAAAACTGTGAAAAAGCGTTCCGCGTATGGCTGCGCGGGAAGTATCAGACTCTGGATGAACTGAACAAAGCATGGAATACCGAATTCTGGGGACATACGATTTATGACTGGGATGAAGTAGTACTTCCGGATGCTCTTGGTGACGGGATTGAAGATGCGGCAGAACCGCATATGACAGCTTTTGCCGGACTATCGATTGATTATTGTCGCTTTAATTCAGACGGAATGCTGAATAACTTCAAGATGGAAAAAGAAGCAATCCGTAAATTTGACAAAGAGACACCGATCACTACAAATATGATGGGAACCTTTAAAGGACTTGATTATTTCAAATGGGCAAAGGAAATGGATGTGATCTCCTGGGATAATTATCCTTCTTATAATACACCATGGAGTCTGGTCGCAATGAAGCATGATTTGATGCGTGGACTCAAAGATCAGCCGTTTATGCTGATGGAACAGACACCGAGCCAACAGAATTGGCAGCCATATAACTCACTTAAACGTCCGGGTCAGATGCGCGCGCAGAGCTATCAGACCATGGCGCACGGTGCGGATACAATCCAGTTCTTTCAGTTGCGCCGAAGTGTAGGCGGATGTGAGAAGTTCCACGGAGCAGTCATTGCTCATGCCGGAACGGAAAATACAAGAGTGTTCCGCGAAGTGAAACAGTTAGGTGAAGAATTGGAAAAACTGAGTAATGTGATTCCGGGAACTGTTAATGAAGCAGAGGTCGGTGTAATCTTTGACTGGGATAACTATTGGGCATTGGAATACACAAGTGGACCATCCATCAGTCTCAAATATGTGGATCAGATCCATCGGTATTACCGCTATTTCTATGATCATAATATGGGGGTTACAATGATTCCGGTAGATGCAGATTTTTCTAAATATAAGATGATTGTAGCACCGGTTCTTTATATGGTAAAACCGGGGATGAAGGAAGCACTGGAGAAATATGTAAAAAATGGCGGTATTCTGGTGACGACTTATATGAGTGGTATCGTTGGTGAGTCGGACAATGTATATCTGGGCGGATATCCGGGACCATTAAAAGAGATGGCCGGTATCTGGGTAGAAGAAATTGATGCTCTTGCGCCGGAACAGTATAATATAGTAACTTTTAAGGACGGAAGCCAGAGTAAATGTAAGATCGTCTGTGATCTGATGCATCTGGAAGGTGCGGAGGCACTGGGTGAATATGCCGAAGATTTCTATGCAGGCATGCCGGCAGTGACCAGACATGATTATGGAAAAGGAAAATTATATTATATTGGAAGCTGTATGGAAGTTGTTGGAACAGATAAGATTCTTACTATGGCAGCAGAAGATGCCAGGGTAAATCCGGTTGCAGAAAATGGTAACGGACTGGAGATTGTAAAACGTAACGGAGAAGAGAAGAGTTTCTACTTTGTGATGAACTTTAAGGATGAAGATCTGAAAATTCCGGAAGAATTTGCAGGAAAGATGGATCTATTAAGTGGAAATGCTGTAGAAAAGGGAGAAATGCTTCCGAAGTTTGGGGTGAAGATTCTAGAAGAATAAAAAATTTGAGAGAAATATAAAAAGAAACAGGAAGTTCAGACAGATGCTAAAGCAAAGCTGTCTGGGATTTCTGTTTCTTTTTATTTAACAGGAAGATGTCAGGAGAGATGCTGTTTGGATTGTACAAAAATAAAAACATAGTTTTCATACTTGGCATATATGTTATAAGACGATATAATTCAAAACAACAAAAACCTATTAAATAGATAGGTAAACAAGGAAAAGAAATATCTTTCCAGTGGAATTTATTCGGATGAAACGAAGAGATAGAAGAAGAGAGGATTTTTCATGCGGCTGAAAAATCCTCTCTTTTTCTATTCTTCAATCACCTGGATTTCCAGAAAATCAAAATCAATTGAATCCACGAAACTGTCCTGATAGAATCTCGCTTTGGAATGCCGCTTGAATTCGTTGATATTCACATCCAGCCAGATCGGTTTGCTGAGATCAAATTCATAGCAGATTTCATCCAGAGCATTGAAAATCTTGTGGGTTCTTGTATCGTCGCTGTCATCACAGATGGTGGTGTCTTTGATCATATGATTGTCTTTAAATTCTTTTCCCCATAAGCGGAACATGGTAAAATCCTCCTTATAATAAATATGAAAAATGCCGGTCAGGCGAAGAATGTTTTTGTATCAAGTGATTTTCAGTATAGCGGATTTAGGGGAGAAAGTAAAGGAGACAGATTTTATTCTATGATTCTCTGATATGATGTGCTATATTGATACTAAAGTTTATGAAAGAAAGAGAATCATTTTCAATAACATGGAATAGGATAGAGAAAAAAGACAGGAAATCAGAAAAATGTCTGGAATAAAACGAGAAACTATAATCCGGGTTATACTGGGAATCTGTATGATATTTGTATCGATTGGTATGATATATGGTAAGTCCAAAGCCGGGAACGCAGATGAAAAAGGCAGAACCTATATAGAAGAATCAGAAAAAACTGCAAAGCAGAAGAACACAGAGAAAAGCAGGAAAGACAGCACGGAATCAACAAAGGCAGACAGCACAATTAAAGCCCAGATGACAGAAGTGCAGCAGCTATCAGACACCGAAGCAAAAGCCATTGCCGAGGCAGAAGCGGTAGAAGCATCCATCCAGCCGGGACAGTATCCGGTGATGGGGATCAGCAGTATCCGCGCATGGCAGCTGGTGAACTATTTTAAGTCGCACGGAAGTACCTACCCGGCAGAAGTTCTGGCGCAGGGAGGCGCCCCTGATATCGAGACATTTGCGCAGATGTATTATGAAGAAGCCACGGCAGAAGGCGTTCGTCCCGAGGTTGCATTTGCACAGGCGATGAAAGAGACAGGCTGGCTACAGTACGGCGGGGATATGCAGATCACCCAGTATAATTTTGCCGGGATCGGGACGACGGGAGGAGGCGTACCGGGAAATTCCTATCCGGATGTCAGAACTGGGATCCGGGCACAGATCCAGCATCTGAAAGCTTATGCGACAGACGAAGCTCTTTCCGGGGAATGTGTAGATGACCGGTACTCTTATGTGCCAAAGGGGAGTGCACCGTATGTGGAATGGCTGGGGCAGAAAGAAAATCCGGAAGGGTATGGCTGGGCAACGGGTGAACGTTATGGATACGACATTGTAGAAATGATTCATGCAATGCGAAAATAAAAGAAATGTGTCAGATTGAGATTATCTAATTTATTAAAATACTATGAAGCTTGCCCGGGCTGTATAGATTTCAAAGAGAAAAAATGGTATACTGATTTTACTTTCGGGACGAAAAAGGGAGATAGATTCCGGAGGGAAGTATACATAAAAAGGGGAGATTACATGCAGTCAGCAATGAAGTATTACGATGATGTAGACAGCTGGAAGACCGTCATGTTTCTTTACAATTCCGCATTGAAAGAAGTAGGGACGAAGCTGGAGATACTGAACGATGAATTTCAACATGTACACAGATATAATCCGATCGAGCATATCAAGACTAGGATCAAATCCGCAGAAAGTATTGTGAAAAAGCTGAAGCGGTACGGATATGAGACAAGTATTGAGAACATGGTACGCTATGTCAATGATATCGCAGGAGTCCGTCTGATCTGTTCGTTTACATCCGATATTTACCGGCTTGCGGAGATGATCGGGAATCAGAGCGACTTAAAGGTTCTGTCGATCAAAGACTATATCAAGAATCCGAAGGAAAGTGGCTACAAGAGCTACCACATGCTGGTGTCCGTTCCGATCTTTCTGTCGGACAGTGTGGTGGATACGAAGGTCGAGATCCAGATCCGGACAATTGCGATGGATTTCTGGGCGAGTCTGGAGCATAAGATTTATTACAAGTTTGAAGGACAGGCACCGGAGTATATCAGCCGGGAACTAAAGGAATGTGCGGATATGGTATCGGCACTGGATGACAAGATGCTGTCACTGAATGAAGCAATTCTGGAATGTCTGAAAGAAGGCGGTGAGAAGCCGGTTCCGGAGAAAACAGAAGAAGTGGATGCGGAGATCATTGAGAATCCTATGATCCGATAAAGAAACACAAGAAAGTAATTATAAGAAAGCAGGAGCAGTCAATTGATTGTTGAGGAGTATACTCAACGTTAACTGACTGCTCCTGCTTTCTTGACACTGAACAGAAAAAATCATATTTAACAAAAACTTTACACAGCCAGGATTTCAGATTTTACAACCATTTTATATGATAGAGACCGTGAAGAAAAGAAAAAACAAAAACACATAAAACGGAGGATTTTAGTATTATGAAATTCAGAAAATTAATGGCAGTAGCACTTGTAACAGCAGTGGCAGCAACAATGGCAGTTGGATGCGGAGGATCATCATCTGACAAGAGCGCAGAGGACAGTACGGATAACAGCAGCGCAGATAGCGGAAGTGATTTTGATACATCAAATGATATCACAATCGTATCCCGTGAAGATGGATCCGGTACAAGAGGAGCTTTCATTGAGCTGTTCGGAATAGAAGAAAAACAGTCAGACGGAACGAAAGTAGATATGACAACAACAGATGCGCAGATTACAAATAATACATCGGTAATGCTTACAACTGTAGCAGGTGACGAATATGCAATCGGTTATGTATCACTCGGATCTTTAAATGACAGCGTAAAGGCTCTGAAGATTGACGGAGCAGAAGCCACAGCAGACAATATCGAAAATGGTTCTTACAAAGTGTCAAGACCTTTCAATATTGCAGTGAAGAAAGATCTTGATAATGAAGTTGCAAAAGATTTTATGGCATATATTATGAGTACAGAAGGACAGGAAATCGTATCAAATGAAAAATACATTCCGGTATCGGATGTAGAAGCTTATGCAGGATCAAAACCATCTGGAAAATGTGTAGTAGGTGGATCTTCTTCTGTATCACCGCTGATGGAAAAACTGATTGAAGCATATAAGAAAGTAAACCCAAATGCAGACATTGAGCTTCAGACTTCAGATTCTACAACAGGTATGACATCTACGATCGAAGGAAGCTATGACATTGGTATGGCATCCAGAGAACTGAAAGATGACGAAGCTTCAGAACTTGAAGCAACAGTAATCGCAACAGATGGTATTGCAGTGATCGTAAATAAAGCTAACACGGCAGATGAGCTTTCAGCAGATCAGGTAAAATCAATCTATGTTGGGGATGTTACAACATGGGATGAAGTTTCCAAATAAATAAAAGAGGAAATTAAAGAATGAAATCAAAAGCATGGACTGAAAAAGTCATGCAGGGAGTGTTCTTCATTGCCGCCTGCACTTCGGTGCTGGCGGTAGCTCTCATTTGCATTTTCTTGTTTGCAAATGGAATCCCTGCAATCAGACAGATAGGATTTGTAAAATTTATAACCGGTGATATCTGGCGTCCGGGAAATGAACTTTTTGGTATTTTTCCGATGATCATCGGAAGTATCTATGTGACGGCAGGAGCAATTATATTTGGTGTGCCGATCGGAATTCTGACTTCGGTATTTATGGCTATGTATTGCCCGAAGAAAATTTACAGACCGTTAAAAGCAGCAACTGAACTGCTTGCGGGAATTCCGTCAGTTGTATATGGTTTCTTCGGCATGGTGATCGTAGTTCCGATCATTCGGGACTTTGGAAGAACTTTAAAGATGATGGGACTGGTTGAAAAATCCGGAGATGGAAAAGGAATCCTGACTACATCAATTGTACTTGGTATGATGATCCTTCCAACGATCATCGGGACAACAGAAAGTGCAATGCGTGCAGTGCCACCACAGTACTATGAAGGCTCGCTGGCACTTGGCGCAACCCAGGAAAGAAGTATTTTCAAAGTTGTGATTCCGGCGGCAAAGTCCGGTGTGATCACAGGAATCGTACTTGGAATCGGACGTGCGATCGGTGAGACTATGGCAGTTATTATGATCGCAGGAAACCAGCCTAGACTGGTCAATAATATTCTGCTCGGTGTCCGTACTCTGACTGGTAATATTGTAATTGAGATGGGATATGCGACCGGACTTCACAGGGAAGCGCTGATTGCTACAGGAGTTGTACTTTTTGTATTTATCCTGATCATCAATTTTAGTGTTGCGCTGCTTAAGAGGAGGGGTGAACATGAGTAATCAGATGAAAAAACCTGTTGGAGTCAACCGGGAAAATTTTGCAGATAAGGTAAAGAGCTATTTAAGACATCCGGGGTCCATGATTTTGATGCTTCTGGTAATGATTGCAGCATTTATCACATTTGCACTGCTTTTGTTCCTGATCTTTTATATTCTGGTAAATGGAATTCCGTATATCAAGCCGTCTCTGTTCTCGTTACATTATACATCAGAGAATGCATCTGTTATACCGGCGCTGATCAATACGGTCGTTATGACACTGCTTTCTCTTCTGATTGCAGTACCATTCGGAATCTTTTCCGCAATCTTCCTCGTAGAATATGCAGGAAAAGGCAATAAATTTATCGAAGTGATCCGCCTGACGACGGAGACTCTTTCGGGCATTCCGTCTATCGTATATGGTCTGTTTGGTATGCTGTTCTTTGTGAATACGCTGAAATGGGGATTTTCCGTTCTGGCAGGTGCATTTACTTTATCGATCATGATTCTTCCGCTGATCATGCGCCAGACAGAAGAAGCACTTAAAGCAGTTCCGGATTCTTACAGAGAAGGAAGCTTTGGACTTGGAGCCGGAAAGCTCCGTACTGTATTCCGTATCGTGCTTCCATCGGCAGTTCCTGGAATCCTTGCGGGTGTGATCCTTGCCATTGGACGTATCGTAGGAGAGACGGCAGCACTGATTTATACAGCAGGAACGGTTGCACAGGTGCCAAAGAATGTACTTGGTTCCGGTCGGACACTGGCAATTCATATGTATATGCTGTCAAGCGAAGGGCTGTATATGAACCAGGCGTATGCGACAGCTGTTATTTTGCTTGTACTGGTTGTTGCGATCAACACCCTTTCCGGTGTGGTTGCGAAGAAACTGACGAAAGCATAGAGAGGAAAAGAAAATGTCAAAGATAAGTGTAAAAAATCTTGATTTATATTATGGCGATTTCAAGGCACTGAAAAACATTAACCTTGAGATCGAGCCAAATAAGATCACCGCGTTTATCGGACCGAGTGGTTGTGGTAAATCCACACTTCTCAAGTCGATCAACCGTATGAATGATCTGGTAGAAGGATGCCGGATTGACGGCGAAATCCTTCTGGATGGACAGAATATTTTTAAAGGAATGGACGTAAATGTCCTGAGAAAAAGAGTCGGAATGGTATTCCAGAAACCAAATCCATTCCCGATGAGCATTTATGATAATATTGCTTACGGACCGAGAACGCATGGAATCCGTTCAAAGGCAAAACTGGATGATATTGTAGAAAAATCACTGCGTAATGCAGCTATCTGGGACGAGTGTAAGGACCGTCTGAAAAAGAGTGCACTTGGCATGTCCGGTGGACAGCAGCAGAGACTTTGTATTGCACGTGCACTTGCAGTAGAACCGGAAGTACTTCTGATGGATGAACCGACTTCCGCACTGGATCCGATCTCAACATCCAAGATAGAAGACCTTGCGATGGAATTGAAAAAAGATTATACTATCGTTATGGTAACACATAATATGCAGCAGGCAGTCCGAGTGTCGGACAATACCGCATTTTTCCTTCTTGGAGAAGTTGTAGAATATAATGATACTGAAAAATTATTCTCGATTCCGTCCGATAAGAGGACAGAAGATTATATTACAGGGAGGTTTGGTTAAATGCGGAACAGATTTGACAGACAGCTGGAAGAACTTAATGAGATGCTTATTCATATGGGAGAACTTTGCGAGACGGCAATTGAGGAAGCAACAGGAGCCCTGGAAGGGCATGATATTGCCAGAGCAAAGGCTGTCATTACAGCAGACAGCGAGATCGATCAGATGGAAAAAGAAATTGAAAATCTCTGCCTGAAGCTTTTACTTCAGCAGCAGCCGGTAGCGCGGGATCTGCGAAGAATCTCGGCATCACTTAAGATGATCACGGATATGGAACGTATCGGAGATCAGACTGCGGATATCGCAGATATTGTGATCGCAACAAAATCAACAGAGGAAAAGAATCTGAAGGATATTAACCGGATGGCAGAGGCGACTGTAAAGATGGTAAGAGACAGTGTATCTGCCTATGTACAGAAAGATCTGGAGCTTGCAAGAAGAGTCATGGTAGCAGATGATGAGGTAGATGATCTTTTTGATCTGGTAAAAGGAGATCTGGTAAAATTTATTTCCGATCACAAAGGAAGTGCCGGAGATGAGGCAATCGACCTGATCATGATCGCAAAATATCTGGAGAGGATCGGAGATCATGCAACAAATATTGCAGAGTGGGTTGAATTTTCAATTACAGGTATTCATGCAGGCGGAACTGCAATCTAAAAGAAATTAAAGGAGAACGAGAATGATTTTTTGTGTGGAGGATGAAGCGAACATCCGGGAATTAGTAGTATATACACTTGAAACTACGGGATTTGAGGCCCGTGGATTTGAAGAAGGCACATCATTCTTTGAAGCTCTGGCAGAGGAACTGCCAGAGCTGATTTTGCTTGATATCATGCTCCCGGGAGAAGATGGAATGGAGATCCTGAAGAAGCTGAAGACTTCCGGGAGAACCAAAGATATTCCGGTCATCATGGTTACGGCAAAGGGTGCAGAATATGACAAGGTCATGGGATTGGATGCGGGAGCAGATGATTATGTGACCAAACCATTTGGAATGATGGAACTGGTATCCAGAATCCGTGCAGTACTCAGACGGACATCGAAAAAAGAAGAGGATGATACCTATGTGCTGGGTGAGATCCGCATGAACCGTAAAAAGCATGAAGTAACGGTAGCGGGAGAACCGGTAGCATTAACATTGAAAGAATATGAGCTATTGAGAAAACTTATGGAGAATCAGAATATTGTTCTGACAAGAGATAAATTACTGGAAGAAATCTGGGGATATGATTTTGACGGTGAGACCAGAACGGTAGATGTCCATGTAAGAACCTTGCGCCAGAAGCTGGGACAGGCAGGAGAATATATTGAGACTGTCCGGGGGGTTGGATACCGTATAGGAGAGATCGATGCGAAATAGAATCCAGAAAAGTATGATTTTTGTGGTTACGATGTCACTCCTGATCTCGTATATTCTGGTTACTCTGGTTATTTACCGGCAGGCGCTGGATATCCGGCGCAGTGAACTGGTTCAGGAGGCAGAATATATCCGGGCGGCAATAGATATATCCGGAGAAGAATATTTTGGCACCATGGATAAGGTCAGTAGGCGCACCAGGGTAACATGGATCGATAAAGACGGAAAAGTACTTTATGATACCGGAAATGATCAGGAAACGCTGGCAAACCACAAATCAAGAAAAGAATTCAAAGAGGCATTGGCAAATGGCAGTGGGCAGGATATCCGTATGTCAGACAGCAAAGGACAGGAGATGTACTATTATGCGTTGAAGATGGATGATAGCTCTGTCCTGCGTGTGTCAAGAGGCATGGATACGGTCTGGAATACAGCATTTATGATCTTACCGTATATGATTGCGATCGGGGTCATGATGGGGTGTGTTGCATGGTTTATGACAAGGCATCAGGTGAAAAGGCTGATTGCACCGATTAACAATTTGGATCTGGAAGAACCACTGGAAAATGATGTATATGAAGAGTTGCATCCGCTGCTTGAAAGAATTGACAGGCAGAATAAAGAAAAAGCAGCAATTGAACAGATGAGGAGAGAATTCTCTGCAAATGTTTCCCATGAGCTGAAGACTCCTCTGACCTCGATTTCGGGATATGCAGAAATTATGATGAACGGTCTTGTAAAATCGGAAGATATGCAGGGATTCAGTGAACGGATCTATAAAGAGGCAAGCAGGATGATCACCCTGGTCGGTGATATTATCAAGCTGTCAAAACTGGATGAGGGCAGTGTGGAGCTTGAAAAAGAGAATGTGGATCTGTATCAGATGACAAGGGAGATCGTGAGCCGTCTGGCACTTCAGGCAGAAAAACACAGAATACAGGTTGAAGTGGTAGGAGAACATGTGGAATGTTTTGGAATCCGTCAGATCCTGGATGAGATGATCTACAACATCTGTGAAAATGCCATCAAATACAATAAAGAAAATGGAAAAGTAAATATCTGGGTTGGAAATACACTGAACGGGAAAAAGGTCATTGTCCAGGATACCGGAATCGGAATCCCAAAAGAGCATCAGGAGCGTATTTTTGAGCGTTTTTACCGGGTGGATAAGAGCCATTCCAGAGAGACCGGCGGAACAGGTCTGGGTCTTTCAATTGTAAAGCATGGAGCACTTTTGCATAACGCAGAAATCCATGTGGAAAGTGAAGAAGGAAAAGGTACAAAAATGGAGCTTATTTTTCATTGTTAAAAAACTGTTTACAATTGGGAAATTAAAGGTATAATGTATAGAAAAAAGCTATGAAATATTATAGCTTTTTTCTATTTTATATCAAAAACAGAATCATGTATAATAAAGAGTAATATGACTAAAATTAAAAAATGGTTGAATTCGGTATGGAAGAGTGCCGGATACAACCTGTGTAGAGATTCACATGGAAAATGAGAGGCAACTATGGAAGAACAGAAGCAGAGTACGAGCAGCAATTATTTTAAAGGATTATCCAGAAGGGATTATATCCAGAAAGCACATGAGATCATTCAGCAAGAAGGGATTCAGGCAGTATCTATCCGCAGGATTGCTAAGGAGATGGGGTGCTCATCAGCAAGTCTGTACAGGTACTTTGATAATGTGTCTGAACTTTTATACTATGCAGAACTCAGAATTTTAACCGGTTACATAGACAGGCTGAATGAGGCTGAGAAATCCTGGAAGAATATGTGGCAGGTATATGTAGGTGTGTGGGATTGTTATGCAACGGAGGCATTTCATAATCCGGAAGCATATAATCTGTTATTTTTTGAGTATAACAATGTAAAACTCAAAGAAGCAATGCGGGAATATTATGAAATGTTTCCGGAAGATATTGTAAATGTTAACCGCTTTTTCTACAATATGCTTCAGACACCAAGCTTTCTGGCACGTGATTTTGAGATGTGCAAGCGGTGTATCAATGTTGGTGGTATTACATATGACAATGCAGTAAAATTAAACCGGATGGTGTGCATGCTCTTTGAAGGCTATTTCAAAGATGTATATGAAAACGGGATAGAGGAAGAGCAGATTCCGGAACGTGTAAAACTGATGGTAGATGATGTAGATACGATCGTTATGGCTCTTGCCAACAATTTGAAAGGCTATAAAGGATACCGTAAATAAGGAAAAAACGCCGGTTTTTGGTTATTTTTAAATACAATCCTTGTTAAAAATTTAATTAAATTGCAATCCAAAAAAAACGTGGTAAAGTATATGTGAAAGTATCGAACACACGAAATAAGGAGGCAATTTAATGGACAATATGAAAGGCTTCGGCATGATGATTCAAGAGCTGAAGAAAAATCCAAAAACGATCGTTTTTACAGAAGGAACAGATGAGAGAATTCTTGAGGCAGCTTCCCGTCTTTTAGCAGGAAGCTTCCTTACACCAATTCTTGTTGGAAATAAAGAAGCAGTATTAGAAGCAGCTGAAAAGTATGGATACAACATCCGTGGCGGAGAGATCATTGATCCGGATGATTATGAGAGATTTGACGAGATGGTAGAACTGTTCTGCGAACTTCGTAAGAGCAAAGGTGTTACACCGGAGCAGGCAGCAAAGACACTTAAGAGAAACAACTATTTTGGAACCATGCTGGTTAAGATGGGAGTTGCAGATGCACTTCTTGGAGGAGCTACTTACTCTACAGCAGATACCGTACGTCCGGCACTTCAGCTGATCAAGACCAAACCGGGATCAAGCTGTGTATCTTCCTGCTTCATTTTGGTTCGTCCGTCAGCTACAGGTGAGAACGAAGTTCTTGCTATGGGTGACTGCGCGATTAATCTCAAACCAACAGAGGAGCAGCTTGCAGAAATCGCATGGGAAGTTGCAGAATGTGGTAAACACTTTGGTATCGATCCAAAGGTTGCATTCTTAAGCTACTCTACACTTGGATCTGGAAAGGGTGAAGATGTAGATAAGATGCGTAATGCAGCGGCAAAAGCAAAAGAACTGTATCCTTCACTTCCGATCGAAGGAGAGCTTCAGTTTGATGCAGCTGTATCTCCGCGTGTTGCAAGAACAAAATGCCCGAACAGTGAAGTAGCAGGTCAGGCAAATACATTTATCTTCCCGGATATCAACGCAGGTAACATCGGATATAAGATCGCACAGAGACTTGGTAACTTTGATGCATACGGACCGATCCTTCTTGGTCTTAATGCACCGATCAACGACCTGTCCCGTGGATGCAATGCAGAAGAAGTTTATTCTATGGCAATCATTACAGCAGCACTCGTAGAAGACTAAGAGTATTGACAAATATTCAGACGAAAATTATAATATAACAAACAAGGGCGTTTTCAAAATGGATTGAGAACGCCCTTTTTGTGGATACGATGAGCCAAGTGCAGATTTGTGCTTGCACAACGGATCTGCATTTGGCGAATGTACATCACCTGGCTGATAAGCGAGATAGTGTGAATACGCCATTTTATGAGTAGTAAAAACGGGAGGATTTGTATGAGTATGAAAAATTATACGAGAGAAGATATCCTGAATCTTGTCGAGGAAGAAGACGTGGGATTTATCAGGCTGCAGTTCACCGATATTTTCGGAACAATGAAGAATGTAGCGATTACAGTAAGCCAGCTTAAGAGAGCACTGGATAACAAATGTATGTTTGATGGATCTTCGATAGAAGGATTTGCCAGAATCGAAGAATCGGATATGTATCTGCACCCGGATCTGAATACATTTGAAATTTTCCCGTGGCGACCGCAGCAGGGAAAGGTTGCAAGATTTATCTGCGATATTTACAGACCGGATGGAACAGCTTACGAAAGCGATCCGAGACATGTTCTTAAGAAGGTACTTTCCGAGACAAAAGAGATGGGATATGACTTTAACGTAGGACCGGAATGCGAATTTTTCCTGTTTGAGACGGATGATGCGGGAAATCCGACGACGATTTCCAATGAACGTGCAGGATATTTTGATCTGGGACCTTTGGACCAGGGAGAGAATGCAAGACGTGATATTGTTCTTACAATGGAAGATATGGGGTACGGTGTGGAGGCGTCTCATCACGAGATGGCACCGGCACAGCATGAGATCGATCTGGAATATACAGAGGCGATGGATGCAGCAGACAATATCATGACATTTAAGCTTGTTACCAAAACAATCGCAAAAAGACACGGGCTTCATGCTACATTTATGCCAAAGCCAAAGGATGGTATCCATGGCTCAGGAATGCATCTGAATATGTCTCTGTCAAGAGACGGAAAGAATGTTTTTGCAGATGAAAAAGATCCGAATGGTCTGAGCCAGGAGGCTTACTATTTTATCGGCGGACTTATGAGACATATCAAAGCGATCAGCTTTATCACAAATCCGATCGTGAATTCCTATAAGAGGCTGGTTCCCGGATATGAGGCACCGGTATATATTGCCTGGTCAGCCAATAATCGGACTCCTCTGATCCGTATTCCACGGGTATCAGGGGAAAGCACAAGAGTTGAACTCAGAAGTCCGGATGGGGCAGCAAATCCATATCTGGCACTTGCCGTATGTCTGGCTGCCGGAATGGAAGGAATTAAAAACAAGATCCTGCCGCCGGAGAGTGTAGATGAGAATATTTACGAAATGACAGATGTGGTGAAAAATGCACTTGGAATTGAGGAGCTTCCGGCAAGCTTAAGAGAAGCAATCACAGAATTCCAGAAAGATCAGTTTATGCAGGAAGTACTGGGAGAAGAACTGTCACAGAAGCTGATCGAGTCAAAGCGTGCAGAATACAGAGAATACCGCACTCAGGTTACAGAATGGGAAATTAATGAGTACTTACAGAAATTCTAAAGAAACTTTCCAATTCTAAAGGCAGGAGGCTGGTATTATGAGCAGTATTATTGTTGTATTTCCAAAAAAGGAGATTGCAACCAATATTCGCAATATACTGGTACGAAATGGATTTGACGTGATTGGTGTGGGGGTAACCGGAGCACAGGCGGTTCAATTGGCAGATAATCTGGATGATGGAATTGTAGTTTGTGGTTATAAAATGAAAGATATGTTATATAATGAATTGAGAGATTATCTGCCGGGTACGATTGAGATGCTTTTGATCGCATCGCCGGAGAAATGCAGTGACAGGACGCCGGGAGTGATCAGCCTGTCGATGCCGTTTAAGGTATTTGATCTGATGAACACGATCGAGATGATGGCACAATCGATTGGCAGGCGGAGAAAGAAAAGAAGAGCAGAGCTTAAGAACCGGAATCCGGAGCAGCAGGCACTTGTAAAAGAGGCAAAGAGTCTTCTGATGGAACGTAATAATATGACGGAGGAAGAAGCGCATCGCTATCTGCAGAAATGTAGTATGGAGAGCGGTGTCAATATGGTGGAGACAGCTCAGATGGTACTTAGTATTATGGCGGAATAAAGGAGATTGAAGAGGCAGGATATATGATCTTTACAAAAATGCATGGTCTTGGAAATGATTATGTGTGTATAAACTGCTTCAGAGAAAGGGTGGAAGATCCACCTGGATTTGCAAGAGCGCTTTGTGACAGGCATTACGGGATCGGAGCGGATGGTCTGATTCTGATATGTCCGTCAAAGGTGTCTGATTTTAAAATGGAGATATACAATTCGGATGGATCTGTTGCCGGGATGTGCGGCAATGGCATCCGATGCCTGGGAAAATATGTATATGATTACAGACTTACCGGAAAGGAAACTCTCAGTATCGAGACGAAATCCGGAATTCGTAACATGCACCTTCATATTCAGGATGGGAAAGCCTGCGGTGCTATGGTAGATATGGGTGTTCCAAGACTGAACGCACATAGCATTCCAATCCTGAGTGAAAAGGATCTGGTGATCAATGATCCGATTGAGGTACAGAAGAAGAACTACCGCATGACCGGGATTTCGATGGGAAATCCGCATGCGGTAATCTTTTCAGAAGAGATAAACGGGATTTCTTTGGAAGAGACAGGAAGGGAGTTAGAATTTCATCCGAGATTTCCGGAGAGAGCAAATATCGAGTTTTGTCATGTGACTGCGAGGGACCGGATGGAGATCCGTGTGTGGGAGCGGGGTGTTGGTGAAACGCTTGCCTGCGGAACCGGAGCATGTGCAGCAGTTGTGGCTTCTGTGCTGAATGACTTGACAGATGAGGAAGTAATCGTTAAATTATTAGGTGGAGAGTTATCTGTCAGATGGGACCGTAAGGTGAATCATGTATTTTTGGAGGGGCCTGCGGTTAAAGTATTTGATGGTGTACTATAAAGATCAAATCACAAAGGAGACGACATATGTACAGTGTAAATGAAAACTACTTAAAGTTACCGGGAAGCTATCTGTTTTCCAATATTGCCAAAAAAGTTGCAGCGTTCTCAGCAGCGAATCCGGATGCACCGATCATCCGTTTGGGAATCGGTGATGTAACACAGCCGCTTGCACCTGCGATCATCGAAGCGCTTCACAGTGCAGTTGATGAGATGGCACACGCAGAGACATTCCACGGATATGCACCGGATCTTGGATATGAATTCTTAAGAAGCGCGATCGCAAAGAATGATTTCCAGGCAAGAGGATGTGATATTGCTGCAGATGAGATCTTTATCTCAGACGGAGCAAAGAGTGATTCTGGAAATATCCAGGAGATCTTTGGACCTGACTGCAGAATCGCAGTAGGAGACCCGGTATATCCTGTATATGTGGATACAAACGTAATGGCAGGACGTACCGGAACTTACGATCCAAAGACAGAAACATGGAGCAATGTAATCTACATGCCTTGTACAGCAGAAAATGGATTTGTACCGGAACTGCCAAAAGAAGTACCGGATATGATCTATTTATGCTTCCCGAACAATCCGACCGGAGCGGCTATCACAAAAGATGAACTCCAGAAATGGGTAGATTATGCAAATAAAAACGGGGCAGTGATCATTTATGATGCTGCATATGAAGCATATATCACAGAGGAAGATGTACCACACAGTATTTTTGAATGTGAAGGAGCAAGAACCTGTGCAATCGAACTTAGAAGTTTTTCTAAGAATGCCGGATTTACAGGAGTACGTCTTGGCGCAACAATCATTCCGAAAGATCTTAAGTGCGGAGATGTGATGCTTCATTCACTGTGGGCAAGACGTCACGGAACAAAATATAATGGAGCACCTTATATCGTACAGAAAGCCGGAGCTACTGTTTATACAGAGGCTGGAAAAGCACAGATTAAAGAGCAGATCGCATACTATCAGAAGAATGCAAGAACGATTTATGAAGGTCTGAAGAATGCCGGATACACGGTATCCGGAGCAGTGAACTCACCATATGTATGGTTAAAGACGCCGGATAACATGACTTCATGGGAATTCTTTGATTTCCTTCTTGAAAAAGCAAATGTAGTCGGAACTCCGGGATCAGGATTTGGACCGAGCGGGGAAGGATACTTCCGCCTGACAGCATTTGGAAGTTACGAGAATACGTTGGAAGCGATCAAGAGAATTGAGAATATTTAATTGAAAATTTGGCTGCAGGGACGGGCGTCGGATCACGGTGTGGATTTGGCGGTGGACTCTGGCGTGAACAGCCTGTAACATGAAAAGAAAGAGAAAAGTGTGATACCAGACTCATTCGACGGAAAATCTGATGATTTTCCATCTCAGGAGTCTTCGGAGTTTCGTACTTGGGGTACGAAATCCGATCACACTTTTCTCTTTTTTTCATTAACAGGCTGTAACACACCGCCATATACCGCCAAATCCACACCGTGATCCGACGCCCTGGGCGCTGCAGACAATTTAAAATGATACCTGGCTTTAAGCTTTATTCAACCGTTATGTGTGTCTATACCAAAACAAAATCACTCATAACATATAAGCCAGAACAAAAGTAAATATAATAAGAATGGATTTCAATTCTGAACAAACAATCCTTCCATCCACAGCGAGGCGCATCTATGATGCGCCAATGCGGAAGCTTTGAATAACGTAAGGGTGAAGCGGGGACGAGGTGACGGTTTCACGCCATTCGTAAGAGCCGTGCAGTCTGTTAATTTAATCGGGACGGAAATTGTGACCAGATTTCGTACTACAAGTACGGAATCTGAGGACTGCCTGAGCCGGAAAATCATTAGATTTTCCAGCGAATCAGTCCGGTGTCGCAACTTTCGTCCCGATTAAATTTTACAGAATGCAGGCGATGAAGACCGGCGTGAAACCGTCACCTCGTCCCTACTTCGCCCGTAACCTTATTCCAAACTTCCCCTAACCGGTATGAGACTCCGCTCCAATACCCCTTTCAGGTGAGCAATAGCGGTTCCGTAGTTCGTGATCGGTACGCCCTGATCTTCGGCGCATTTGAGGCGATACTGCATTTCGCGTTCGTTCAGGGTGCAGCCACCACAGTGAATAATGAGTTTATAAGGTGAGAGATCTACCGGGAATTCGGTCCCGCTTGTGAATTCAAAGTGCAGGTCTTTATTTCCGGTATGCTGGCGGATCCAGCGAGGAAGCTTCACTGTTCCAATGTCATCACATTGCCTGTGGTGGGTGCAGCCTTCACAGACGAGGATTTTGTCACCATCTTCCAACTTGTCCAGCATCTGTGCACCTTCGACCTGAAGCTTCAGATTTCCTTTGTATCTGGAAAGCAGGATGGAAAAAGAGGTCAGTGGAATATCTTCCGGTGTATCGGCAGACACTTTGGCAAATGCCTGGCTGTCGGTGATGACAAGGCGTGGCTTTTTGCCAAGAGACGAAAGTGTTTCCTTCAATTCTGTGTCACGGGTTACAATAGAGATTGCACCAGCCTCCAGTACATCGCGGATGGTCTGCTGCTGCGGGAGGATCAGACGTCCTTTTGGGGCGGCAGAGTCGATCGGGACGACCAGAACGACAAAATCATTTGGATTTAAAAGATCGCGGACGAGATATTTATCCTGATCTTCTTCCGGAGCCTGGCTTGCAATCAGTTCTTTTAATTCATGAACATGGTATCCGGTTACTGTGCTGACTTCGATACTGTTGGAAGCATCTATATGAAAAGAAGCATCCGGCATAGAATCCAGGTTCGGACAGACTGCGCTATTTTCAGCAGAAGAGCAGAGGTCAGATTTATTTTTTACCACAACGTAAGGGATCTTCTTATCCTGTATTTTCTTTAAGATGGATAAATCTTCTGGTGTCATGCCAAGAGAGGCATCGATTACCAGAACAGCGATATCTGTTTTGTTTAAAATCTGGTAGGCTTTTTTGACACGCAGTTCACCGAGTTCTCCGATGTCGTCAAGCCCCGGGGTGTCAATGATCACGACAGGTCCGAGGGGAAGAAGTTCCATTGCCTTTGGAACCGGATCGGTAGTTGTTCCGAGAACATCAGATACAATGGCAAGATTCTGTCCGGTGATAGCGTTGATGATGCTGGATTTTCCGGCATTTCTGCGACCGAAGATACCGATATGTACACGATCTGCAGAAGGGGTGCTGTTAAGACTCATAGTTTTTGTAATCTCCTTTTTTGTATTCTTTTTGCGCAGGAATTCCTTTGCAGTCAGTTTGAATCTGAAAATAGTGTAACACATATACTATAGAAAATCAATTTTGTGAAAATTTACTTAAAAGAAACATATAAAACTGGCAATTTTGGATAAAAGTTTCATTGACTAAAGTGTGAAAGTGCGGTAAAATAATCACAAGTTCATAAAGAACAGAACAGACAAGGATGTCGCATCAGATGCGGCATCCTTTTTGTATTTCAGAAAAGAAAGTAATCAGAAGTGCAAAGTAATTTCTCAAACAATCCCGGGAACGAGAGAGTGTCTGCGGACGGAAATGCAAGGGCGCATTACAAAAGAATTTGTGATGCGCCCTTACGTTTTCACTACACAGTTAAGGAGGATTATTATTATGAAAAAAAGATTAATAGCAGTTTTAATGTGTGCAGCAATGGTAACAGTACTTGGAGCAGGATGTGGAAGTAAAAAAGAAGATACAAAGGAAACCTCTGATACAAAGAAAGAATATACAGAAGACGAGCTGAAGGACAGCATGAAAGGTGTCAAACTGAAAGTCGGAACAACCGGACTTTTCGGACCATTTACATACTATGATGAGGACGGAAAGACGCTGATCGGATATGATGTTGATCTGTTAAATGATCTGCAGGAGCTTCTGGGATTCGAAATCGATGGTGGCCTCCAGGCAATGGATTATTCGGCACTTACTACTTCACTTGCTGAAAATAAACTGGACATCGGAGCAGCAGCACTTTGTGCAACAGATGAAAGAAAAGAAGTTATGGACTTCAGTGATATCTATTGTGATTCCGGTCAGGTCGTTATGGTAAATAAAAATGACGATAAAGGAATTAAGAGTGTTGATGATCTGAAGGATAAAAAAATAGCCGTTGAAAAGGGAACCGCATCTCATACTTATGCAAGCAAGAACCTTACAAGTGCAACGCTTGAAGTACATGACACGATCACAACTGCATATGAATCTTTGGAGCAGGGAAAAGTAGATGCTGTTATTCAGGATGGACCTGGAGCATATTTCTATATTAAGACAACACCGGACAGCAACCTGGAGGTAGTCGGGGATGAGTTTAATCAGGGCCAGGCACCGTATTGCGTAGCAATTTCTAAAGAATGCAAATATTATGATGAAATCAATGCAGCTGTAAAGGTACTGATTGATAATGGCACAACAGATGAACTCTATGCGAAATGGTGTGAATAATCAAAGAACAGACAGCAACTAAAAAGAAGATAGGATGAGATAGTATATGGATATGACTTTTTTGAATGTTTTACTTCCAATGATGTTTGAGGGATTAAAACTTACGATTTTAATTGCTGTTGTCGGTATCACAATTGGCTTCCTGATCGGAAGCCTCTGTGGATACCTGCTTCAGTCGAAATATAAAATAGGGAAAGCAATTGCAGAAGTTTACATTTGGATCATTCGTGCGACACCACTTATGGTGCAGGCTTTATACGGATATTTTGTAATTCCGAAGCTTTTGGGTGTCGATATTGGAAGCACTGCAGTGGGAATTGGCGTTATCGCACTGAATTCCGGTGCATTTATTTCAGAAATTGTAAAAGGTGCGTTGATGAGCATTGATCCGGGACAGAAAGAAGCAGGTGCATCACTTGGACTTACAAGTGCACAGACGATGATCCATCTGGTTATCCCACCGGCATTTAAAGCGGCACTTCCGGCATTATTTAACCAGTTTATCATTTCTGTTAAGGATACCGCACTTTTATCTGCGATTGCGGTTAATGAGATCACGCATCAGGCACAGGCGTATGCAGCGTTGAGCTTTAAAGCAATTCCTACATACACAGCACTGGCAGCGTTTTATCTGGTGATACTTTCGGTACTGATAATTGTCCAGAAACAGATAGAAAGGAAAATGAGGTGATTGGTATGATTAAAGTAAATCATTTGTCGAAGAAATTTGGGAACCTGGAGGTATTAAAGGATATCAATCTTGATATCAATGAAGGTGAAGTGGTCTGTATCATCGGACCTTCCGGATCGGGAAAGAGTACTTTCTTAAGATGCATCAATCAACTTGAAAGACCGACAGGCGGAACCGTACAGTATGAGGGAAAGAATCTTCTCGATAAGAATTGTGACATCCGCAAATTCCGTGAGGAAGTCGGAATGGTTTTCCAGAAATTCAATCTGTTTCCGCTTAAGACTGTTGTTCAGAATGTTATGATGGCACCAATCCTTACCAAACACATGAATAAGGAAGAAGCGCATGCAAAAGCACTGGAACTTCTGGATAAGGTAGGATTAAAGGATAAAGCGGATGTATATCCGAGTACACTTTCAGGTGGACAGCAGCAGAGAGTTGCCATTGCAAGAGCACTGGCAATGGAACCGAAAGCGTTGTTGTTTGATGAGCCGACATCGGCGCTGGACCCGGAACTGGTAGGAGATGTACTTGATGTTATGAAATCTCTTGCGAAAGAAGGAATGACGATGATCGTTGTAACACATGAAATGGGCTTTGCACGTGATGTGGCAGATCGGGTCATCTTTATGGCAGACGGATATGTTGTTGAAGAAGGCAGACCGGATGCAATTTTTACAGCACCAAGAGAGAGAAGGACGCAGTCATTCTTATCCCGTGTTCTTCCGGCAACTGCATAAATAAGACGTTTTGTAAAAATTATTGATATACTACTCATAAAGGGGCAGGTGAGAGCCTGCCCCAGTGTAAAAAAGATCAAGAAAATGAGTAAAATACTTCCATTGACTTTCCTATATCCGATTGTTAAAATAAGAAGAAAGCTAAAGAAGGGACCTTCGCCATACGGCGGAGGTGTTTTTGGCTTATAGAAAAATATAATTTCTATATTATGATGTAAGTGTCAAAAGTATCAATTGCGTTTGTGCTCGCACAAATAAACAATTGATACTTATTGACACTCACATCATATTATTAAAAAGCTGGAGATGGTGTGTACGGAGGCACCACTGTAAAAGGAGTGTAGAAAAGATGGAAAAGAAGAGGAGTAATTTTACCGGCTCGATCGGATTCGTGCTGGCGGCTGCGGGAAGTGCAGTCGGGTTGGGGAACATCTGGAGATTCCCGTATCTGGCAGCAAAAGGTGGAGGCGGAGTGTTTATTCTGTGCTATGTGGTACTGGCACTTACCTTTGGGTTTACGTTGCTGACAACAGAGATCGCGATCGGACGTAAGACAGGACAGAGTCCGCTTACTGCATATGAACAGATGCATAAAGGATGGGGAGGAATCGGTGTGCTTGCATGTGCAGTACCGGTTATCATTCTTCCGTATTATTGCTCGATTGGTGGATGGGTACTCAAATATTTGTCGGCATTTCTCACAGGTTATGGGACGCAGGCAGCAGAAGACGGATATTTTACAGGCTATATTACACAGGTCGGACAGCCGATCATATGGATGCTGATCTATGTGCTTATTACGGCAACGGTTGTTTATAAAGGAGTAAATAAAGGAATTGAAAAATACAGTAAGATTCTGATGCCGATCCTGTTTGTACTGATTGCGGGAATTTCTGTATTTTCCATTACCCTGAAACATACAAATGCAGATGGAGTGACAAGAACCGGTATGCAGGGACTGGCGATTTACCTGATCCCGAATTTTAGAGGGATGACGGTTAAAAGTTTCCTTTCGGTTGTGATGGATGCATTGGGACAGCTTTTCTTCTCAATCAGCGTGGCGATGGGAATTATGGTTACTTACGGATCCTATGCGAAGAAAGAGACCAATCTGATGAAGTCGATCAACCAGATTGAGTTTTTTGATACGCTTGTAGCGCTTCTGGCAGGACTTATGATCATTCCGGCTGTTTATACTTTTATGGGAACCGAAGGAATGTCTGCAGGACCGGGACTGATGTTTGTATCTCTGCCAAAAGTATTTAAAGCAATGGGGGCAGCAGGAGTGTTGGTAGGAATTGTATTCTTTCTGATGGTATCTTTTGCAGCGGTTACTTCTTCTGTATCTGTTATGGAGGCAATCGTATCAAGCATGATGGATAAATTCCATGTATCCAGAAAAAAAGGAACGATCCTGACTACTTTATATGGAATGATCGTTGGTGTGATCGTATGTCTTGGATACAACAAGCTTTATTTCGAACTGAAACTTCCGAACGGCGCGGTAGCGCAGATTCTGGACGTGATGGATTATATCAGCAATAACTGTCTGATGCCGATGGTGGCACTGCTTACCTGTATTCTGATTGGATGGGTTGTAAAACCAAAAGTGATCATCGATGAAGTGACACTTGGCGGATACAGGTTTGGCAGAGAAAAGCTTTATGTTGCAATGATCAAGGTAATTGCACCGTTGATGCTTCTGATTCTTTTAGTGCAGTCCGTAGGATTATAAAAAGAAAATTTCAGAAAAGGCTTGACATTTAGTGGAAAATAAATTATTGTAAGTTATAGATTTTGGTGTGTAACTGTACGGCAGGCATTAACCATACATAGATATTATTTTGATATTTGTGTGGGGTTAGTGCCTTTTTTGCGTCAAAAATTCGGATAAAAGGCTTCCACGAAAGAAAATAATATCATAGGCATAAGCCAGGTAATTAAAATTTCTTGAGGAAAAGGAGTACATGCAATGAAAGACAAAATTTTTGGCGTATTGCAGCGAGTAGGAAGATCCTTCATGCTTCCAATCGCAATTCTTCCGGTAGCGGGTCTGCTGCTGGGATTCGGTAGCTCGTTTACCAATGCTACCACAATCCAGACTTATGGTCTGGAGAAAATTTTAGGAGACGGAACTATCCTGAATTCGTTACTCATTATCATGAACAAAGTAGGAAGTGCTGTATTTGACAACCTGCCACTGATTTTCGCGGTTGGAGTTGCAATCGGTATGGCAAAGAAAGAAAAAGAAGTAGCGGCACTTTCTGCATTGATCGCATTCTTTGTTATGAATGTTGCAATCAATGCAATGCTTGTGATCACAGGAGAGATTACCGCAGATGGAACGATCGCTTCGAATGTACTGGAAGGAACCATCACTTCTGTTTGCGGAATCCAGTCCTTACAGATGGGTGTGTTTGGTGGTATTATTGTAGGACTTGGTGTTGCTGCTCTGCATAACCGTTTTCACAAAATCGTTCTTCCAAATGCGTTATCATTCTTCGGAGGGTCCAGATTTGTTCCGATCATTTCTACACTGGTGTACATGTTTGTCGGGATTGGAATGTATTTTGCCTGGCCGGTTGTACAGAATGGAATTTATGCACTTGGCGGACTGGTAACCGGAAGCGGATATCTGGGAACCCTGATTTTTGGTATTATTAAGAGAGCTTTGATTCCGTTTGGACTTCATCACGTATTTTACATGCCATTCTGGCAGACAGCAGTCGGTGGAACAATGGAAGTTGCGGGACAGATGGTACAGGGAGGACAGAACATCTTCTTTGCACAGCTTGCTGATTCTGCAAATATCGCACATTTCAGCGCAGATGCGACCAGATATTTCTCAGGTGAATTTATCTTTATGATCTTCGGACTTCCGGGAGCGGCACTTGCGATGTACCGCTGTGCAAAACCGGAAAAGAAAAAACAGGCAGGAGGACTTCTCCTTTCTGCAACACTTGCCTGCATGATGACGGGTATTACAGAGCCACTGGAATTCTCATTTCTTTTTGTTGCACCGGCACTTTTTGCTGTACAGGTAGTGCTTGCAGGTTCTGCTTACATGATCGCACATATCCTGAATGTAGCAGTAGGACTTACCTTCTCTGGTGGTTTTCTGGATCTGTTCCTTTTCGGTATCCTGCAGGGAAATGCAAAGACAAGCTGGCTTCGGATCATTCCGGTTGGAATTATTTATTTCTTCCTGTATTATTTTATCTTCAGTTTCCTGATCAAAAAGTTTAACTTCAAGACACCGGGACGTGAAGATGATGATACAGAGACAAAATTATATACAAAGGCAGATGTAAATGCCAGAAAAGAAGCAGGAAAAGAAACAGCAGGGAATACAGGGACCGCAGATCCGGTAAGTGAGGCAATCACACAGGGACTTGGCGGAAAGAAAAATATCAGTGATGTGGATTGTTGTGCAACAAGACTTCGTATCACAGTTCATGACGCAGCCCGCGTAAATGATGAGATCATCAAGACAACAGGTTCCAGAGGAATCGTGAAAAAGGGACAGGGTGTCCAGATCATTTATGGTCCACAGGTAACTGTGATTAAGTCTAAACTGGAAGATTATCTGGAAACAGCTCCGGATGAATATTATGAGAGCGCTGCTGTGTCAGAAGAGAATTCAGCTGAAGAAAATACAGATACTGTAAATGAAAATAATGAAACCCAGGAAAAAGTGGTAAATACAATTGTTGTATCCAGTCCGATCACCGGTATGGCAGGCGA
This sequence comes from Coprococcus sp. AF102-57, assembly GCF_027686195.1. Classification (NCBI taxonomy): domain Bacteria; kingdom Bacillati; phylum Bacillota; class Clostridia; order Lachnospirales; family Lachnospiraceae; genus Coprococcus; species Coprococcus sp. AF102-57. Next base: position 7,258 of record NZ_JAQCSY010000027.1, on the reverse strand, counting down.
TATTACAACCTGTCCGGATGAAGGATTTGCAGGAAAAATGATGGGTGACGGAGCTGTTGTTACACCGGAAGATGCTGTGATCTGCGCACCGGAAGATGGAGAAGTGCTTTTCGTATTTGAAACAAAGCATGCACTTGGGTTCCAGACAGAAAGCGGACTTGGCATGCTGCTTCACATCGGTATTGATACCGTATCTCTGAACGGTGAAGGATTTGAAGTATTTGTAGAAAATGGTCAGAAAGTGAAGAAGGGGGATCCGCTTATGAAGATCGATATTCCATTCCTGACTTCGCATGCACCGTCTCTTTGTTCACCGGTACTTTGTACAGAACTGGAAGAGAATCAGAGAGTACGTCTCCTTGCGACGGGAGAAGTTAAAGCCGGCGATCCACTATTTGCCGTAGATACAGTAGAATAGAACAGCGAAAGCTGTTTTAATAATGGCGGTGCTTTGGCAAGCAAAACGCTGTCAAAAAAGTAAACTAAAAATGAAAGAAAAAGACGAGGAGAATTTATCATGAAAGAATTTAAGTATGTAGTAACAGATACACAGGGAATCCACGCAAGACCGGCAGGAATTCTGGTAAAAGCAATTGCGAAAAAAACTTCAGATATTAAGATCAAAAAAGCAGGAGATACACGTGAAGTCAATGCAAAGAGCATTATGGCAGTTATGAGTCTTGGTGTAAAAAAAGGAAATGAGGTTATCATCACAGCTGAAGGCGAAGACGAAGAAGAAGCAATCGCCGAAATCCAGAAAGTATTAGAGGAGAATCTGTAGGATTATGATTACACTAAGTGGTAAAAGTGTTTTTGGTGGCGTAGCCATCGGGAAGATTGCTTTCTATAAAAGACAGGAAAAGCAGGTAAGACGGTATCATGTAGAGGATACCGAAGCAGAGGTGGCACGTTTTGAGGATGCTCAGGAGACTGCGATCGCACAGCTCGGTGAGTTGTATGACAAGGCAATGGAAGATGTAGGAGAAGCCAATGCGGCAATTTTTGAAGTACATCAGATGATGCTGATGGATCTGGATTATGTGGATTCGATTAAGAATATTATTACCACCCAGGAAGTCAACGCAGAGTATGCTGTTGCGACGACAGGAGATAACTTCTCCCGGATGTTTGCATCTATGGATGATGCTTACATGCAGGGACGTGCGGCCGATGTAAAAGATGTATCGGACCGACTTCTCGGTATCCTTTCGGATGCCGGGGAAAGCGGTGTTGTGGCAGACGAACCGGTGATCGTGGCAGCAGATGATCTGGTACCGAGTGAGACTGTTCAGCTCGACAAGTCCAAAGTGCTTGCATTTGCAACCATGTACGGATCAGCAAATTCCCATACGGCAATCCTTGCAAGGACCATGAACATCCCGGCCGTTATTGGTTTGGGAGAAGGGCTTGCAAAAGAATATGACGGACATATGGCAGCCATCGACGGCTTTACCGGGACCATCTACATTGATCCGGATGAAGAGACCATGAAGTGAAAAGCGCGAAGAAGACCGCAGACAGAAAACACTTCTGGAAGAACTGAAGGGCAAAGAGAATGTCACCCTTTCCGGACAGAAGATCAATGTCTATGCGAATATCGGTAATCTTTCCGATGTGGGCGCCGTACTTAAAAATGATGCAGGAGGGATCGGACTTTTCCGAAGCGAATTCCTGTATCTGGAAAGCGAAGATTTCCCGACCGAAGAACAGCAGTTCCAGGTATACAAACAGGTTGCAGAAAATATGGCAGGCAAAAAGGTCATTATCCGTACCCTGGATATCGGAGCAGACAAGCAGGTGGATTACTTTGGACTTGACAAAGAAGAGAACCCGGCACTGGGATACCGGGCAATCCGTATCTGCCTGACAAGACCGGAGATCTTCAAGACCCAGCTTCGTGCCTTGTACCGGGCATCTGCTTACGGACAGATCGCCATTATGTTCCCGATGATCATTTCGGTAAAAGAAGTGAAGCAGATCAAGGTGATCATCGAAGAGGTCAAAGAAGAGCTTCGTGAGGCAAAGATCCCGTTCCGTGAGGATGTGGAACTGGGAATCATGATTGAGACACCGGCTGCCGTTATGATGAGCCGTGAGCTTGCAAAAGAAGTGGATTTCTTCAGCGTAGGGACCAATGATCTGACCCAGTACACGTTGGCAATTGACCGTCAGAACCAGAAGCTGGATGCCTTCTACGATCCGCACCACCCGGCAGTCCTTGCAATGATCCGCATGGCAGCCGAAAATGCCCACGCAGAAGGCAAATGGATCGGAATCTGCGGCGAACTCGGAGCTGACCTCGAACTGACCGAAGAATTCTTAAGCATGGGATTAGACGAATTATCCGTATCCCCTGCAATGGTACTTCCGCTCAGAAAGAAGATCCGGGAAACCAAATAAAATCTATTCACAGATTTTGTGATAATCACATCAAAAACATCAAACAAACTTACGGGGCTAAGCACGATCCATCGTGCAACAGCCCCGTTCTGCTTTTATTTGTTTTTTGCGGAAGCTATTTCACACCCGTCAGAAAACAGCCAAATTTGCGTTCCCTTTTTCTCAACCTTTTTTTGACTTTCCCCTCATTCTCTGCTAGGATAAAATCAGAACTTAAAACTCGTCTTCGGGGGAATCAGATATGTACAGAGTAAGCAAAATTTTGAATAATAATGGCGTGATCGCAATCAATACAGAGGATAACCAGGAATACGTCCTTCTCGGTAAAGGAATTGGCTTTGGAAAGAAGGTCAGTCAGCGTTTTGAAGTGACAGAAGATACAGCAACTTACCGCCTGACCGAACAGACAGACAGAGGATCTGCCAAATCTCTGGTGCAGGAGATGGATCCGGAATTTCTGGAAATCGCAGATGAGGTGATCCGGGAAGCAGAAAAAGTTTTTGGGAAAGTAGACCGCCGGATCATGATCCCGCTGGCAGATCATATCTCCTTTGCTGTTTCGCGAATCCGGAATCAGGAGCAGATCAGCAATCCACTGACAGATGATATCAGAGTACTTTTTCATAATGAATTTCAAGCAGCATCCGTGCTCAGAGATATTTTGCAGAAGAGAATGCAGATCACGATCGATGAGCATGAAATCGGATACGTGGCACTTCACATTCATTCAGCAATCGAGGATGAAAAAGTGTCTGTGGCAATGCAGACGGCCCGTGCAGTGAGAGAATGTATTGAGATGATCGAAAAAGAAACAGGAAAAAAGATCGATGTGATCTCGCTTTCCTATAATCGTCTGATGAACCATATCAAATATATGGTAGCACGTGCTATGACGGGGGAGGATCTTCGTATCAATATGAATGAATATATAGAATCCAAATTTCCGGAAGCGTATATGACTGCAAAAAAAGTCTGCGATATGCTCGGAAAGAGTATTGGAAAAGAACTTGATGAGATGGAAATCGGGTATCTGGCAATGCATATCGAACGAATCTACAGTGAAGAAATAAAGGCATAACAGAGGAACCGGCTTTTGCCAAAAGATTGACACTACGGGGAAACAAATGGTATAATCGAACCAAAGTTTAAACACTAGTCTAAGGAGAAAGGTTGGTACGGTAATGGCTACAAAAGAACAGATGGAAAAGGTGAAGGATATTGTTATGAAACTCCGTTATCTGGAGTGTATGGATAATATCATTTACTATGACAGATGGAATAACTGCCCGAAGGACGGATTTGATTATGAAGGGAAAGTCGGAGCATATCTGACAGAGCTTTCTAATGAGAAACTGACAAGCAAAGAGATAAAAGAACTGGTAGAGTCACTGGAAGGAGAGACAGCTTTTGAGTCAGATACAGACAAAGGTATGGTACGTTATCTGATCGGAAAATATAAAGAAGCAGTACAGATTCCGGCAAGCCTGCAGGGAGAATTGAATCAGGCAAATGCAGATGGACAGCTGGCATGGGGAAAATGCTATGAGGCAGATGATTTTGAAAGCTTTAAGCCGGTACTGAAAAAACAGTTTGATTTACAGGAGAAGATAGCAACAGCGATCAATCCGGATGAAAAACCATATCAGGTTCTGGTGAACCGGTTTGATAAGGATTATCGTCTGGAAGAGATTGATGCAATTTTGGCAAAAATCAAAGATGCTGTCTGCGAAATTTTAAATGCGGTAAGAGAAGAACAGAGTAAGATTGATGATTCCATTCTGGAATGTGAAGCAGATCATGATACAGTACTTCGTATTGTGAAGAAAGCGCAGGAGATTCTGGGACTTGATAAAGATAAGAGTACTTTATTTGAGATCCATCATCCGGTATGTGTCTGCACCGGACCTCGTGATTCCAGACCATCCACAAACTGTGATGAGCTGATCCATGCGATTCTGGCAGTGGTTCATGAGACCGGACACGGACTCTATAATTATAATGCGAACGATGAGGTTGCAGAAAGCGGACTCTGGGGCGGAATTGAAGGTGCAATGCATGAATCTCAGTCCAGATTCTACGAGAATCATGTAGGAAGAACCAGAGAATTCTGGGAGAACCTGTACCCATATCTGCAGCAGGAAGTTTCAAAATACAAAGAGATTTCTCTGGATACATTCCTTGCGGCACTCAATAAAGTAAAACCGGGACTGATCCGTCTGAAAGCAGATGAGCTTACCAATACCCTGCATATCATCATCCGTTACGAAATTGAAAAAGAATATTTTGATGGAAAACTGACAGTGGATACAATTGAAGAAGCATGGAACAGAAAATATCAGGAATATCTGGGATTTATGCCAAAGAATCATCAGGAAGGAATCCTGCAGGATGTGCACTGGGCTTCCGGATGTGTAGGATATTTCCAGGGATATGCACTTGGAGATGCTTACGCTGCACAGTTTGCTCATAAGCTTCTTACTGATTGTCCGGATGCATTTGAAAAGTTGGAAAAGGGAGACTCATCTGCAATTGGAAACTGGTTAAAAGAACATATTCACCAGTACGGACAGACCTATTCTGCGCGTGAGATGCTCAAAAAAGCAACAGGAGAAGAGCTGAATACCGATTATTATATTGAATATCTGAAAGAAAAATATTTACACTAAGCGCAGGAGGATTGACAAATGAATAAGGAATTTTACGCAGGAAATCGTAAGAGCCTGTATCAGAAACTTGAAGCGGGATCTTTGGTGGTTGTATTCAGCGGACATGCACCGATCAAGACCAATGATGAGAATTATCCGTTTTTTACAAATCGTAACTTCTTGTATCTGACAGGAATCGAGCAGGAAAATATTGTACTGATGGCTTATGTCGGAGAGGGAACAATTGAAGAAACTCTGTATATTCTTCCTCCGGATGCATTTGCAGAACGCTGGACCGGAAGACGTATAAAAGAAGAGGAAGCAGAAGAACTTTCAGGAATCACGAATTACAAATATGTGGCAGCATTCCAGAATGATCTTTCCAGACAATTATTTTCTGGCAATGTAAAGAAAGTTTATCTTGATTTTGACAAGGTTTATGAAAATACGCCGGCGGTAGAAGCATGCCGTCTTGGTAATTATCTGAAAGAACATGCTCCGTTTGTTGGATTTGGCAACCTTCATCCGATTATGAAGCAGCTTCGCCTGATCAAGAAACCATGCGAGATCGAGGCGATGAAGAAAGCGGAAACGATCACAAAGGCCGGAATCGAAGCAATGATGAAAGCATCTAAACCGGGAATGTACGAATACCAGTATAAAGCAGAATTTGATTATGCACTGGCTCAGAGGGGAGTGCTTTCACCAGGATTTCCGTCTATTATTTCCTCAGGAAAGAACAACTTTAAAATTCATTATTATGATTATCGCGGACAGGCACAGGATGGAGATATGATCCTGAATGACGTTGGTGCTGTATGGGATTATGAGATCAACGATGTATCCAGGGCATTTCCGTGCAATGGAAGATTTAATGACCGTCAGAAACTGCTTTATGAGTGCATTTACAATACTTCAGAATATATGTTCAGTACACTGAAACCAGGTGTACCGCTTCTGGATGTGGATAAGATCATCCGCAAATACACATTTGAACAGTTAAAAGAAGCTGGAATATGCAAAAATTTTGAAGATATTGGAACTTATATGTGGCACGGTGGAGCACATCATGTTGGATTTGATGTACATGACGTGGTAGAAGGAAGCGGACTTGCTGTACCGGGTGTTGTATTCTGTGTAGATATCGGTGTTTATCATGAAGAATGGGGCATTGGATTCCGCCTGGAAGATAACTGCCTGATCACAGAAGACGGATGTGAAAATCTGTCAAGAGCAATCCCGAGACAAATCGATGAGATTGAAGCGTTTATGGGACGCAGATAAATAGAAAACAGGAAAAGAGGGAGCTGTATAGAAAATTACGGTTCCCTTTTTCTGAAATACGGAGAGCCAGGATATGGAAAATAGAAAATCACGGAAAAGTACATTTCTTTATATAATACTTTTAACTTTATGTGTACCACTTGCATATGTATATTTTATTCTTGTTACGAGACTGCTGGATAAAATCCCGGAGGGGCATATAGGATTAACGTTGGTGATTGTGTTTCTTCCACTGCTTTTTTATTGGGGACTTGTGGCAGCTGTGGGAATCATAAATATTGGACAGTCATTTAAAATATACAAAACGGGGAATCTGATTGAATGCGTGAACCGTATGCTGATCCATAAATATGGGCTGGTTGTCTTTTTCTGTGTGAATTTTCTGGTTCTGTTCATTTATTATTTTTTCGTAAGTATGGCAGTGCTGGTAGGAAGCAGGGGAGCCGCGATAATCTTTGCTCCGGTATTGCTGCCGTGGCTGATTGCAGCAGTCGTTTTTTCGGCTGTTGCGACATGGCTTGCTATTTTACCGGGAAGCTTTTATGGAATCCAGGTAATCCGTATGACCTACAAAAGTGGGAAAATAGGATTTGCCGAGGCAGTTGTACATACGGTATTCCAGTTTTTCTTTCTGTTTGATGTATTGGATGCAATGTATCTTGCAACGGGAAAATGGGGAAGAGGAAAAAAGAGTTCTGTAATTATTGGGTGTGTGTATCTGTTTGCGGTTTTTGCAACCGTATATCTGATAATTAAAATGCAATCGATGTTTTAAAATGTAAGCAGTTGTATCAAAGTGTTGGTATGGCTGCTTTTTGTAAATGTGAAATGAAAAAAGAAATGGAAAGGCAAATGGAAGGGGATGTTCAGCCGCGCCATTCGCAAAAGCATGTTGAATTGATGTCAGAATATTCTGAATTGCGCAAAAT
>NZ_JAQCSY010000026.1:239-46631 GCF_027686195.1 Coprococcus sp. AF102-57 | reverse complement strand
CGCGCAGCGATTTTGTTCAACTTGAATTTGTTTAATGGTTGAATTTCTGAAAGGCGGTGAAGCAATTATGCAGTTTGTTCGAGGTAATTACTCGGTGCAGTTATAAAATCTGGTAACAGGTTGCATCGAGGTCAAAAACTTATGTTATCAGGTAACTGCACCCTATCGTAAAACATAAATAACAATACGAAAAGGAGTAGTTATACAATGAATAAAGAACAGTTATTAAATGAATGGTTGGAAGAAGAAAAGGTTGCACATATTCATGGGTGGGATTTTTCTCATATACATGGAAAATACGAAGAAGAAAACGATTTACCTTGGGATTATAGTAAAATTATTCGTCACTATTTATTGCCTGAAATGAAACTATTAGACATTGATACAGGTGGTGGAGAGTTCCTTCTTTCATTAAAACACCCTCTTTGTCATTTGAGTGCAACAGAAGCATACTCACCCAATGTCGAATTATGCAAAGAAAAATTACTTCCACTGGGGGTAGATTTTAGGGAAGCCGATGGACTTACAAAACTTCCTTTTAATAACGAAACATTTGATATTGTAATAAATCGTCATGGAGCTTTCAACGAAAATGAAATATGGCGAGTATTAAAACCCAAAGGAATTTTTATTACGCAACAGGTAGGGGCAGAAAATGATAGGGAACTTGTTGAGCTATTATTAAACGAAATACCACCATTACCATTTCCTAAGCAATATTTGCATAAAGTACAACAAGCATTTGAAAAAAAGGGGTTTACAACCCTTGAAGCAGAAGAAGTGTATCGTCCAATTAAATTTTGGAATGTAGGTGCTCTCGTTTGGTTTGCACATATTATTGAATGGGAATTCCCTAATTTTGATGTAAAGAAGTGTTTGTTAAACTTATACCATGCTCAGGAAGTGTTAGAAAAGAATGGTGTAATAGAAGGCAGAATACATAGATTTCTTTATGTGGCCCAAAAATAATTTTATTATATCTTGACAACTTTCAGTTTGTAGAATTCAAAAATTTAATATGAAATGTGAGATAGAGCGTATGGAAATACTAATCTATACGTTCTATCTTAAATTCTTCATACTTGTTTCTCCCAGTCACCAATTCGTTCTCTGTACAGTTTCCAATCCTTTTTCGTAGGTTCCATATTCTTCCTCCACTTTATAGTTCATACTTCTTCACATAAGATTCTCACATCAGTCTCACTAATCCCACTTTTGTTTTGAGACCAATGAAACTAACCACTACATTTCTTTTAAAATATACTTTCCCTTTCCTTTTCCTTCTACAGGAATTACGATGTTCAATACTTGCATAACCTCTATTGCTTTGCCTGCTTTATAATCACCATATCCAAGTTTTTTTTTACTTCCTTACGACCAAAAATCTGATTCATGTCAAAAGCCTCAACAATTTCTTTCATATTTTCCGAAATGGTAGGAGCCAAAATCTTATTGCAGACTGCATCGTCAATAACTTGAAACAGTGGTTTTTTATCAACCAAACCGTGGTTTTTTATCAGTTAAAGTACTGTTTCTGATTGTTGTCTGGAGCATAAAAGCATTCAGTCTATATTCAGGATCTTGTAAACCTACCGCTTCTAACTCTTTGCACATACGGTCAACACCCTCGCCATATTCCTTTACAAAGCTATATGCTTTCAAAAATTCTGCAATCTTTGGATTCCTAGAAAAATATGTATGTCAGATATTGTCTGTTTTCACAAGTCCCGGTAACTTTCCACAACAATCCTATCATCAAACATTTTTATCTGAATATCAGTTCCTCTAATACTGTAATCTCGATGTGTAACAGCATTTACAATAATTTCCTGTCGGACAAACTTCGGATATTCTTCTTCTGTTACAAATAACCCATCCTCGCCCAGATAAGTTTTTTCCTTAATTTGTGTATCTGGGTATGCAACTGCATCTGTTATCATCTTCAGTATATTTCCTTCAAAAATGACATCCTTGATAACATTCATCTGTGTCCCGACACGTTCTTCTGTCCCTTCATAACGAATAAAACGTACACGTGCTCTTGGGAAATATAACTGCGGATTTTTACCGAATAACAATATTGCCGCAGAACTTATCTGCACTTTCCCATTTTTTCTTTTATAAATCCTTTATTTTCCCTCAAATATTCCATTGCTGTCTTGGAATAGCCGATTTGAGCAATATATTTTTCTACAAAAGCTAAATCAATATCCTCTATATCAGCTTCCGGAACCGGTTTATCTTCAAAAAATCGTTCTCCTTTATCATACATCAACTGCATTCGTTCTTCAAAAGCGAGCTTTTTTGATTTATTTCCAACACGCATAAACACTTCATCTGCCTGATTCGCATGTACTTCCATACTTGGTTCAATATGCATAAGAAGAACATGATTCTCTCTTCCTTTAAAATCAATACACTGGACTTTTTCTATTTCTACTTTCACAGTCGGAACACAAAAATCAAACGGTACCCGAAGAAGTTCATTCAACTTTTAGATGTCATAATCGACACCTTCTATCCTGCGTGTCTTGTCAGATATTCCAATGGCAACTGTGCCACCATCAGCATTTGCAAATGCAATAATTGGTATTGCCAATACTTTGGGAGCAATATTGACACTTTTCCTGTCAAATACCTGCATTTCTTCGACTGCCAATACTTCTTCTATCGTCATTTTACCGCTCCTCTCCATTCACGTCTTTTACCTTTAACTATAACTATTTTTCATGCTTATCGCAATACATATTATACTCACTTCTTGATTCCGCATTATATATTTCTAAAATCATTTCACCCCGGCAGACTATCCCGGACACACAGTGCCCCCGAGGATGTCAAGTCATTGCTACAAACTTTTTTGGCTTTTCCTCTTGAAAAAGTCTGTAAAACCGTTGTTTTCTTTGTTTTTCTCAGAGGAGGATGTTATATTGTTGTCATAAAATCGTACTGCGGATGTTACACTATTGCTACCCAAAACGCTTCCTATGCAAATTCCTTTCCTGACAAAAGTTTTTGCATAGGAAGCTTTTTTCATCATTCCTGTGAACCTATCTGTGTTTTAACCTGATCTGCTTCATTTAGTATTTTCAACTGGTATTCGGCGATTTCTTTCAAGATAGCAAATCTTTCCTGTCTGCACTTTCCTTCTCTAATCATATGTGCATTGTGAGTCTCCATGTTTGAAAGAACCGTCAATTCATTAATTGTCGCAAAATCACGAGCATTATTCTTCTTCGCAAGTTCAGGATTAGATTCACGCCATGCCTTTGCAGTAAAACCAAACAGTGCAACATTCAAAATATCTGCCTCATCTGCATATGCAAGCCATTCTAAATTTGTCCGGTAATTTCCACTCGGTATAATATAATTCTTAACCGCATCTGTCTGTATCAGATAATTATTTTTTGATAAAAATCTTTTTGCGTCCCACTCTATTTTTTTCTGGTTATTTTCATTTTCCTTTAATCTTTGAAATTCTTTAATCAAATACAACTTAAATACCGGGCTGATTGCAGAAGCAAACTCGAATGCGATATCTTTATGTGCAAATGTACCTCCATAGCGACCTCTTTTTACATACATCCCTTTTGCATTTGTCTTTTCTATCCATTCAGAAACACTAGGTGTAAATGTTAATAATCCAGCCTGTTTTTTAAAGTGTTCAGATTCGAACACTTTAAATTCCGGATTATAAATTTCTTCCCATGTACATAGAAATTCCAACGTCATCCTATTCCTCAACCAATTTCTTATAACATCCGCTGCTCTTGAATCTCCACCTTTCGCGGCCGCCATATCCGTAATACAGATATAATCATCAAAATCCTCACTGGCAACTGTAATTAAAATATCCTGTACTTTAATAATTTTATTCTTTATCACTTTTCTCTCACCTTTAGAATCCAAAAACATTTGCAGAATCCTTTTCTCTTTCATATTTTTATAGTTCTTGTCATACCATCATAATTCCCTCTAAAATAATTCCTGCTATCAGACTAATCAATATTCCCCCTAGTATTGTACATATCACAATTCCCATTATGGGATGTCTTATTTCCCATTTTTTCATTTTTTCGTATATCCTCTGCTCCAAAGCACTTTCCTGATCCCAAAATAAAGGTGTCTGTAAGCTATTTGAATCTAGCTTCTTTTCACCTGCTATTGTACCGCCCGAATACAGACATAACCTTTGATAATAGACAAGTATTCTGAACATTTGTCTTTTTCTGGCACTTTCCAGATTCTCATCCAAAATATCTATGCCATCATACATGTAATCCATATTTCTCCTTTAAAATTGTTTTATTCCAAACAACTCTGCATATTTCATCAGACGTTTATACTGTTGCTCACTCTCTTTTACATAATCCATGATTTCAAATGAATTTTCTGGCTCTAAACGCCGTATATCACAAAGGCTCCGTTCAACATCATAGATATTATAACTACCAAATTCTGTCTCTCTTTTTCTCTGACCAATTTGAAAATTTCGTCCAGAAAAATAATGCCGCCTCGTCGGAAAATTCATTTTTAATATACTACGGTCTGTTCGCTCTGTCGCAACCGATAAATACTCTGGTTCCTTTGTACTAACCTTCTGATAATAAAGAGAACTGTCCATACAAATAACAGCCTTTGGATTGCTAAGACATACTTCAATACATTTATAGTCTTGAGGCTTCTTACATTGCCCACCGGATAGCCAATAATGTCCATGTGTCACATTCTCCAAATATCCTTCTTTAACCAAAACAGCGATCTGGCGGTTTGAAAAACCTTCTTCCAGAATTTCTCGTGTTTCCACATATCCTTTATACTTTTTATATAGCATTTCCAATCTGATATATGTATTTGTTCTCATAAACAACTTCCTTTTTTGCATTTTTTGTTACACATATTATTGCATTTTTGTTTACACATGTCAATTCATTTTTATGCAAATCAGATTTTTCTTACACATAATCGTATATACCTACTCTCCTCACCCCGGCAGACTATCCCGGACACACAGTGCCCCCGAGGATGTCAAGTCATTGCTACAAAAAATATGCGGCTTTTTTGCCACAAAAATGGCTTAAAACCGCATATTTCTGTATAGAGGACGTTATATAATTGTCACAAAGTAACTGGGGAGGATGTTACGTCATTGTCACAAAATTCTTTCAGTATCATTCCCATCAATTCCTGTACAATGCTTTCTGATTTAATTCTTATCAGATTATCCCATGCGTCCACTTTGCCTAACAAATTCATTCCACCATGCCAAACTAATTCTTGATCTATAATCGCAAAACACTCTGTATCTTCATCTACCATGATTACCTGAATTCCAGTTTCTTTCATTTTTTCTATCAAAATCAGATAAAAATCTGTATTCCCATAGCATCTATTTTCTGGCTTTGTTAGAATTACACTTACTTTTACTCCTGCTTCCTGTCTTGGCTTCAGAATCTGAATAAAACGTTCTATTTTATCCGCAGTAATTGTCGGGCTTGAAATAAATGACATTGGTGTTCATATAGTTCATAATTCCGATAAAAGCCAGAATCAACACAATCCCAATTCCCACTTGTGGCATATACAGCTGTTTATCAACTTCACGATTTTTGTTAATGAAATATGAAATCTGGACTTTTGCTCTCTGCAGTTTCTTTGTCCATTCCGCAACCAGAATCCCGAACTGTCACACATACAACATTTTCTTTCACTTCCGATATAAAACATTAAACTCTCTGGGAAGAATTGGAACTTCCTCTCCGTTTACATATGCCGCCATCTCATCCATATCCACAGGCTTTACCATGTAGTCATCAACGCCGGAATAAAATCCCTTTCTCTTTGATTCAAGATCATCTAATGCTGTAATAAACAATTTGCCATACTCCAGTCCTCTGTATATCTCTCTTTAAAGTATAGAAAATTAGTATTTAAATGTCTCTATTCTAAAACATCCCGGCATATTATATAAGACTGATACGATTTTTTCATCGCCGTTCTGTCTCTGCTCACATACCCATTTACCAACATGGAAAGTCCCTGCTTCTTTTGTGAGAAAGTCTACTCTCCTATGATCCCCGGGTTTCGTATGGAAACGGATACTGCACATCATTCCTATGATCAGAAACGTATTTTCATCCAGTTCAAAGACGACTCCTGCGGCTGCCGGTGCACCGTCTGTCCTCGGGAGATACTGTATTTCTATATCATAGTTCTTAAACTTCAGATAGCATCCCTGCTCTCCATCTGACTGTTTCAGGAAACACTTCATATGTTCTGTCCCACGGTATTTCAAGTACAGCGGTCTGATCTCTTCCAGCAGCCGGTACACCTCGCCCAATGTCTCTTTAGTCCCACTCAGATTAAAGGAAAGCGGATCCAGTTTCAGAGCGTCTATCACTTCTGCCGGAAGATCCGAAGGCTGGTCTGCCCACAGATCTTCCACTCCAAAAGGCGCATAGCATAACGCATGAAAATGCAGGAATGCATAAAGGGCATAGGAAGCTGTAACCGCATCTTTCCGCACTTCGGGGATTAAAAGCGGATTATCCGGCCGGCTGTACGTCTTCATGATGTCAGAGACATATGGCACATAGATGTCCGGACCGATGGTAAAAAGTGAAGGCGCCGCTGCTTTCCATACCCACAGCATATCCTCTACCGGTCCTCCGGACGGATAGGAACCCGGATACCACGGAAACTGCTTCAGCCATACGTTCGTAAGGCAGGGAAGCGGATGTTTCTCCCTTCCAGCAGATGCAATCTGCTCCAAAGCGCTTGCGAAGCACCATGCAGAGAAAACTTCCTCCGCGTCATCACCAAAGGCTTCTTTTCATGTAGCGCGTTCTTTCTCTGTCTGCTCTGGAAGGAGCATTTCCGGCACGGATCCGCCAAACACTTCTTCTGCCTGCGCACAATAATCTCTTTCTGTTCCCAGCAGCCCTACTTCATTTTCCACCTGTACCATGATAACCGCAGAATTCTCATCTGTTTCTCTGATATGTTCCATCAGGCGCGAAAAAGCATTGACATCTTTCTCCACCGCCGCTGTGCACAATGGTGAGATTGTATTCAATCTCTCGCCGCCATACAATTCCACACGGAAATATGTCTCACTGTTTTTCTTCATCCATACCGGCACGTAAGCGGACTCTGCGTTCTTCCAGAGACCGAACCAGAGCAGGATCAATTTCTTTTTATATTTGTCCGCCTGCTTTATAAGCGCATCCACAAGGGTGAAATCAAACTTTCCTTCTTCCGACTCCAGCGTTTCCCAATACACCGGCACGATCAGCGTATTCAGATTACTCTGCTCCATCTTCTCCCAGATTTCTATTTCCATCCTTTCCGGATCATACGCAGCGGAATTATGTACCTCGCCTGCAAATGCCTGAAAGGGTTAACCGTCTACATATAATGTTGAAATTCCGTTGTCATTTCTTATCTCTGCCATGTGCTTCATTCCATTATTTCCCTTTCTTTAGAAAAGAATCTTAGTACGGGCAAGCCAAAGGCGTATTCCACTTATAAGCGCAGAAATCCCAACTGCGATCGCAAATGCTCCTGCCACGATATTCATGATTCCTGAACTTTTCACTGTATGATACATTTTTTCTTCCATATACCTACCTGTTTCATCTACATCCTATTATCACATTTACTCGTTACCCTAACCATCAATCTGCCAGCCTGATTCTCTTTATCATAATCAGCAGATGACGCACTGCCTGTTCCAATTCTTCTCTCGTCACTCTGCCTTCTTCGTATCCTTTTAATATCTGGCGGATTACCGGAGGACCGCCGGGCATTACGATATCGTTTCCTGCCGCAACAGCGTCCGCGCCGTCCACAACCATATCCATATCTCCCCAATCCGTTACAACAGCCCCTTCAAATCCCCATTCCTCACGCAGGATCTGTGTGCACAGGTCATGGCTGCCGCCGGAAAATGACCCGTTGATCTTATTGAAGGAGGTCATGATGCATGCGATCCCGGCATCTTTGACTAACATCTCGAACGGCTTTAAATACTGTTCTCTAAGTGCCCTTTCTGTCAGGATTGAGTCCACTGCATCTACATTTTTCCCTGCATTTCCGCGGCGGAATGTCTCCTGTTCATTTGCCGCGAAGTGCTTCGGGCACACAATAACCGGACGGTCATTCTGTACGCCTTTTGTGATCTCGCAGGCACAGACTCCCGTCAGGTACGGGTCTTCAGAAAAATATTCAAAATTTCTTCCGCACAGCGGATTCCTGTGGAGATTCACAGCAGGAGCAAGCCAGACATTTACCTGCTGTTCTTCACATTCTTTTCCTACTGCATCCCCGAACATCTGCCACATTTTTTTGTCAAAGGAGCACGCAATGAGCATTTCTGTCGGCCAGGCAATACCGCCGATCCCGGCAGGGCCGTCCTTATAAAAAATGGATTTGATCCCTTTTTCCGCAATCGCCGGGGAAACATATCCCGGATATCCTGTCGGATGGCTGTTTATCGTCAGCGGATTCCCATCTGCGTCAAAAATTGCAGACGGGTCAGTACGGTCACCCACAGCCGCAAATGGGGTGCCCGGTCCATAACCCACACAGAGAGAAGCGAGTTCTTCGATGGACAGTTCCGGCAGACTTTGCTGCGCTTCTTTTTCAGCCTGTATACTCTCCCCTCCTGCAAGAATATCCTCTTCCGTTACAGAAATTACCTCCGTCTCGGTCACGCCTCCATCAGGTTTTTTCTCATATACGTCTTCCGGCTGACACCCTGTGCAGTCTTTCTGTGTCAGGAACGAAAGCTTTCCTCTGTTGCATCCCGAGATAGTCAGACGGTTCGCACACTGTTCTGTAAGGACTGTATCCCGCAGGCATACCATTCCCACCGTAAAGGTGTCTCTTGATGATTTTCCCATCTTCAGGAGATAATCGCCTGACTCGATGACCCAAGCGGCTCTTTCCTCATCATAAACCGCCAGTTCTCTCCATGGGATCCAGATCTTAACCTGCTCTTTTTCACCCGGAGCGAGGTCAGACGTTTTCTCGAATCCTTTCAATTCCTGATAAGGACGCTCCACGCCCTCTGCTGGATATACCTTAGACAGATAAATCTGGATTACCTCTTTCCCCGACATTTCCCCAATATTTTTCACATCGGCTGTCACCAGAATACCGCCGTTTTGCTTCTTGACCAATGCATCGCTGATCGCAAATGCAGTGTAAGATAGTCCATAACCAAAGGGGTAAAGCACCTGTTTTCCGAATGTATCGAAATAACGATATCCAGTATAAATATCTTCCCAATACACGGTTACCGGACTCTTCGTAAAACCTGTACTTCCGTTTTCTTCTGACGAAAGACCGTAACTCTCATAGTCCAGAATATTCTCCAGATGCTCCTTATCCCATGAGAAATGATCTGCCGACGGATAATCTTCATAGTGTTCCGCTATAGTCACCGCCAGTTTCCCGGAAGGATTAATCTCCCCTGTCAAAATGCCAGCCAGCGCAGAAGCCCCTTCTTCCCCCGGGATTCCAATAAACAGAAGGCTTTTTATGCTCGCATATTTTTTCACCCACGACAGATCAATCAGTCCGTTTACATTCAGGACTATCACTACATTAGCAAAATGGGTACAAATATCCTTTAACAGGCTTTCTTCTGATCTGGTCAGGTAATAATCCTCCGGCAGATGACGGTCACACTCTTCTCCGCCGGAGTTTCTGCCGATCACGAAGATTGCTGTGTCTGTTTTTTCCGCCGCCTGAAAGATAAGTGTCTCCGGCACATCATATTCATCAAGCGGAGCCTTGTATTTTCCGAATATTTCGTACATGATTCCGCTGTTTACCATTTCGCTGACCTTCGTCCAGTCAAACTCATCCTCTTCCGTTACCTGTTCTGCACTTGCTTTATACTCATAAAATCCTTTCAGCTGCGATTCAGGTTTTATCCCTCTCTTTTCACATTCTTCCAGAATTGTGCCGCACCCGGCTATATTAGCACCACCGGATCCATTTCCGGAATACAAAGTGCCTATCTGTGTCCTTCCGAAAAATGCAATCTCTTTCTTCTCTTTTAAAGGGAGTATATGGTTCGCATTTTTAAGCAGAACAATCGATTCTTCTGCTATTTTTCTGGCAATCTTTTTTTTATCCATTTTTTATCCTCTCCTGTTTTCTCATTTCCTGCCGAACCTGACAGCCGGCCTGCTGTAAATCTAACGGATTTATAGTCTTACTTCCCGTGCTTTCGCATAAAATGCCCTTTCCACTCCATTGATCCATTTATCTTCTGTGATTCGGTATGTTCCTTTTAACCGGATATTCTCAGAAGAACTTCCAATTTCTGCATCTATATCCCCTTTTTCCACCTTCCAGCGCATCTGCCTGTCAAGAAAGGCTGACTGATCCGCCTGCACTGTAAATGTCACTCGTACTTTCTCCTCCGGCTCCATATGGATCCGCTTAAATCCGGCAAGCTCTTTCACCGGACGTGTCATACTTGCGAATCTGTCCCTGAGATAAAGCTGTACTACCTCATCCCCGGCACAGTTTCCTGCATTCTTTACCACACAGCTGATCTGTACCGATTCTTCTGCTCCAATCTCTGCTGCCGATATATGAATTTCTGAATACTCAAACCGTGTATAAGACAATCCATGCCCGAAGCAATATCGCGGTGTATGGGGAAGATCCACATAGTTGACAAATCCGATACTCTCCTGCTGGTGCCATGCAGAACCGTTCGGGTGATTATAATAAATTGGAATCTGTCCGGCGTGATATGCCACGGATACCGGCAGCTTACCGCCCGGGTTATATGCACCCAGCAGGACATCCGCCACAGCCTGCGCTCCCGTTTCCGCTGGGTTCCAGGCTTCTATGATGGCATCCAGATATTGGTCTGCTGTGTCACTGGAGATTGGTCTTCCATCAAAATGAACCCCAATCAAAGGCTTACCACATGCAGCGGCAGCCTGAATAAATGCATCCTGACATTCCGGCAGATTGATGTCGGCAGCGTCCACACCTTCGCCCATGGTCGCCATAGAGCATGTGCCGTGCTTTCCTCCCAGAGTCAGGATCACAGCATCTGCTTCCCTGACTGCCTGCAGCGCTTCTTCAAATCTGCCCTGATCCTTTCCGGCAACCGGATACCCGTATGCATACAGAATCTCCGTGTCTGTCATCCGCTCCTTCAGTTCTTCTAACAGGCTTCTGCAGTCCGGCTTCTGCAGGCGCAGGATATCATCAAAAAGCTCCGCTTCGTCTGACTGGATCTTTGTACCTGGGACATAATTCACCGGCTCACCATTTGGCAGCATTGCTCCGCTGATCTGCCCGGACTCCGGGCTGCCCTCTACCCCTGCGATGGAGCTTGCAACAGCGTAGACCGACTCCATCATGCACAGATGGGTATATCCGCCGAAGAACTTACGGGCACAGTCTACATGAGGTCCAATCAGGGCAAGCTTCTTTATCTTACCTGACAAAGGAAGTATCCCGTTGTTTTTCAGGAGTACCATGGACTCTCTTGCTGACCGGAGAGATAACTCCGCCCCCTCTTTCTCTTCAAAAATCTTTTGACAGGACTCACCATCCATGGCGAACGGATGCTCAAACAGACTCATGCGGAACTTGGCTTCCAACACCCGCAGAACGGTTCGGTCCAACAGTTCTGTATCCGCCTGTCCGCTTCGGAACATTTCTTTGAGTTCCTCACCATAACCGGTCGCTTTCGGCATCTCTATGTCCATCCCTGCTTCCATGGCAAGAAGCCCTGTTTCTCCGATAGTCTCCCCGATCCGCTGGACTTCGTGGGCATTGTTAATGCCGCCGTAGTCGCTGACACACAGACCGTCAAACCCCATCTTTTCTCTGAGAATTTCCGTGAGCAGCCTGTGTGAAACGGAAGCCGGTTCCCCGTCAATGGAATTATAGCAGGGCATCACTCCTTTCAGCCCGGATTCAGAAATCGCAGACTGGAAAGGCTTGCCGTATATTTCTTCCATGAGGCGGGACGGCGTATCGCTGTTTGTCCCGTGGATACCACCCTGTGAATTGTGAAATCCGAGAAAATGCTTGGCCACACTTTCCGGTCTTCTGCCGCCTGCCTCTGTTGTCTGGATTCCTTTCGTATATGCCGTTCCCAGAGCTGCCGCCAAAGCCGGGTCTTCTCCGTAGGTCTCTCCCTGTCTTCCCATGCGGGAATCCCTCGAAATATCCAGCACTGGTGCCAGAATGTGAGTGATGCCGCAGGCTGCTTCCTGTTTTGCCACCACTTTGGCTATCTTCTCTTCCAGCTCCGGATCCCATCCTGAGCCTCTGGCGATTCCGGAGGGGAAACTGGTTCCTTCCTGAATAAATGCTCCGCACAGTCCCTCCATATGAAAGATTGCCGGGATATGATGAGGGCTTTGTCTCATCACAGTCTCCTGCATCTTCCTCTGCCATCCAGCGGCCTCTTCCAGCGTGCCTATCCTGCGCATTTCCAGAGTACTCACCTGTCCAATCCCGTAAGGCATCTCCAAAGCCTGCTGTTCCATATCATCATAGCTGTCGCCAAATGGGAAAATGCAGCCAAGCTGCGCCATCTTCTCGTCTAAAGTCATTTCTTCGAGAAGTGCCCGTGCCCGTTCAGCCGGGGTTCTCTCGGTGTCTGTATATTTTACCTTCTGCTGTACCATTTACTTTCTTCTCCTTTTACATCTGCGCATTCAATTCTTTTAGTACGGCTTCATAAACCGCTTTTACCTCTGGGGCAGAGCTGATTCCTTCAGCCAGAGTCATTTGCCTTGCATACTCGATCATTGGATTGTGTACAAGCTCCGGCAGCATCTCTTCCATCATCTTCATGCCAAGAGGTTCGTCCAGAATCTCTCCCAGTGTACTGTCCAAAGTGAATTTCAGCTCTTTTAAACTTGTGTTTGTGTCATATTCATACACATATGTTCCCGATCCCACCTCAAAGGATTCCTCTTTTTCCGGCAGGAACAGCTCCGCCCTCGTATTGGCAGGTACGCTGACCTCCACACGGATCTTTCCATTGCGGCAGCTCCAACAGGAAACAATCTTTCCGTAAGGAGACTCCAGCTCTGTCCTTACCTCTTCGATTCCCCTTACAAACATCGGTTTTACATAAAATCTCCTGTATCCGGCTTTCGTCTGGTTTATACCGCCGATTTTCCGATACATCCAATCGCCGATCGCTCCATTTGCATAGTGGTTCATAGAATTAAGCCCCGGATCTTGCATGGTGCCGTCCGGCAGGACGGCGTCCCACCTCTCCCAAAGCGTCGTCGCGCCCTTATTCACAGCATACAGCCATGATGGCAGATCCTCTCTCACAAACAGGAGTCCGGCCGTATCATGCGCTTTGTTCTCAGACAAGGCATGACATAAATACGGCGTCCCTACAAATCCTGTGGTCAAATGATTCTGATGATCTTCTATATTGCTCACCAGCATTTGTACAATATTTTCCCTATCCTTTTCATATGCCAGGTTAAAATAGAGAGACAGCGCGCATGCAGTCTGAGTCTCGCTGACGATCCTGCCTCTTGCGGTGTAATATTCTTTCCTGAAAGAGTCCAGCGTCTTTTCATGGAGCACTTCATAATATGCCGCCTCTTCATATTTTCCCAGCACATGAGCCGTCTTTGCCACAAGCTCTGTGACGTATATATAGTAAGCGTTTGCCACAAAGTAAACATCTGTAGCTCCAACGCTTTTATCTCCCATCTCACGATCCAGTGCCAGCCAGTCACCATACTGGTAATTGGTCATCCACAGCCCGTTTTCATTTACATGATTGTGAATATAATCTACCCACTCGTGCATACATTTCCATGATTCTTCTAAAATACGTGTGTCTCCATACGTCTGGTAGACTACCCATGGTATAATCACTGCCGCATCGCTCCACGCCGCGGAACTGTAAGTTCCCTGTATGTCCGGTACTATATGAGGCACTCCCCGTTCCAGTGAAGACGCCGCCGATATATCCCTCATCCATTTTGTAAAAAACAGAGCCGTCTCCCGGTTGAACGCTGCTGTCCATGAGAATACCTGCGCATCTCCCATCCATCCAAGCCGCTCATCCCTTTGAGGACAGTCGGAGGGGATATCAAAGAAATTATCACGCAGACTCCAGGAAATATTGCTCTGAAGCTGGTTCACTTTTTCATTGGAACATCGGAACTCTCCGGTCTTTCTCATGTCCGAATGCGTTACGCAGGCTGTAAACATCTCAGGTCGGGGATTCTCTATTCCCTCCACGGCAGCATACCGGAAACCATGAAATGTAAAGTGGGGCATCAAAACCTGTTCTTCCCCGTTTAGGATATAGGTGTCCTCGGATTTTGCCGTCCGCAGAGTGTCCGGGTAAAATACACCGTCCTGATCCAGAGTCTCCGCATGGCGGACAGTGATTTTCTGGCCTTTTTCTCCCCGGATTCTGATTTCTACAAGACCTGTAAGGTTCTGGCCGAAATCTACAAGTATATTCCCTTTGGAATCCGTGAAAACCCTCTTTGCCTTCAAGCGCTCAGTCACCCGCACCGGTTCATTTAGCTGCGGCGTCAATACAGTCGGATGAAATACGGCTTCTGGCACGGCAGATACTTTTCCCTCTCTGATATTAGGGGCATTTGTATCAATTGTCTCTCCCATGTAAATCTCACTGTAACGAATCTGGCCGGTACGCACATGCCATGTCTCATCCGTAGTAATTACCTCTTCTGTCCCGTCTGTATAACGCACATGAAGCTCTGCCCAAACAGCAGTCCGATCCCCATACCGGTCCGGCTTACAGTCAAAGCTGAGAATCCCTTTATACCAGCCGTTGCCCACGGTCAATTCCAGGACATTTTCCTGTCCTGTCCCTTGCAGCCTGTCTGTCACATCATAATATTGATACTGCAAAATCTTATGGTAATTTGTCCAGCCGGGTGCCATGTAATAATCTTCTACCCTTTTTCCGTTCAGGGTAATTTCATAGACACCAAGCGCCGTGGCGTAAAGGCAGGCAGATGACACTTCCTTGTCCGGAGAAAATTTCCGGAAGAATACCGGACAAGCCATCTCCTCAGGAGGGAAATCATGCGTAATCATCTTGGCCTGAAAATCTCCGGTATCAAAAATACCTGTTGTAAAAGCTGTTTCTGCTTTTGCTCTATTTCCATAATTGTCCCAGATTTCGAGAGAAACCTGATACTCCTGTTCTCTGGTAAGCGCTTGTCCGGCATAAGGAACCAGCACAGACTGATCACTCTCAATCTTTCCACTGTCCCAGAAGCATTTTTCTGCACTGCTCACAATCAAATGCCATGCTGTCTGCACCACATTGTTGTCACCTGATGCGATCTTCCATGAAAAGCGGGGAATCTTCACAGCCAGTCCTTTGGGCTGTTCCCTGTATTCTATCCTGAAATCATAAATTTTCATTCTTGTCTTCTCCTTCCTGCCTGTCCATTCCCCTATTACTATTTTCCGCCTATAACTCAAGCCGGCGCTCCGATTCCGACGGAAGCGCCGGCTCTCATAATTACAATGTTTCTTTCAGCTTTGCCTGCTTCTTAATAATATCTGTTTCTTATTTTTCAATGGTCTTTCCTGCTCTGCGCGCAGCGATTTCCTCGCGCATCTTCGGCAGCTTTTCTTCCAGATCGAATTTCAGGAAGATTACAAACATCACAAGGTTGATCACAACCGGAAGATAATTTGAGAATCCATAGATGGAATATATCATGGATGTACTTGCGACTTCCAGCGTGGCATCATATGCACCGATTGCCAGGAACGCCGACAGTATTGCTGCACCAAGGCCATTTCCAACCTTACTGCCAAAGCCGATTGCTCCGCCCGACATTGCCACCAGCTTCTTATCATATTTCCACTCATTGTAATCAATGGTCATGGATGTCAGCACGCCATACAGACTCATCATCGGAATCTGTACAAAGCTGCCTAATAGACCGGTCACCACACAAACTGTAAAGTTCGTCGGTATAAAGCAGCGAATGCCTGCGAGTATCGCCGCTCCTAAGAGCCCGATGGAGATTGTCCTCTTGATTCCAAGTCCGGCAATAATCGGCTTGGATAAGATGAATCCCACTACGGTAGCCAACATACCTGCTGCTCCGATTATTCCGACCAGATTATCATTTCCGAAAATCCATTTACAGTAGTATATACTGCCAGATGCCGCGATACCGCTCGTAACACTTGTGGTCAAGTTAAAGAGCAGGATGATCACCCAGTATTTATTCTTCAGAAGCATTGTCATTGCTTCTTTGAAAGGAACCGGCTCTTCCTCTTCTTCAGCAGCTCCCTCGGTTTCTTCTTCTTCGTAATCACATGCAAATTTGGCTTTGCGGCCGTTATGGCAGCAGATTGCAAACAGAACAAATACCAGTACACCAAGTACCACGCCGTATTTGATCCATGCGGACTGTGTGCCGCCCAGCATATTTGTCACCGGGATCGTGAGAATGGAGATCAGCATTCCAGCGCCATAATTGGCAACCGCACGGAACAGCCCGATACTTCCTCTCTCGCTCAAGCTTCTGCTTCGTACAGTCATAACTGCCGCAAACGGGGTCGCAATAAAGGTATAAAGACCTGCGGACAATACCAGATTCGTAATCAGCGCGTAGATTACGCCCGGAATCTGTCCTGCCTGAATCGGTACGGTAAACATCAGAACCATAATCAAGGCTGCCGGAATAATCTGTGGCAGGATCCATCTGAAATACTTATGGTCGCCTCCTTTTGAATGATCGATAAAATTCCCCGCAATCACATCCGTGAATGCATCAATCACCTTTGAGATTGCCAATACAATACCAACACTTCCGACAGCTAGTCCTACCTTGTCCGTGTAGAAATAATTGAGCTGTCCGACCAGATTCGCCATCAGCCCTAATGCGAGCTGTCCGCCGAGATCTGCCAAATAATCTCTTTTGCGCATTACGCGCCTTGCGCCCTGCTTGTCGTAACGGGGTGCGTTTTTGTCTTTTGCCATCTTTCCTCTCCTCCTGTATCATTGATGATAGGTTTACTATACTGTTTTTCTATAGATAATTATTGTAAATTAATTTACAAAATTGTAAATTTCATCCTCGTTTTATTAAAACGTCTATCCTATGCTGCTTAGCATCCTGATAGTCTGGTATCAGCCCGGAATCGCAGATTGAACCGTCAGCATAAACCTCGGCTTTTCCATTCTTAATATGTTCGGGATTGCGGATGATAATATGATAATCCGCACCTCTGAAGTATCTCGTCACTTCTGCCTCTTCCCATTCTTCCGGAAAGCAGGGACTGATCCTAAGCCCTTCATAATCCCGTTTTACACCCAGAATACCTTCATACAGCCCCATCATGCACCATGCGGAAGTTCCTGTTGTCCATGACTGATAGGATTTTCCGTAATATCCCGGGTTCGTGGAATAGCAGTTGGTAAATACATAAGGTTCTGCCCCGGACTTCGCCGACGGGTTCTCTTCGCTGTCAGGCATAATCTTTTTCAGCGTTTTCAGTGCCTTTTCTCCCCTGCCCGTACAGCAGTCCATGAGGATCTTAAAGCCGGTAGCATGACAGTACACTCCACCGTTCTCAAAAAGTCCCGGCAGCATACCGGACATCCTTCCCACATGGGCATCATACTCCGGGTACGGCGGCAGATTTAATGGAAAGCCGAAATCCTGCTCCATACTATCAACAGCCTCCAGCACCTGAGAAAGCCTGTCTCCATCCGCGACTCCTGCCAGCACAGCCCATGTTTGTGCGTTCAAATAGATTTTGCTTCCGGCGCTGTCCTGCGTTCCTACGTTTCCCTTGCTGCTTAAGGCTCTCGCATACCATTTCCCATCCCATGCATAGCGGTTGATATCTTCCTTAAGCTGTTCATATTCCTTCTCGATAAATCCGGCATACGCTGTATCGCCCGCATACTCCATCATTCTCTTTAATTCTCTCAGAGCCAGACAGAACTGGTGGGACAGCATCACAGACTCCGCCTCCTGATCATCCGTGATATTTAAGGCGTCATTCCAGTCGGCGAAATAAATCTTCACCAAACCATGCTCCCCTTTATCAAGAATTAAGCGATTAACCGCAGCCTTTACATGTTCCAGAACGGATGCTTTTCCGCCGTCCTGCCATTCAATCTCCGTATCAAGAATTGACAGATCCCCCGTCTCCTTAATCAGCTCGCATACCGCCCAGATGATCCAGAATGGCTGGTCTGAGTAGCGTGTGTCATCATAAGGATACCATGTAAGCACTCCGTGCCCGTCCTGAAACTGATGGCGCAGACATTCCAGGATTTCTTCTTTTGCTTTCTCCTGACGGTAATTCAACAGCGCTACAGAAATCTGCAGGTTGTCACGGACACCTTTCTTTCCTACGATACAGAAATCTGCCTGCTTTTTTACCCAGTTGTTCATCATATGATTAATCTTCTGGTCTGGTGTTTTCACAGACAAAGAGCTAATCTTCTCATAGTTATACGCCTCCGCCTCTGCGAACTCCCGTTCTGTGGATTCTGCATCTGCATACCGCTTTACTGCACTGCATGCCTCTTCACAGGAAGAGCTGATCCCGAATACCACCTGAATCTCTTTCTCCTCTCCCGGCATCAGCGTGATCTTATGCTGCAACACCCCGCCAAGAATGAACAGCGAGGCTTCCGAATTTGTACAGTCTTTTCCCTGCACGACAATATCCGGTCTTTGGAACAGGGCGCAGGCGGAAGCATCCGGTAATGTCAGCGTGCTTGTAGACCCGCAGAACTTTGTCAGGTCACCGTCCCATGCATAAACCGGCTCGGATGAGGCCAGAAACCCATGATACAGTTCATGGGGCGCGAAGGGATGGGCGGAATCACAGTAGATTCCGTTCAGTTCCCGTTTGAATTCTGTCTTCATGCATCGGTACATTTCGTAGTATCTGGGATAAGAGAAGCCTTCCAGATAAAAACTGACCGCAGAGAACATGCTTAACCTTTTCTCCTGCTCTGCTGTATTGCGAAGTTTCAGTGTCCATACCTCATGAAACCCTTTCTTCGGCACGAAAATCCTCCAGGATCCCTCAATTCCATTTTTCTTTGAACAAATCTGCGTGTGCCCGATACTATGTGTACAGCAGTAGTCTTCCACCTCTGTGTTAAGCGGCCCCTTCCCGATATTCCAGCATGTTCCGTCTGCATCATCTCTTAAATATACATATCTGGCATCATCCCGGTTGATCATACACATATCTGCTTTTTCGCTCAGATAATAACTGCGCCCGTGTCCTACCTGCGATATCTGAGCGCAGTAGCGTTCTTCATTCCACAGGTAATTATACCAATAACGCGGTGTTTCCGCATGATAGATCTGGCAGCCGTTCCCGTCCGGCGTAAACTCATACAGACCATTTTCTGCACTTTTCTTTGACTCATAATTCATCTTTCTTTCAATCTCCTGTTTTCTTATTTTGTAATCTCAAAGTACTCCCTTGGGAACTATGCTTATTCACCGACCACAAGTCTGTACTGGATGCCCGGAACAGAACCGTCCATTGCAAACCGTATTTCATCTCCTGTTTTTTCTCCATTCATTTCGGCAATTACTTCCCCGATCGGATTTAACACCTCCAGTTTCGCATTCTCCGCTTTCACACGGATGCAGCCTTCCAGTGTCTCTGCGTACAGTTTGCCTTTGAACTCCACAGCGGCAAACGGAATCCCCATCAGCTCCGGTCCTTTACCAAATGTTGTCTCGTCCATACCGGTTGTCCCCATTGCCGTCAAAATATATTCTGACGCGCCATCCATCTTAATTTCATCTTTTGCGATCAGAGCCAGTGTAATCCTTTCGTTTTCCACCTCCACACAGATCTTGTCAGAAAGGGAAATCTCTTCTTCCGGCGCGCCGCTGAAATAGCCG
The DNA here is from genome assembly GCF_027686195.1 of Coprococcus sp. AF102-57. Lineage (NCBI taxonomy): Bacteria > Bacillati > Bacillota > Clostridia > Lachnospirales > Lachnospiraceae > Coprococcus > Coprococcus sp. AF102-57. The sequence goes on along the minus strand of NZ_JAQCSY010000026.1, from coordinate 26,709 downwards.
CAGTAAGGTGTGTGGATAGAGAAGCGTGCGTGATCTGGGTCAAAAACGATTTCTTTTGTGTCTGAAATCAGCCTTCCTTCCACATAGCCGGTATCTTCCGGCAGAATACCCCACTCTTTCATCGCACTGTCCATGATTTCGGCAAACGTCCGGTAATCTCCGTTGCCCGATGTCTCTCTGATCCGGTCGAACACAAGTGCTTTTTCTCCAAGATGCACTCCCGGTTGAATTTCTTTCGTGTCTTTCGCAGCATTTGCCAGGCGGTTTTCCTCTTTATAACGCCGGAACGCATCCCTGTATTCAGACCATGCATAGTACACGCCATGTTCCGCATCTGAGAGATCAGCGCCGTTTAAAAATCCGGCATTTACCGCTATGTCCGCATTACCCTGATAACTGTCTCCTCCATCCAGAAATACATTGCGCATAGACGTAATATATGGGAAAAAGGTGGTCGGCATTGCATGGAAAAGGGGCAGTGTTTTCAGGTCATTCTGTGTGTATATAACATCTACGCAGTGTTTTGCTACGGAGACAAGCCCTTTCAAAAAGACAGACGCCATGAATCCCCACTGGCAGATTACCGCCGGATCGTTATATACATCGAATACATTCAATATCTCATCTGCCGGCTGGTCATCCCAGTTCTCGGAGGTATGGTGATTATAAAGAATCAGTCCGTCCCAGTCGTTTAAGCAGGCATATGCTGCCATCTGCACAAACGCCGTGGAATGGAAAGGATGCTCACCATACTCGTTCCACTCGCTGAGCATAAAAGGTTTTCCTTTCACAATCGCCAGTGATCCCAGACTTAAAAGGGTCGTTGCCGCCGATCCCACGCCGGTCTGCATAGTCAGAGGATTCGTAGAGACATATTCCATGGGGCCGGCCACCAGGTATGTATTATTCTCTACTGGAAGGAGAGGATGATTAAAATAGCTGTTATTCTCCATCAAGTCGCCGTCTGTATGCCCATACACATCCGCTGCCCCGGCAATTAAATTGCTGGTAACGACAGGAACTTTTGCCCCGAGGAAATGGATATAGTCTTTCATATCCTGATAGAACTTCCGGTTCATATAGATGCCGAACTCCATAAAGTCGGCATATCTTGCCGGTCCTTCCGGTGCATCCCACTCTCCTTCTGGGTCGCTGACCGGCTGATAGAAACTGCCTTCAATCCCCCGGACGATTCCCCGGGCCGGATCTTCTTCCTCCCCCAGCGCGCAGCAACCGTCCTTTGTCCACGCTTCTTTCAGATGCTCCCGTGTGTGGTACTTCATCAGCAGGAAGTCGTTAAAGCGCTCCTGTACTTCTGCCCGGTAGGGTTTCATCTCTTCCCCTGCATCGCCACCCATATTCCCCTTGATAGCAGTGTCCTCGTTGTTGATTTGGATTGTCACTACCGCCGGATCATCGATAAGCGCCAGTCCCGTATAGGGATTCACATGGCAGAGCAGCTCCTTTGCATACTCTTTCTGGAGTTCAATCATCCGCTGGTTGTACAGACAGTACCGTTTGATACAGGAGGGTGCGCCGCCCGGATACTCCATGCCGTCTCCCTCTTCAAACTTTCTCGCTACAATCAGGTCTATATGGAGATAGATGCCCTTCTCTTTCAGTTTCGCCGCAAAGTAATCGAACCGTTCCAACCCATCCGGGTTGAATTTCCTGCTGGTACCGGATGCATAGTCCAGAAGAGGCGCTTCCCTGCAGCTGCTCCAGCTTCCCGGCTTCTCTCCCACTGGGGCGTCCGCCGCATGGAGACGGATGATGTTTACTCCCATGCTGGCGAACCGTTCTGCCATTCTGTCCGCCGTCTCATGATCCGGCGTATTGGAACGCGCCGCCACATTGAATCCTAAAAACCGCGCTCTCGTACCATCTTCAAAATAAAGATGCCCCTTTTTCGCTTCGACAAACCCATGTTTTCCCGCAGGCGCATCCAGCAGATGAGAGTAATTGAGGACTCCCGTATTCGGTTCTGCCTTGTGTATCCTGATTCGTTGTTTCATTCTGATCTTCCTCCTATCTCTTCCGGCTCCTGCTACCTTATCATTTTTCTTGCACAGCAACCTTTCTGATGTCAGACTATCACATGGCAATTTATAAATATTGTAATATTCATTTAATTATTGTAAAATAGAATATATAATTTTAGTTTAAGGAGAGAATGGCCTATGGAAACAGATTATCTATCTATGTGTAAGAATTTTTATGCGGCGACAAAAATCCCGGTCACATTACTGAAAGGCAAATATGCAGTCTATACTTCTTTTAATGATATCACCGGCACATCTCCTGCATACTACCGTGAGGATCTCTTTCCCATGAGCGATCATAATCCGACCTTTTGCAGTGATTCTCCGGATATCGGCTACGGACGCCTTTTAATCGAGAATACCGACTATAATCTGATTCTCGGCCCGGTATTCAACGTTCCTGTCACCGAAGAACTAATTCGCTATTCCTCCAGAGAGAGTGGAGTCTCTTTAGAAAACAGGGAACAGTACGCAGAATTGCTCTATGCAATCCCCCTGCTTGGTCAGGCACAGTTTGCCAATTATCTGGTATTTCTCCATCAGTGCTTCAACCACAAGACTGTCTCCGCAGAACGGCTCTTTCTGGAAAATGACAAGCTCACACTGGAGCGCTTTAACCAACAGACGGATCAAATGGTAGAAGATAAGGAAGAAGGAAATGTTCATAACACCTACTATTTTGAACTGGAATTGTATCAGATAATCAAGAATGGGAATACAGACGCCCTGAAGAAATTTCTCTCTGCCACCCGTGCTCCCCTCAAGGAAGGGAAGATGGCAGGCGCACCCTTGCGGCATGCCAAAAACCTCTTTATCAGCGCTGTAGTAAAAGCCGGTATCATGGGTGCAATCCCGGGCGGTGTGGATATCGAAAAAACATACCAGCTCATAGACTATTACATTCAAGAGTGTGAACAACTGCGCACAATTGAGAAAATCAATCAGCTCCAGTATGTCATGCTTCTGGATTTCTGTCAGCGTGCCGGAGAAACACGCATCCCGGAAGGTATCTCCCCGGATGTCTATCAATGTATGACCTATGTCCGGAACCACACAAATGAGCCTATCTCTGTAGAAGCTGCCGCCGCTCATACAGGGCGCAGTGCCTCTTATATGATGAAACACTTTAAAGGTGAACTCGGCATCCGGATGGGCGCTTACATTATGCGCTGCAAGCTGGAAGAAGCAAAAAGTCTTCTGACCTACAGTGAAAAAAGTCTGGCTGAAATCAGCAGCTATCTCTGCTTTTCCAGCCAGTCCTATTTTCAGAATGTATTCAAAAAGCAATACGGTGTCACACCGCTCCAATACCGGAAACAGACAAAAGGCCGGTCAAACTGAAGCGCCTGCGAGTTCCACAGCCATCCGGCAGATCCTGGTGGCATTTTTTATCAATTCCTCTCTTGTAATATGACCGTTCTTGAGAGCTGCCGTAAGGTTATCAATTTCCTGCTGGCTTCCCGGCATAAAAAGATCATTTCCTGCGAGAGCCACCTTGTATGCCTCGGGTGCAGGATATTTCGCATCAGCACTTAATATATCAGAGGATGTTACCCAGTCTGTCATTACAATGCCGTCAAATTCAAATTCACAGCGGAGCACATCCTCAAGAAGTTCTCTATGCTCAGAGGTATGCTTCCCGTTTAACAGATTATAAGATGTCATCAGGGCTTTAGGCTGTGCCAGACGAACACAGATTTCAAACCCTTTTAGATAGATTTCCCTCAGCGCACGTTCACTGACTATACTGTTATTGTTATACCGATTTGTCTCCTGATTATTCGCCGCAAAATGCTTGATGGTAACCCCACATCCGGGATGGCTCTGCACCCCTTTCGTAAGTGCTGCCGCGAATACGCCGCTTATCAGCGGGTCTTCTGAAAAATATTCATAATTCCTGCCGCATCGTATGGACCGATGGATGTTAAGAGCTGGAGCCAGCCACAGATGAATGCCAAACCGCTCCATTTCGCTTCCTACGATATCCCCGCAGCGTTCTGCAAGCAATGGATTCCAGCTTTGGGCGATCGCGGTGCCGATGGGAATTGCCGTCGCATACTGCTCAAAGATCTCACTGTCCTCTCCGGGCTGCGGAATCATGCTGTTCATATATGCGCGCTCATCCTCGGTCAGAAGATTCTGCATTGTCTCCGGCATTGTACTCCCCAGACTATGTATTCCATTCTCATCCCGGAAGCACTTTTGAGAAAGCCGCAGTCCTGCCGGTCCGTCTGCCATAACGATCACGGGGATTTCTCCCACTTTTGCCGTCTCGCCTGCCGCGCCTGCAACCGACATAGAAGCATTACCGATGATGCCTGTCACTCCGCCTCCTGCAACGAAAGCACCCACATTCAGGCTAATCAGTTCTTCATCGGAAAATCCCTCCATCTCCGGCATTGGCTCATCTTTATGCTCATAGACTACTTTCACTATATCCACGCTGAAAATATCTGCTTCCAAAGATTGTATCTTTTTTCCTACTCTGTCCTTTCTCTTTCTTTCCGGCTTCCAGTCTGTGAAATCCGGTTTTCCAAAACAGTTTTTTACTGATTTTATAACCAAAGTTTCCGGTACTGATATGACACCGCAGACTTCCGTATCTCTGCTGCTGTTTCCCATTCGGAGGGTATATTCCCCTTGTTCCAGAATCCATGCCGCCTGTTCTTCGTCGTAAGATGCCAGATCCGTCAGTAAGAATGAAAGTTCAACTGTCTGTTTCTCCCCCGGTTTTAATTCTTCTGTCTTTTTCCATGAAGCCAGAGTCTGATAAGGCTGATCCAGCTTTCCTTCCGGCACAGAAACGTATAACTGTACGACCTCTTTTCCACAGAAATCACCTATATTCACCACTTCTGCACCTATTTCGGCAGTCATTTTATCCAGTTTCAGACCCTTAAAACGGACTTCAAAATTTGTATAGGAGACACCGTATCCAAACGGAAACAGTACCTCTTTATCCACACTGTCAAAATATCGGTATCCCACATAAATTCCTTCCTGATACCGGGTATCATCCTGTTCTCCAAATGACGCAAAATCCGGATAATCCTTCCATTTTGTCCATGTAGTCGTCAATTTGCCGGAGGGATATGTTTTCCCAAGAACAAGATCCGCAAGAGCGCTTCCTGTCTGCACTCCAAGCTGCGACAGAATCAGGATATTCTCCACTTCCATGACAGGTGAAAGATCTACCGGACCTCCTACATTCAGAACCAGCATAAACCTTCTGTACTGCCGTTTCAGCTCAAGGATTGTCCGTCTCTCGCTTTCTGTCAGGAAAATATCGCCTTCCCTCGCTTCCCTGTCATTTCCCTCTCCTGATATCCTTGCAAGGACATAAATGGCTGTCTCACCTTTTACATTCAGTGGCAGATCATATTCCGGCTCCGGCATGACAGCTCCCATCCCTTCGATTACGGGATGTGTATGATGCTCCTGCGCCCTTCTTCGGATTTCTTCTGTAAAACCAGCCTGCGCTTTGTCATATATTTCGTCATAGGCATCAAGCCAGTCTCTGGAAACAATTTCAAACCCAGCTTTCTGAAATCCATCCTCTACTGTCTCAAAGAATCGGGAATTCACCTCTCCGGAACCGGTTCCTCCTTTTACCGTCTTACGCACACCGTTACCATACAGTGCAATCTTTCCCGGCTTGCCAAGGGGGAAATCGCCGTTCTTCTTGAGAAGTACTGTACACTCAGGAAGAAGCGGCCGCAGTATATCCAGATGCTCCTGTTCGTATTTCTGAAGTTCCATAAAGCATGCTCTCCTTTCTGCAAAAGTTCATTTACTGCAGATATTTTATCAAAAGTGCTTTGGGGAATCTTTCAAAATAGTGGATAGAATTGTAAATTAATATCTATAAAAGTCAAAATTTTACTTTTTGTGTGGAAAAGCAAATCCATGCGGAATTTTACTTTTATAAGAAATATTCTGCAATATTTTTTATATTACAGAAAATACTATTTAGTAAAAACAAGCTTTAGTGTACCCGGGACCAAAAATTCCCTGCACCTGCCTGTATTCTTTACATGAACCGTTTCCACCTGCCCATTGATCTCCACATGTGCAATAAACCGATTGGGACGGTCTATGAAACGCCCCTCTGTGATATGTTCGTACTTCATTTTTTCTGCTTGACCACGCTTTCTATTTTTTCTTTGTTCCTCTTTACACACTGTATATGCCATAGCATGTTTTCCTTATATCTACAACATTCTCACTTTGGGAAACTATTCTCCAGGCAAAGTGCTCCATATCCCACCTCACGGTTCGGATACTTTCCAAATCCCGGCAACTCTCTCGCCCCGCGCCGAAGATACGCCTTCACCTTCTCCCCATACAAAAACGGATCATTTCCTCTTACGATCCCCCATTCCATCAAAAGTGCCGATGCTCCTGTCACAAACGGCGTTGCGAAAGAAGTTCCACTCACCACTGTCACCCCTCCGCCAACTGCTGTCGTCCTTACGTTCACTCCTGGTGCCACAAGATCCGGTTTCGTCCTTTCATCCTGCCAGGTATATCCTCTTCCTGAAAAAGATGCATAGGAAAAAGTAAGCGCATCATACGCCCCCACCGATATCACTTTATCTGCAGTTGAAGGAATCGTTAAAGTCACTTCTTCATCCGGATACAAAAATCCTGTCCCCCGGTTCAATACATTCTCACTTGGCAACCACAGATCATACTGCCCTTCCACAACCCTTGTCGGATTCAAAATGATCTGCCAGACTCCCGACGTAATATAATCTGTCACCGGAATCATATCAATATAAATCTCCTGCGCGACATTATACGGGCTCGGTTTTCCATAATATAATAAAATCTCCGTTTCCCCGATCCGGAATCTCTGCGAACCGAGAACAGATTGTATTGGACCGATCCGCGTCCCCGCAGGAGATACAAATGAAATTTCCACTTCGTCCGTATACGCTTTCCAGATCTGAATATTCAATGTTGGTTCATCTGCCTGTACTGCGAGCTGTATTCTTTCTTCTTTTCTTTTCTGCAGCACTCCGGAAGTATGCCCGGCACTTGCTGCTTCATTTCCGGTCCCCACACAGATCACACTCTTCCAGAAATTCGACAGATCATCAATATACCGTTCTACCAGACTCCTGCCGTCATGAGAACCATATGTATTTCCAAAACTCAGATTGATCGCCACCGGCATCCGAAATTCCAGTGCTTTCCTCACCACATAATCCATCGCCTGCATCAGTTCTGTCGTCCGTGGAAATCCGTCTGGCATAGGCGACCCCATTTTTACCACAATCAGCTCACTCTCCGGTGCCACACCGGCATACAGATTTCCGCTTCCTCGCCCATTTCCGGCAGCAATCCCTGCAACTGCAGTCCCATGACCGGATATATCCTGACTTGGTACCATTCTTCTCCTTTCCTCTGACGAGTCAGCCTCAAGTGCCCTGTTAATCTGCTCCTCGGTAAATTCCACTCCCATCCGATAACCTTTTGGTGGATTCTTCTCTTCATCCGCATTCGGTCTTAATGACTGATCCCACATCACCCGTATTCTCGTCGTTCCATCTGCATTCCGAAAATCTTCATTCGCATAATCAATCCCCGAATCAATTATCGCCACAAGTACACCCTGTCCACGCAGATCAAGAAAGCGGGTATCCTGCACCTCATTGATACAGGATACCCGCTTCCCATTTGCTATTTGAAAAAATAAACGTTTCGGTTTCTCTATATATTCTACCTCAGGAATATCTGAAAGTAAATCAATCCTGGACTGGCTGATCCGAATGATCGCGTACTCATTCTGAAGTTCAACCACCTGGATTGCCAAGGCTCTTACCTGATCCAGATTGCCCGAATATTTAATAATCAATTCCCATTCCCTGTCAATCGGATGATACCCGACATCCAGGTTCAATGATTTTTCTCTTTCTTCTTCCGTCGCTCCAAGTGCCAGATTTAAAAGATTTTCCAGTTTCTGATCTTCCATATCTTCTTACGCCCTGTAAGTTATTCCTGATATTTTATGATGACCATTCCGAAATTATTTCTATATTTTATGCTACATTTTCTGCAGCCTGCTTTTTATTTGCAGGCTTTCCTGCTTTTCTCTTATCATATGCTGCAAATAATCCTGCGAGAAGTGTTCCTGAAATAGAATGCCATGTACAGGATACAGCACAGATAATTGCGGATTCCGGTGCCACCGCAAACTGTGCCGTTGTGGTTGCAAGGTTGGTAGCAAGTCCGGCGTTCTGCATTCCAACTTCGATGGAGATTGTTCTCTTCTTTGCAGTATTCATACCAGTCAGTCTTCCTGCGCCGTATCCCAGCAGATATCCAAGTCCATTATGAAGAAATACTGCCACAAAAATTACAACTCCTGATTCAAAGAATTTGTCTCCCTGCGAAGAAACCACTCCGCCAACTACACATGCAAGTCCAAGTACTGCAACTCCAGGCATCACTTTCTGAAGCTCTGTAAATGTTTTTTTCTTTCCAAACAGATAATTCAGTAAAAATCCAAAAGCTACCGGAACAATAACGGTCTCAACAATAGATACAAACATCGGAAGTCCTTTAATCGTAATATGCGTTCCGCTTGCAAGAAGTGAAACCATAAGCGGTGTCATAACCGGTGAAATGATTGTGGATACCGTAGTCATTCCTACGGAAAATGCCACATCTCCGCCACACAGATAAGACATGATATTGGAGGATACACCACCCGGACAACAGCCTACAAGGATCAGACCAAGTGCAATTCCATCCGGAAGCTGAAGTACTTTCGTCAGTGCAAATGCAAGAAATGGCATGATCAGATACTGCGCGATTGCGCCGATACAGATATCAAAAGGTCTCTGTGCCAGAATCTTAAAATCTTCGGTTGTCAGTGTCAGTCCCATGCTGAACATGATGATTCCGATGATGATTGACTGACAGGTGAACTTGTTGGATACCGGATCAACGAACAATGGGTTATTTACCCATCCCATCATTGCCGGTACAAAGAATGTGACTACTGCAATAGCGATTACCACCAATGATGTATAGTCTGATAAAAATTTGCTTGCTTTTTGTAATGCTTTCATTACAGTTTCCTCCTTTTTCTTTTCGTCCACGCAAAACTGTTCTTCTAATCTTCCGATAACAAAATTCACAGGATTTTTTTGTATACACAGCAACAAAAAAGTCCCTTTCCAGAATCAATCTGAAAAGGGACGAATAAAATCCGCGTTACCACCCTAATTCCACAGATAATAATCTGCGGCACTTCACATACCAACATATGCTATCCATATAACGGTGGATCCCGGCAAAGTCTACTTGCAGATACTTTTTCTGCTTTGGACCCGCTTCTTAGAGAGGATATCCTTATCCGGTTATTACCTGTTCACACCATCCACAGGCTCTCTGAAAATAATGACGGATATGACTTTGTTCTCATCAACGAATTTTGGTGAACCATATTTTCTTTAACAGTTATTATAGTCTTCTCTTCGGAAATGTCAAGAACGAATTTTAATTAAATCCGACAATTCTTCTCGCCACAATGTACGCCAGAGACGAAATCTTTCTTCCTGATCTGCCCGGAAGATTCATGGTCTGTCCAAGGATTCCGTAACGGATCTTCCAATAAGTTCCGTAGTGATTCTTCTTCAGATACTGCCACAGCTCCCGTTTCTTTTCCAGATTCTCTGCATTTTTGGAACGAATCAGAAGAATCGAAGACACCGTCATCATAATTGCAAGATAATTAGTCATATAGGTCCGCAGTTTTTTATTAGAAATCTTGCGCATATCATACATATCAATCATACTCTTTGTGACAAAAATCTGCTGATCCACACGACTGATCATCACCTTTTCATTGACAGACTGATCTTCTCTTCCAATGTAATAACGATAAAAATCCACATCCATATAATACATCTTACGCACATGCGGAAGTGGATAGTAAACATAAATATTGTCCACATAAAATGTATGCTTCGGCAGCCTGAGCTGACATAATTTCAGGAAATCTGTCCGGTAAATAACAGAATGCATCAGAATATACTGTCCCAGATGGAAATGTTTCACATCATTCCAGCCAAAAATCTCTTCCTGTGGAAGCACATTCTTGTACTCAATCACTTTCTTGTGCTCCATTCCTTCTTTTTCGTATACATAATTGGCAAGCAGCATATCCACCTGCTTTTCTTCCTCTTCAAACTTTTTCAGAACATCCAGAATCTTGTACAGTGCTTCTTCATCTACCCAGTCATCACTGTCCACAACTTTAAAATATTTTCCCTCTGCGTGGTCAAGACCTGCATTGACCGCATCTCCGTGTCCACCATTTTCCTTATCAACTGCACGGACGATCGTTGGATACTTTTCTTCATACTCATGTGCAATCTTTGAAGTATCATCCTTTGATCCGTCATTAACTATGATGATCTCTACATCTTCTCCACCTTTTAAAATAGATTCCACTGCCCGGTCCATATAAGCTGCCGAGTTATAACACGGAATCGCAAACGATATATATTTCATGTGTATTCTCCTTCTCAATTTAAAGCTCACGTTCCTAGTATAGCCTAATTTTTTTTGTTTTCCAACTGATATTGTAAATTTCACATTTTTCGGCTATAGTTAAAGCTATATGATTACTATGAATAAAGAGGAGGATTTCAACTATGAATCACAATTTACTGGTCGGACAATCAGGTGGTCCTACTGCTGTAATCAACGGAAGTCTTTATGGTGTTGTCTCAGAAGGTCTGGCAAATCCGGAGATTGATAATGTCATCGGTATGATCAACGGTATCGAAGGTTTTCTTGCCAATCACACAATGGACATGGCACCTTTAAAAGAAAATGGCGAACTGGAACGTATCCGCACCACACCGGGTTCTTATCTTGGTTCCTGCCGTTATAAATTACCGGAAGATCTTTCTAATCCGGTTTATCCTGAACTTTTCCAGAAATTTACCGAAAAAGAAATCAGTTATTTCTTCTATATTGGCGGAAATGATTCTATGGATACCGTAAGTAAATTATCCCGCTACGCAGCAACAGTCGGAAGTGATATCCGCATCATCGGAGTTCCAAAAACCATCGACAACGATCTGGTTCTGACCGATCATACCCCGGGCTACGGAAGTGCTGCCAAATATGTTGCTTCTACAGTACGCGAAATTGCAATTGATGCCTCTGTCTATGATAATAAACCATCTGTCACCATCGTCGAGATCATGGGGCGCCATGCCGGCTGGCTGACCGCCGCAAGTGTTCTTGCCCGCAAATTTGAAGGCGATAATCCGGTTCTTATTTATCTTCCGGAAGTTGCTTTCTCCCCGGATGCATTTATCGAAAAGGTAAAAGAAAAGCTTACTAAAACTTCTAATCTCGTTGTCTGCATTTCCGAAGGAATCAACGATGGTAACGGAACCTTTGTCTGCGAGCTTGCAAGTGATGTCGGCACAGATACTTTCGGTCATAAAATGCTGACTGGCTCCGGAAAGTATCTTGAAAATCTCGTAAAAGAAAAGCTTGGTATCAAAGTACGCTCTGTGGAACTCAATGTCTGCCAGAGATGCTCTTCCTCCTGTTTATCTGCCACAGATCTGGACGAAGCCGCTGCTTCCGGCCGTTTTGCTGTAAGTGCCGCTTTAGATGGTGAAACAGGAAAGATGATCAGTTTTATCCGTAAGAGTGATGACCCATACATCCTTGAATTCGGAACTGCAGACGTGAACGAAATCTGTAATAAAGAAAAAGCTGTTCCTGAAGAATGGATCACAAAAGACGGTTCCGACATCGGAGATGAATTCATCGCTTATGCCCGCCCGCTGATCCAGGGAAGTGTAGAAGTACCTATGAAAGATGGGCTTCCATACTTCGCATTCCGCAAATAGTCTTGTTCACAATTTGTTCATTTATCTTTCAAAAAACCTTCATTTGTTAAACACTCTTTCTTCACAAGTGTTTTATATACTAGAATCATCAAATGAAGAACATAAAAGATAAAAGATTTCAAACAAATCATTTAATAAGACGTGCAGAAGTTAATAATAGAATAACTTTTTCATAATACATGCCGGGGGCTTTTAAGTCACCCGGCATCCTCCCTTTTATGGGACTTTTTCAAAAATTTCTTTCAGCGTTTTATTCTCCAACCCGGATATTTTCTCCATCGATCACAATTTTATATTTTCCCTGAAGCTGTTTAAACGCTTCTGATTCTGCAAGCTCAGGAACTGCCTGGATGGCCTTTTTTACTGCTTCTGCACATAATTCTCTTTCCATTTCCGGATTCTCACAATAACGCTCCAGATAGTTCATCCACAGCCTTTCTGAATCCGGTAATACTTCAACCGCCTCTCTGCTGATCTCCCACACTTTCTCATATTCCTGCGCTTCTTCATAAATCAACTGCAGCTTTTCATAAATCTCTTCTAATTCTTCTTCATTCGATTCTAATTTTCTGATCTGTTCATATTGTTCAGCTGCTTTTAAATTCTCACCAAGTTTAAAATAGCTTTCTGCAAGATATTTTCTGACCTCACACTCCTTTTCTCCATTTGTATCCCACCGGTACCACGCCTGTCTTCTAATCATCTCCTCACCAATTCTCTTTGTCAGCCTGTGCCATTTTTCACTCTCTTCCAGAACACTTACCTTCAATAGCGGGTATTGGTACAAATACACTTTCATCTGTATTTTTTCTGCACGTTTCTCCAATTCATCTAATATTTTTTTTACTGCATCTTCTGCGTTTAATCCATCCTCCTGCTGTATACTCCCTTCTTCCAGACTCGCTATGACTACCCGATATGCATCGGAAAACTCTGTCTCCTGCATTTCCTTATCGAGACTATCCAGGCTGTTCACATAATCTTCCCACGCTACATAATAAATAAGTCCCATTTCCAGATAAGGACTGTCCCCATTTTGTTCCACAACCTCTTTTGTCTCCTTTTTCTCCTTTACTCCTTCCTGAACTCCCGCCTCTGGCTGATCCTGATCCGCTGCAATCGCTTTTGTTTCCGGCTTTTTCACTGTCCCTCCGATGATTGCTGCACTCATGATACAAACCGCCAGAATTGCAAGCAAAATCTTTTTTGCCGAAACATTATCCCTCGGTCTTTCCATTTCCCTTTCCAGAAAACCAATTTCTTTTTGCATATTTTTCAATACTTTTATGGCATTTTTCCCACTGCTATAACACTTTCCAAGCATTCTTTTCCAGACTCGCTCTTCTTTCCGTGTAAATGCCTTTGGATCCAGACATTTTTCTGCTGTAAATTCCATTATCTTTGCCAAACCATACAGATCATCCGACCGTTCTGTCTTCTGCGAAAGAACCCTTTCTTTCCTTACAAAAAGCATACGAAGCTTTTTCTTCTTCATCTGCTTTAAAAGTTCCTCGTTTTCCGGTTCATTGATATCCAGAAGACAAAGCATTCCGTCTCCGGTTATGATCACTGCATATGGGTTCACATATCCATACGCCGCATCCTCATTTCCACAACGATAATACTGTTCCAGCTGTTTTGAAAGCTGTCTGATCCATTCAAATACTGTTTCTTTTTCCACCCGGATCCCCTGTTTGATATACTCCATCAAAGAACAGCCTTTTGCATAGTCATTTACCATATAACTCCAGCCATTCTGATCCACAAAACGGAGTACCGCATAGTCTCTTCTTTCTTCCATCCTGTTCCTCCCTGTGTCTGTTCATTCATATTAACTTGTCCTGAAAATGCCACATCGAATCATGTGTCTGATATCATATACTTTTCTTGTGATCTGTTTCAAAGCAGAGAATGTCACCCGGCGTATCTTCAGAGTATTTCATTATACCGGATGCAATTTCCTATAAAATAAAATTAGAATCGAATTAGAATGACTTCACTATACACTGACATCTGCCACTTTACAAGCAGAACTTTTTTCAATAATTCACAAACTTTTTGTTCCAAAATCAGTCACTGATCTTTTTATTTTCTATAATCTCCTGACAGTCACAGGGATTCCAGGGTTTGTGCATTCTGCCAGACTGGTTACTGTTCACAGTACCTGTGACCAGCAACCCAGACTGTACTTTTTCCCACTTGCTTTTCACTCCCGTATCGCTTATCCTTTTATTGAATATATTTATGAAAGAAGGCATACCTATGGCTGAATCTTCACATGTACTTCACGAAATCCATCCTGTATTTAACACCGACTCCCGCATTCTGATCCTTGGGAGCTTCCCTTCTGTAAAATCACGGGAAAGTCAGTTTTTCTATGGGCATCCAAGAAACCGTTTCTGGAATCTTATTGCCACACTTACAGATGAACCACTTCCTGTCGGCATAGAAGAAAAAAAATCACTGCTCCTTGCACACCACATTGCCGTCTGGGATGTGATCGCCTCTTGTGATATCGAAGGCTCTAGTGACAGCAGTATCCACAATGTCGTTCCCAATGACCTTTCAGAGATTCTTCAAACGGCATCCATCCGGCAGATTTTCACCAACGGTGGCACTGCATACCGCTTATATAAAAAATACTGTTTTCCACAAACTCAGCAAAAAGCAATCTGTCTGCCATCCACAAGTCCGGCAAATGCAGCCTGGTCAAAGAAACGCCTGCTTACCAAATGGAATCAGATCTGTCCTTATCTCGAATAAGAACCAGCAAACCGGCTTTCATCGCCCCGTTCAAAAATGAGGTCAAGATTTTTTGAACTTTTTTCATTTTAATACTTGACATATTATTTTTTCTGATGTATACTTGATTTTGTTGTTGAGCAACACAGTTCAACACACGATATAAATGTGCGTTTAGCTCAGCTGGATAGAGCGTTTGGCTACGGACCAAAAGGTCGGGGGTTCGAATCCTCTAACGCACGCTGTAAGAGGTCTTTCGTGAGAAAGACCTCTTTTTTATATTTGCCAAGCTGGGCACATATAAAAAGTGCCCAGATAATTTTCATACCAGGACACATTCATTTTATTTCTTTTCGCTTTTCCACTCTGCATTCTATCCAAGTGCCACATCCAGCGTCGTTCCAATAAAAGGGATCATGATCCCGGTAAATAAATTCATGCTTTAAACTGCTGCTCCTGCTTCCTGTGTTAAAATTTCTGTCAGAGCCGCACCACTGCTTGTATGGCTGCGAACCACCTTCGCATTGCTTCTTTTTGCCTCATCAAGCGCGGTTTTTACCATCTTGTGCGATACTGTATTTGTAAAAAGTACAAACAGGTCAGGCTGTCCAAGCTGCTTATTCAGATCGGCAGACATATGCGTAAATACTTTAGCTTTACATTTAAACTGTTTGCATATTTTTTTATACTGACAGACCATTCTGTCATGACCTCCTACAATTACAACGCTCATTCTTATCCATCTCCTTAATTCATTCTAATAACGATTGTGATTTTTTTGTATGCCGCCCCGCAGAAACGGAGCGGCTCTTTTTTGATGATTATTTAGCTTTTAATTTTTGATTTTTATTTGTTTTTGATTTGATTATAATTTTATTTGATTATTTAGCTTTTTCGGTTTTCTGTTTTATTTAAAAGGTATTCGTATTTCTTATAAGCCAGCCACCTCCCTGCCGAGTGACTCACACTCATCTATTGCATCTGCTCCCGGTGTTCCGTGGCAGATAAGTCCTTCTCCGCCGACGATCTGTGCGCCAGCCTGTTCCATTCTTTCAGCCCATATACGCATCCATTCGCCGTCTCCCCAGTCATAGGATCCAAACAGGGCAACCTTTTTTCCTGATGCAAATCCTTCCAGTTCAGATACAAACGGTTCTACCGTTCCGTCTTCCAGTTCTTCAGCTCCCATTGCAGGGCATCCAAGTACCCAGACAGCCTGATCTTTTAAATCAGCAGGCGAAATAGTTTCCATCGGTACTACATCAGCACTTTTCCCTGCTGCTGTAATTCCTGTTCCAATTGCCTGTGCCATTGCTTCTGTATTTCCTGTTCCGCTCCAGTATGCTACACAAATATCACTCATTTTTAAATTCTTCCTTTCTTTTTTCTTTCTATCATCTACCAGGTTTTATTCCTTTATGCAGGCTGTATGTCAAATGGCTGTCTCACGCTTCTTGCTGCATGCCACAGATCCTTCCCTGCCTGCATTTCCCTGATAAATTCCTCTTTTACAACGTTGTAGATAGAAAACATTTTTTTGCGTTCTTCTACGTTCTCATACACTTTCCAGTATCCCTGATAAAGGAAATCTTTTCCGTTGTGCTCAATAAACCCTTTCACATCTGCAAGTGGATATCCGAGGAAAATTCCAAGTTCATGTGGAAACTCTGCACTTCCATGCTGATATCCTTCAAATCTCAGATTCATGATCTGAAGCATCTGTGGAAACTCAAATCCCCGATAACCAAGTGTATCAAGAAATTCGCTGTATTCTTTTTTTCCAAGGATTTCAAGAATCTCTTCTTCTCTGTAGATCAGCCATACTTTTCGGACTCCGCTGTCGCAAAGCATGCTGTATGAAATTCCCATCTCTTTCAGACTTTCCGCAACTTCCTTTTCACTTACATTTTTCAAGGTCAGAATATTGGATGGCTTTACACCGGTCAATACCGGAGCACACTGCCATGCAATTTCCATCTGAGCAGATGTCTGTACATCTTTCTGCATCCAGTTCATGTTGTTTTCCTCTTGTATGAGTTTGTTTAAATTTATTTTAGTTAGCTTTTTCTAACTATTTATAGTCTACTATATTAGTGGGATTTTGTCTATAGGAATTTTTGAAAAGTTTTCTCATTAACCCGTAATTTATGTTTTTACAACATACATTCTATCTGCCCTGGAAATATATCTTACTGTAATTTTGTAATCATTTCTGCAAAAAAAAGTGTATCAAAGTTTTTCAACCTTGATACACTGTATTTTTACAATTAACAGTCTTCCGCAATCTTATCAATCAGTCTCACTGTATCTTCCCATCCAATACACGGATCCGTAATCGATTTACCGTATACCATATTTCCGCCGATATCCTGTCTTCCTTCTACCAAGTAGCTTTCTACCATTACACCTTTGATCAGTTTTTTCAGCTTTGAATCATAGTTTCTTGTGTGCAGTACCTCGCTTACGATTCTGAGCTGTTCTTTGTACTGCTTGTTAGAATTGGAATGATTGGCATCAATGATCGCTGCAGGATTCTTCAAATTCTTCTGCTCATACATATCCAGAAGTCTCTTGCAATCCTCATAATGGTAGTTTGGAATCGTTGTGCCATATTTATCCACGCCGCCCCGCAGGATCACATGTGCCAGATCATTCCCACCTGTCGTCACATCTTGCCCACGATAAATGAAGCGGTGCGGTCCCTGTGCTGCAACAACAGAATTGAGCATTACCGATAAATCTCCACTTGTCGGATTCTTCATCCCAATCGGGATATCCATTCCGCTCGCAGTCAAACGGTGCTGCTGGTTCTCAACCGAACGCGCACCAATCGCTTCATAAGAAAGAATATCATCCAGATAACTTCTGTTCTCCGGATAAAGCATCTCATCTGCTGCTGTCAGATAAGTCTCCTGCATGGCTCTGATATGCATTTTACGGATTGCAATGATTCCGGCAAGCAGATCCGGTGCCTGCTCCGGATCCGGCTGATGCAGCATTCCCTTGTATCCCTCTCCGGTTGTACGTGGCTTGTTCGTGTAGATTCTTGGAATGATCATCAGCTTATCCGATACTCTGTCATTTAACTTTGCAAGCCTGTTCACATACTCACATACCGAATCTTCATTGTCCGCCGAACATGGTCCGATGATCACCACGAATTTGTCTGATTTCCCTGTAAAAATATCACGGATCTCCTCATCCCGCTTCGCCTTGATAGCTTTTAATTTATCCGATAACGGATATTCGTTTTTCAGATCTGCCGGTAATGGCAGCTCTGCGTTCACTCTCATTCCCATTGTATTATCCTCCTGCATGTATTTTTCTAGTCCTGATAATATCTTACCATATCTCTTGTAATTTCTGAAACAGAATGTGCACCGCACATCTGCATGGCATCTTTGAGTTCTGCTCCCAGCTTATCAATGTAAAGCTTCACACCTTCTTCTCCACCGCCATAGACCGCTACAACGAACGGCCGGCAGATCAGTACACCGTCAGCACCAAGTGCAAGTGCCTTAAAAATGTCTGTACCGGAGCGAATCCCTCCGTCAACCAGAATCTTCATAGAACCGTTCACTTCTTTTACAATCTCTTCCAGCACTTCTGCAGTTGCCGGACACTGATCCAGCACTCTTCCTCCGTGATTAGATACGATGATCGCATCGGCACCTGCTTCTTTTGCTTTTCTCGCGCCTTTCGCTGTCATCACGCCTTTGACAATAAATGGTCTTCCAGCCATCTTCACAATCTCGGAAAGCTCCTGTACATTCTTGCTTCCTGCCGGCGGATTCATATTTTTCAGAAACGGAAGTCCTGCCGCATCAATATCCATCGCTACCGCAAATGCTCCTGACTTCTTCACCAGTTCCATCTTCTCCCGGACAGTATCCAGATTCCAAGGCTTTACTGTAGGTATCCCGCATCCATCATTTTCACGGATTGCCTCCGTTGCAGCCTCCATTACCTTTGCATTCACTCCATCTCCGGTAAATGCGGCGATTCCGGCATCTGCACAGGCTGATACCAGTACATTATTATAAGAAACATCATCATACTTGTCACTGTAGTGCAGATTCACGGCTCCAACCGGTCCTGCAAAGAACGGCATCTTAAATTCCTTTCCAAATAAATTCACAGAAGTGTCTGTCTCTCCGCCATCACAGATCGTATCCATGTTCACGCGGATCTCCTGCCACTTTTTATAATTTCTGATCGCAGTATCACCAACACCTTTTGCGCCCGGTCCCGGTATCTGGTTTTTACATGCTCTTCCATCACAAACCGGACAGGCTTTGCAGTAAAGCCCCATAGATAATTTTGCGTTTTCCATCATTTCCTGATATGTCATATCATTCCCTGCTTTCTTTTGTTTTCCTGTATCTGACAGCTTCGACTTTCTGCCACGTTACTTAGTCAGTATGATATCACTTTTCTGTCTGTTCGACAAGAATACCTCCTTGTTTTTGACAGGATTTTCCCCTATAATAAAAACAGAACACTTGAATCATAAAGGAGACTTAACTTAGAATGAAATGCCCTGTATGCGGTCACAAAGTCCGCCCCAGCAAAAAATGTCCCGGCAAATATCTCTGTGATACCTGCCGTAAAAGATTTCCGGCATCCGCTGTGATTCCGGATGATACAGATACCCGAAGTGCCAGATCTTCTGCCCATAAGCATGGATCTGTTTCCAGAAAAAAGCGCCCGGCTGCCAGACAGCAGGCTTTTTTCGACGATCCCCTGAACGGACCGGAGACCTACCACAGCACAGCTGCTGCCATGCGCAGCATGCGTAAAAATGTTCCGGAAGCAGAAGAAGCAGAAGCTCAGAAGAAAGCCACTGAAAAAAAAGAGACTGAAAAAGTTTCTACAGACAAACCCTTTTCCGGAAATGAATCCTCCGTACAGGAGCATGCTCCAGTTCCAGAACCAGTTATCAGCTCCGGTCAGGAAGATGAACCTGCTGCCAAACCAACGCCAGTTTCCAAAAACGATACTGCAGGCACAAAGTCCGATGTATCTTCTGATGATGTAACTTCACCAGACCAGCTAACAACCCCCAAAAAGAAACACAAAAAAAGTCTGCCGTTTATCATCTTGATTCTCATCCTGATCATTATTGCGGTTATATTCCTTTTTTCCAAAATGCACACTTCTTCTGACAATTCTTCCGGCACTTCAACACCGAAGAAGACAGCTGATGCCACCAAAGAGATCTATAAGCAAAATGAGACCGCCGCATACAATGGCATTGAGATCACGATGGACAGCTACGTAGAATCCGAAGGAGATGACTGGTCTGTCCCGACAGAAGGCAATGAATTTATGTTTGTCCACATGACAATTGTCAATCAGACATCTGATGATCTGGTCATCAGCAGTATGGCAAGCTTTGAAAATTATTGTGACGATACCAAACTTGACTACAGTGCAGCTGCATTTACTGCTCTTGCAACCACAAGCGACCAGCCAAAGCTCGATGGAACGATCGCTCCCGGCGAAACCCTGGAAGGATATCTTTCTCTGGAAGTCCCACTGAACTGGTCTACCATCGAAATCCGATATACCGATAAGATCTGGTCTGATGATGCCGTTCATTTTCAGATCAAGCGCCAGAAGTAAACTACTACCTGCAGATACATGGATGGCAAAAGCAAGCTTCTTCGGAATTCTCTGTCAAATAAAAAAGGATGCAGCTCTAAGACTGTATCCTTTTTTATTTCAGAATCTTAAAGATTCACTCCGCGCATTTTTTCTTTCTTACTGCCCCTGCGATCACAATCAGAACGCCAAGACCTGTCAGTATCTTTCCTGCTGTCACTCCAGGCGCATGATATAAAATTCTGATTTTATGTTTTCCTGCTTCCAGATGAAATCCCAGAAACGCTTTATTCACTTTTTCACATTTCACCTTTACGCCATCTATCGTCATTTCAAACCCTTTATCAAACGGAATGGACGTAATGAACATTCCATCCTTCTGACTTTTGATTCTCCCCTGGATCAGATTCCCTTTCGTCTGCTCTTTATCCACCCTGAATACACTCTGATAAAGGCCGGTATCTTCATTTAATACGCCGTTATATGCACTCATATCTTTAATCGTATACTCTCCTTTTCCAAGAGATAAACAGACCGTTTTCTGCCCCTTTTCCAGTCCTACTGCATAGGTAAATACGGTATTTCTGTTATAATACACATGCTGGATTGACGAAAGTTTATTGCGCTCTCCTTCCAGGGATATTTCGATATCCTCTTTCGGTTTTTTATTTTCGATTCGAAACTGTACAAACAGAACTCCATCTTTCTCTTCCTGTTCCGGGACAGCCACTTCGAACTCCTGTTGCTTTTTCATTTTCACCTGATATCCGTTTTCAGTCGGGACAACCAGTGAAATCCCGTTATTCTTTTCCGGAATCCGAAAATCACATTTCTCTATGTCTTCTGCCAGTTTTTCTTTCACCTGTCCTGCCGATACAGTTCCGTCCTTTGTCACAGCATATCTGGTAAATACCAGCTGATTATATGGGAAATCCAGTCTGTCATATTCCGCTTCCGACATCGTCTGATCCGTCTCATAGGCAATCGGTGCTGCATTTTCATTACAGTACACATCCCCTCCCCCGGTCATCCACTTTTTCTCATATCCCGGTATATTCTGACTGGAGATCAGATATTTCACTCCCATCAGCTGTCTGAATACCGGATTCTGCGAAACCGACTGCATCAGAAAATTTCGGTACGGCTGCTCTACCTGAAAATCATTTTTACGGAAATTCTGGTAATCAGCATTATAGGAAGACGAATACAGGGATGTAATATATTGCTCACTGTTCCACACACGATTCAGATTTTCCGCATTTTCCTCTTCATTTCCAACCTGCTCGACCCGGTAGAATCCACTATCTGATGTAATTGCCTTGTCCACAGCTTTCCCGATGGACCGGCTGGTATCTTCCTCATATGCTTTCCTGCTCTCCAGATTTCCACTCTTTTCCCAGGAATAGCTTCCGGTAACAATAAGGCTCAGGATCACCGGTCCCAGAACGGCTACTGTCAGATACTTCCGAATCCATGCACTATACGCTTGTGCCACGCAGATCAACAGTGTTATGACCGCATCCAGCAAAAGTAGTTTCCAAAGGACTTCGCTTTTCACATCATCCTTCTTCAGATAAATATATATGATAATTGCCAGACATGGAAGAAGCATCCAGATTCTCGCTATTTTCTGATTTTTCAGCTTCTCCAGATATTTTGCCGTAAGATAGCACAGAAGCGGCAAAAACGGGATCAGCGACTTCGGTCTGATATAAAGTGCACCATTGAGCAGATACGAAAAAAACGGAACTGTCAGTACCACCAGACAACCAAGCGACAGGATCTTCTCATAAGCCTTTTTATAAAAAAGTCCGGTCAGCAAAATAATCAGCATCAGACAGCTAAGTCCCGGTCCATATGCCCCATACAGAAATTTTTCCAAATTGATCTGCGGTGTCAGAAGCTGCCAGATATCTGTTTTTTCTCCCTTGCTTCCGCTTCTCCCGAGAAGAGCCATCGCAGTCGGCACAAGAAGAACTCCTGCAAGCATGATTGCCGTCAGAATCCTTCCTGCAAACCGCAGTCCGTCACCTAGAAATCCTTTTACCGTAATCATCTCTTCTGCCCGCTCTTTTGTCCTTGCATACCGGTAAATTCCATATAGACCAAGCGCCAGTATTCCACCGATGCTGAAATAAAAGCTTGTCATAATCATCAGAAAGGTTCCGCCGATCAGCAGATCGGATTTTTTCTGTTCAAAATATCGGTCGATTCCCAAAAATGTCAGACAAAGAAATGGCATATAATTTACAAACATAATCTGATGCGACGACTGATAGATCATAGGTCCTGCGAAAAGAAACATCAGCGCTGTCATCCCGCTTACCGCTGCTGTAAATTCCCGGCTTTTCAGCCACCGGTACAAAATTATAACCGCTGCTGCCAGACATACAATACTTGCCACCATCATATAATCTGACATCTTCACATTCGGCAGAAGATAACCGATCAAAACGACCGGACTAAACAATCCATAATAAGAAAAATTGTAAATATTCTGACCACCGCCAATATTTAATGCAAACTCAGGAAAAAACTGCCCTGTACGATAAAACTGCTGCCGGAAATATTCCGGGAACACACTGTGCTGACTGCTCCAGTCCACCTTTGCCCCGAAAATATTTCCTGCGCCTGTAGAGTACAGACAGGCGGCAACCGTAAGCAGGATCAGTGCCATTTCCCATAGCAGACCTTTTCTACGTTCTTTCATGCTTCTGCTCCTTATCATCGCTGGAATCCTTTAAAATAAAAATCGGACGTTTCTTCGTCTCAAGATAAGTCTTTGACAGATACTCCCCTACAATTCCGGTACAGAGAAGCTGTACTCCGCTGACCATGAAAATAATACAGGCAAGTGACGGCCAGCCGGATACCGGATCTCCCCAGACCAGCGTCCTTATTACGATTACTGCGATCATAATAAAGGAAAGCACGCAGAACAGTACACCCACTACCGAAGCCAGTGAGAGCGGTGCCACTGAAAATCCAGTAATTCCCTCCACCGAATATTTAAACAGCTTCCACATGGACCACTTGGTTTTTCCGGCAGAGCGCTCAATATTATCGTACTGCAGCCATTTTGTACGGAATCCAACCCAGCCGAAGATTCCCTTTGAAAAACGGTTATACTCGCTCATTTCCAGAACTGCCTGCACCATCTTCCGCTTCATCAGCCGGTAATCTCTCGCTCCATCTACAATCTCTGTCTTTGAAATAGCATTGACAAATTTGTAAAAGCTTTCTGACAGGAAAGAACGGATACGTGGCTCTCCGGTTCTTGTGACCCTTTTTGTCGCTACATTGTCGTATCCATCCTCCTGCAGGATCTCATACATCTCAGGTAATAGCGTCGGTGGATCCTGAAGATCTACATCCATAAGTGCAACATAATCGCCTTCCGATGCTTTCAGTCCTGCATAAATCGCAGCTTCCTTTCCAAAGTTTCTGGAAAATGAAAGATATCTGCACCTGCTATCCTTTTCATTCAGGTCTTTCATGATACCAAGCGTCGCATCTGATGAACCATCATCTACAAAAATCAGTTCAAATACAACATCCTTCATCTCGTCCATTACACGGCACATTTCTTTATAATAAACAGGCAATGCCTCTTCTTCGTTATAACATGGTACTACTACCGAAATCTTATCCATATTCTTCACCTCGGAAGTAGAGTTTACTCTCTTTTTATTAAATATGCACATCCATTTTCCTTAATATTTTCTGAAAAATTTCTAAACAGAAAATTACACTTTGAAAAAAGTGTGCTCCGGCACTTTCCAGTCCCAGGGCACACACATTTTCCATACCTTTATTCAACAATTGTATACTGAAGTAATTCATAATGAAGGCGGCTTCCTTCCCGGATCTCTTCCGGAAGAAGTGCTCTTGCTACCATCTTTGCCTCTTCCTCTGGCAGATTGGTCCGCTTCAGCATCGCATAATCTCCATCGATTCTCTCTACAATATAATCACAAACCAGCATCTTGTTCCTCCTCTTTTTTCTTCTATCTTAGCTCGCCACCGCTCTTTTTTCAACTACAAGCTCAGGAGTTACATTCTGATGCCGGTAAATACTCAGCAAAATTCCCATCAATACTGCTGAAACCATCTGGCCACTTCGTCCATATCCGAAGAACAGACACCAGGCTCCCTGACCGAACCTGGATACCCCAATGTTCGCCAGCAGTGATAACAGAAACTGAATTGCCAGAACCATCACACAGCCAAATCCCATCATCATACCAAGCTGGTTCTTCTGCTTCAGCGCGCTTCTTAAAAACCAGCACAGCAAACCGGCAATTATTGCAATACAAAGAACCATCACAAGAATTCCACAATACCCCGCAATTCCAAGCATCATATAATCCGCGGAACTGATACGGTCCCCAGTCCAAAAGTCCTCTACTCCGGTGGCGCGTCCAACTGCCATACATTTCGACAGCAGTTCCCGTACTGCCCCAAGCGTTGTCCCTTTCATCATTTGTGACTTATTCACTGCAAACATCGCCAGGATACGGCTTTTCTGATATTCTGCACCAAAGAAGAAAAAATATGCCAGTATGCCAACCGGAACTCCAACAACACTGATACCTATTCCGGTCATCACCTTTGTAACCGCAACCTGATACCATCCCTTTTCCAGTGCCAGCATCAGCATAAAGACACAGGAAAGTCCAACCGTCCCTGCCATCACAAGATCCGGACAGGTGATCAGAATCCCTGCGATAAGCAGCATCCAGACTATGGCTTTAAGAACAGCACCATATCCTTCTCCCCGGTACCGATACAACACTGCACCATACAATGGAAGAAACAGCCAGCTCATCAGCGAAAGACTTACACTGAAACCGCCGACTCCAATCCATCTTACTGCACCGTTAATCTGAAGGGTAAAAAAATGTCTCATCAGAACCATAAACAACAGATAACTGCCTGCCAAAAGCCTTGCGTGCTTCCCGATCCAGCTGTAATCCATATAACACACCAGGATCATAACCGAAAATGCCATCGCAAGCCGGAATATCTGCCGGATTCCTGCGATATATCCATAACTTTCATTCTGTTTCAAAAAGAAAGCTGCAAACATTCCACTTAAAATCTGCATCAGAGCGATTACAAAAATTACTTTCCATGGCATCTTCGGTCTGTGGATCTGATCCATCTCCACTCCGACTTCCACCGGATCACCCATCTCCTCCACAGCTGCCTTCTCAGCTTCTTCTTCCTTCATCCCTTCTGCCATAAAAGCCTGCTTTTGATCTTCAATATGATCTTCTACTTCCTTTGCAATAACCGGACACATTTTCTTGCAGCGGATCTGACCGGTCATCAATTCCAGATAATCACGCCGTTCCAAAACACACACCTCCGATCACCTGTAAAATAGCTTCCGAATACTCTTTCCACTCTTTCTTTTTTGCCTGATACTGCTTTTTCCCATCTCTGGTAATCCGGTAATACTTCCTCATCTTTCCACCGGCCTCCTGCTCATATACGGTAAGCCATCCCTTTTCTTCCATAGAATGCAGTAGCGGATATAAGGTTCCCGCTTTTAGTTCAAATACATTGTTTGACTTTCCTTTCAACGTATCGATCATCTCATATCCATACATATCCTTCTCTTCCAGAAGGCTTAAGATCAAAAGAGTCGTACTCCCTGATATCAGACTTTTATCAACTGCCATTTCTTTCTCCCTCCTTATATCGATTATCTATATACTTTGTACCTTCATATTATATCGGTAATCTATATACGTCAACTGTTTTGCTGAAATTTATCTCTTCTTCAGAAGTTTTTAAGATATTTCAGGATTTCTTTATCTGCCCGTCACATTCTTTCCATAATTTCCCGTTATACTAAATGCATAAAGTTAAGGGACGCCGGTAATCCTATATGATATAAACTCTGTAAGATTATCAGGATGTCCGCCTAAAAAATCAGGCATATGTCTTTGACCTATACCTTTTATATATATCTTCTCTCTACTCTGCCGATACAGTTTTGTATCGGCTCTTTTTTTCATCTTATGAATTTTCAGCTTTCCGACACAGATATTCCTCATTTTCTCCTTAAGCTAAAAATTTAGCCGAAAAATTTTATTTTTTTCAAAAAAACACTTGTCAAAATCATATAGTTATGCTATTATAATTTTCGGTCACTGTTATAAAACAGTTCACCAAAATAGTTTT
>NZ_JAQCSY010000026.1:0-229 GCF_027686195.1 Coprococcus sp. AF102-57 | reverse complement strand
CAATATGCCGATGTGGCTCAATTGGCAGAGCAGCTGATTTGTAATCAGCAGGTTATCGGTTCGAGTCCGATCATCGGCTTTTGTCCTTAGTGGGACGTATTTAATTTGGACCTTTAGCTCAGCTGGTTAGAGCAATCGGCTCATAACCGATCGGTCCCGGGTTCGAGTCCCTGAAGGTCCACTTTTTAAAAATTTCATATGGCCCGATGGCTCAGTTGGTTAGAGCGCC
>NZ_JAQCSY010000025.1:0-47472 GCF_027686195.1 Coprococcus sp. AF102-57 | reverse complement strand
ATGCTCCGCATTGACTGTTGGGAAGCTGAAAAGGACTTAAAAACCACATCAGGATCAGACTGTGCATTAAACGCACTCGCCATTGATGATCCTCTTGAATATGCAAGATTATATCTTGATGGAAATTTGCAGATGTGGGTAGATGCGGAAGACTCATTAGATATTTTTTAATTTTTAAACAAATACAACAGTTTAAATAACTATTAGCTACAATATTTCCGGAAAATTCATCATGGGATAAAGTTGGCTGGGTAATTTCAAATCTTTCCAAAAGTTTACACCCGCACTTTTCTCCATCCGACAGCATCTGTACAATTTCCAGCCGGTTCGCATCGCCCAAAGCCTTGCATATCAAAGCCACATCCATTGCATTCATATTGACACCTCACATTGATCATTGTCTATGTTCAATATAATATATACATAGATATTTGCCAATGTATGTGTTTTAAAAAAGAGAATCAAGTTTTTGATTCTCTTCATACATTCATTATAGCTTTTATCATCCATTTTATTTGCCCCAAACAGCCGCTGCATTTGACCTTACAAGCAGTTCTTCCACAGGCAGACCAATCGGACAAATATCATGACAAGATAACGACTTCCCGCATCCCTCAAAATATTTCTTCTTATATTCAGCAGAAATCTCATTCAAATGAGTGCTTTCCTGTTCTTCATTCAGAATCCGAAATGCGTTGACTGCAGCAACAGCGCCTGCGAAAGTCCCATTTGCAGAGAAGTTAGGACACACTTCAAGGCAGCAGCCACACATCAGGCAGCGTGCCGACTGGTATCTCGGTTCATGTGTCCACGAACTCATATAAGCTTCACTTTCAAGCCAAAGGTTCAGTTTTTTCAAATTTTCAAACAGATTTGACCGGTCAACGATCAAATCTCTTACAAGCGGAAATTTGCTTAAAGGTTCCAAGGTGATTGTAGAACCTTTTAACATATGTAGAAATGTAGAGCATGCCAGCCTCGGACGTTCGTTAATCAGCATGGCGCAAGCCCCACATTTTCGCACCATACAGCTACATTCCCAGCTGATGGGAGTAACTATAGTTCCTGAGTTATCTTTCAAAGGAGTTCTACTGTTCAATTCCTTTAGAACAGTGGCAACAGAGCTGTTTTTGCTTCCGTCAAACTCAAATTCCTGCCAATAACTGTCTGCTTTCTGACTCTCCTGCCGCCTGATTCTTATTTTATATACCAAGTGAATCACCGCCTTTCTGGAACAGGTACAAAGGAAATCTGTATCTGCTTTCCATCAAATCTGGCTACCGTTGTTTTAAGGTAATCATCGTCATTGCTCTTCGGATAATCCTCCCGCCAGTGTGCACCACGGCTTTCTTTTCTTGCAAGAGCACTCTTTAGAACTGCCATGCCAAGCAATGGAAGATTTCCTGTCAGCGCTTGTACCGTTTGAATCCCATTTAACAACGTATTCTCATTTCTGACAACGCCCATAGTCTCCTGCATCACTTTGTTTAATTGCTTTATTTCTGAAATTTGGGACGCTGGTGGAAAATCTATCTGTGTCGCACAAGATAGATCTACTACATCTGCCTGTTCGCATGCTGATTTTGCCGCAACACGTCCTCCGTATAACGCTCCTAACAGAGAATTTCCACCAAGACGGTTGGCACCATGATATTGGGCACAGCATTCTCCGGCAGCGTAAAGATTCTGAATCGGCGTTCTGTGCTGCTCATCCACCAGAATGCCTCCCATAAAATAGTGAATTCCCGGTAAAACAGACACCGGTTCCTTTCGTATATCTTTATGCAAATAGGTCATACAATCGTCTGCCAGACCAGATAGCTTATTTGAAATAATCTCCTCCGATATTTCCGTCATGTCAAGAAATACCTCTGATTCATGGCTGACCTTCCATATCTCTCTGGCGGTAATATCTCGTGGCATCAGATTTCCAAGCTCCGGGTATTTTTCCTCCATGAAATACCATTGTTTTCCATCTTTCATGGCAAACAACCTGCCACCTTCCCCTCTGGCCGCCTCGCTGATGAGCATGCGTTTTCCACCACATTTCACAGTTGTCGGATGGTACTGGATCATCTCGCCATTTGCCAGAGGAACACCAAGCCGGAACAATTCTGCGGTGACTTCTCCTGTATTGCTCAGCGAACCCGTTGTATTTCCAAACAATCCGTGCATACCACCGGTGGCAACAATAACCGCATCCCCCGGTAATTCCACAGTCTCCTGACTGTATTCATCCCTGATTACGCAGCCACAACAAATATTGCCACACAGACGAAGTGTTAGGAAAGAATGATGGCTGAACCGTTCTACCATACCAGATGCTTCTTTCCTGCGAACAGCGTCTATCATAGCTGTCATGATCTGCTTCCCGGTATCGCTCTGTGCAAAAGCAGTCCGTTTCTTTTTCTGCCCGCCAAAATTTCGCAGATCCACATCATCATAGCCACTCATGTTAAATTTAACTCCAAGTTTTAGCAGCCAGTGCACCAGCTCCGGTGCTGCCTGTGTCATTCCCCAAACTGCATTTGGATCTGCCAGACCACATGCTGCCTTTATTGTATCTGTAAAATGTTCTTCGGGACTGTCGTTTTCATCTTTTGTATTCAAAGCTGCGTTGATACCGCCCTCCGCCATAACAGACTGTGCCCGCTCTGACGGAAGGGAGGAAACCAGTTTTACATTGCATCCATTTTCCGCTGCCTGCAAAGCCGCTGAAAGTCCTGCCAGTCCAGCACCTATAATAACAATTGTCTTACTCATAGATATTGCCACCCAATATAATATAAAATAACCGCTCCCGCTATAAAAAGAAGAAGCACCGAAAGGATCAAATAAATATCGCTCCTTCGTTCTTTATAACTAATGATTCCCAGTGATACGAGCAATGGGCGTATATTGATAAAAATATGAACAAAGATTGCCGCTACGAACAAAAGCTGAGTTACCATCTTTACCGTTGTAAAAGGGAACAAAATATATGTCCCATTCTGCACCTTTCCAAACAAACCAATATGGAATAACAGCAGAATCAGTATTGCCATCCCACTGGCTCGTCTCGCCCAAAATATGGCGTTCTGTTTCAGATACATTTTTCCTGATTGCTTCGCTGTCTGTAAACTCTGAACTGTCAGGATGACACCAATCACCGTATGCACAACAAGAATACCAACACCAATCCATGCAAGAAGTTTTCCTGCACTACTTCCAACTCCGTTCAGCATAAAGCTGCCCATGATTCCATGAATCATAAAAATGAGAAGCATTAAAACAGACAAAATCGTATTCCATTTTCTCATAAATTCCCGCTCACCTCATTTCTTCGCTGTCCATGATCATATAGTCCATCTGTGTTAGCGTTGTAACGTCAATAAAATCATCCGATGCCAGGAATACATCATACTTTCCACTTACCACTCTTGATAGCATCATTGTGTTACTGTACTCTTTCAGATCTACGGAAAAACCGGCCTGTTTCAACCTGTCACAGAGTTTCTTAGCATAACTGACAAGCGGATAATCCGTCTCAGATACATATAACCGAAAACTAATGTCCGTTTTCATGAGATCTGTTTCATTTGTTTCCGAATCGTCCAGTGCCAATTCTTTTAATTTATTCCGGGTGTTCTCGTTGTCGAGACCATCTGACATCATATTAATACCGAGAACATAAGAGCCTTCCAACTGTGCGGCGGCTTGAGCCGCCTTTTTTGACTTCGGTGTTGCTCCTGTGACTGCATCAATCATAGAAGGCGGTGAGTGCAAAAGTGCACCGAAACCTGCAAGAAAAACAATTGTAACTGCTAACAGAATCAATTTCCGTTTCACATTGCCACCTCGTTTCTTATTTTTTCAAAATCCTCATTGCGTTCAAGACGGCAATTATGGTAACGCCTACATCACCAAATACAGCTTCCCACATTCCCGCAATACCAAAAGCGCCAAGAATCAGGAACACACTCTTAATCCCAAGAGCAATCACTATATTCTGCATGACAATCTGTTTTGTCGCTTTTGCTACTTCAATCGCGTCCACCAGCTTAGACGGTTCATCTGTCATCAGAACTACATCTGCTGCTTCAATAGCCGCATCCGAACCAAGCCCACCCATTGCAATACCAACATCTGCACGGGCAAGGACAGGAGCGTCATTGATACCATCACCAACAAAAGCCAATTTGCTTCCCGGTCTCTTTTTACTATCTAAAAGCTCAACCTTTTCCACTTTTTGGTCAGGAAGCAGCTGTGCATAATATTCATCCAACTGCAATTCTTCTGCAACGGACTTCCCAATTTTTTCGTCATCACCGGTAAGCATGACTGTTTTTTCCACGCCGATATGTTTCAGGTCAGAAATTGCTTTTTTACTGTCCGGCTTCACTTCATCTGTTATCAAAATACATCCTGCATATTGACCATCTACAGCCAAATAAACTTTTGTACCTGTGTTTTCACAGGTTGTGTACTCTATACATTCTGTATCCATAAGTTTCGTATTGCCAGCAAAAACTTTCTTTTCCCCTGCCATTACACTGATTCCATATCCTGAAATTTCCTTATAATCAGAAATCACTGACTGATCAATTTCTTTTCCATAAGCAGCAAGAATGGATTTTGCAATAGGATGGTTAGAAAAACTCTCTGCCTCTGCCGCATACTCCAGAACCTGTTCTTTTGAAAATCCATTTGCAGGCAAAATATCCGTCACATTGAAAACACCTTTTGTAAGTGTTCCGGTTTTATCGAACACAATAACGCTGACATTATTAAGTGCCTCTAAATAATTGCTTCCTTTTACAAGAACACCTCGTTTAGATGCTGCACCAATGCCGCCGAAGAAAGTCAGCGGGATTGAAATAACCAATGCACATGGACAAGATACCACAAGGAAAACAAATCCTCTGCGAATCCACTCTGTCCAGCCTCCGCCAAGAATGATCGGTGGCAGAATCGCCAGAAAAGCTGCTAAGATTACAACCACAGGTGTATAATAACGTGCAAATGTAGTAATAAAATTTTCTGTTGGTGCTTTTCGGCTTGACGCATTTTCCACAAGATCAATAATCTTTGAAGCCGTAGATTCACCAAATGCTTTTGTTGTCTTAATCATTAAGACACCCGTCTGATTCATACAACCGGAAAGTGCTTCGTCTCCTTTATGAACACTTCTCGGAACTGATTCTCCTGTTAAGGCGCTTGTATCCAGCATAGAATCTCCATCCAATACCACACCGTCTAATGGAATTTTTTCACCAGGCTTTACAATAATAATCTCACCAATGGAGACATTTTCTGGAGATATGGTAATCAATTCCCCATTTCTTCTTACTGTAGCAGAATCTGGACGTATATCCATTAAGTCTGATATAGATTTTCTTGAACGCTTAACAGCCAATGACTGAAAAAATTCACCTACCTGATAGAATAGCATAACAGCAACTGCTTCTGGATATTCACCAATGACAAAAGCTCCAATCGTAGAAACACTCATCAAAAAATGTTCATCAAATACACGCCCCTTTGAAATGTTCCTCACAGCCTGCCATACAACATCTCCACCAAGAATAACATAAGAAACAATGAGAAAAGCTAACTCGATAGGCAGTGGCACTTTCGCAAAAACAGTCAATGCCATACCAATGGCATAGATTGCTGCACCAGTCGCTAAACGAACTGTCAACTTCTTATCCTCATTGTTATAGGATTCATTGGCCTCCTGCTTTTTTTCCGGTATATAAGATTCCTGTACAATTTCAGAAACTTCCACATCTGGCTCATGGCTATGAACAATCGTTTCAATCTGACTGGCTATCGTATCTGCGGCTGTCTGAGCAACATTGATTGTAAGCGTCTGCTTCATCAGATTTACCACTGAGGATTGCACTCCATCCAACTCTCCGACTTCTTTTTCAATTTTTGCGGAACAATTCGGACAGTCCAACCCTTTTAATAGAAATATGCGTTTCATGATAATCTCCTTATAATTTGTTTAATTGTTCAATTACTCAACTATAATATTAAAAAATATTATTTCTGCCAAAGATGCTCAAATCCCTTGTCAATAATCTCTTTCACATGATCATCTGCCAGCGAGTAGTAAACTATCTGTGCTTCTTTACGGAATTTTACCAGATTCGCTAGGCGTAATGCCTTTAACTGATGCGAAATTGCAGATTTTGTTACCCCCAGTAGCACTGCAAGATCACATACACACATCTCACTCTGTTCTAGAGCGTGTAAGATTTGTACTCTAGTTCCATCTCCAAATAGCTTAAACAAAGAAGCCAACTGGATATAATCATCTTTTGGCTGCATCTTGGATTTCACATCATTCACAATATCCTCATGAATTACATCGCAATTACAAATATAAGACGTTTTTGACATATATTCACCTCCAAATAATAATAGTTGAACAATTACTCAACTATTATTATACTTATTTTTAAATTTATGTCAATAAGCTGATGTTAGTTCCACATAAATTTTACAATTAAAACCAGCTCTTTATTCTTTTCTTAATCTTTTTTTCCCAATATACCGTTTTGGCTTTCTTGTCACACTTCCTGTAAATTCCGAGTTGTCTCTATCTTTATCTTTTAATTATACACAGGATTTGAATCTTTTTCTACTTATCTATAATCAAAAAATCCTCTTCCTTGTATTATAAAACCGCTTTCATAAAGTTTTTCTTCTTTTTCAGAATACCTGCGTATCACTACGAATATTCCGACTGTCAAAATCACTCCAAATACGATTCCTGCCAGAATTCCATTCGTCCCCATTCCATAACTCTCATTCAGATAATAAGATGGCAGGAAAGAAAGGATTGTTCCCACAACCGATGGCGGTATAAATCTTAGAAAATTCTTATAGCATAGGCACTTTACCATTTCCTTGTCTATCATTCCCAACATTCGCAAACTACAAACGACCCTGCTATTTTCTTCCTTCTCTGCCTGGATACGTGAATGAATTAACAGAAACTCAGCCATTATCATAAGCCCTATCACAAATGCCATCAAAAATAATAAAAATTGTCCTGATTTCTTTGCATCCTGGTATTTCTCCACTTTCGAAGACAATTCATAATACGTCTGCTCATCTTCATTCAACTGATTGCTTTCCTGCAGATATTCTTTTACTTCACATACTCCCGCATAAGAATCTTCCCAATTCTGAAACTGAAACAAGTTTGCGCTACCAGCACTACCTGTTATATCTGCACTTAATTTTTCGAAATCAGAATCGTTGATGATCAGTGTTTTATCTGCAAAGGTCGGATTTTGATTAAACAGTATCTTTACATCTGTTCCAACAGACTGCAGCTTTCTATCCCCGGGAATCGTTACAGTAGATACTGGCTGTATGTTATGTTCATACCCATCTTCCAGATTGTACTGAAACAAATTCAAAAACTCGCCTTCCTGAATCTGATAATCACATCCAAAATCCCGGTTTATTTCTGTCACAGGAAGGTAATTAAAAACATCATCTCTGATATAGGGAAGCTGAATGACCTGTTCTACAGTAACACCATTTTTCTCCAATATATGAAGGACATCCTGTACTGAAACCTGATTCATTCCATAGATTTCTGAGTACACCATGTCATAGGGAGAATAACTTTTTGCATCCTGTAGAAAAGCCGGATATAAAGTCACACATACCCCCGTAAGCATAACAGATACCGCTATTATGAGAGAGGCTAAAACATACCTACATCCCCATTCTTTCTTGTGTCTGCGGACAAATGACCATTCCACCAGATGAAACCTCATGTAGTTGGGTGCAAGTCTGCATAAGAACGTACCGATCTTTCCTGTTTTTTCTGCCCGATATTGTGCTTTTAGCAGGGTTCCGATTTTATCCAGCATAAGTCTCCCGGCATTCAGGATAAAGGCAACTGCCACCACTACTGTATATAGAACTGCTGTAAGCTTATATGCTTCCGGGCAAAACTGCCATTGCACTCCGTGAACATCTATTGCATAAATGATAACGGAAAAAAATAAAAATGACAGCACAGTTCCTGCCGCAAGTGCTATTGCTAATGCCAACACGGATATGATCACATTTTCAAAAAGTAAGTTTCTAAACGCTTCCTTCCGGCTCATGCCAAGAGAAAACATCACGCCGTATTCCTGTTTTCTTGATGCCAGAAATGCCTGACACGAAACAGGAAGAAAAAAACCAGAAACACTGCAGACAGAAAAAATGGAAGATAAATGTTATTGGATATTGATGAATTTACAATCGACGCATTCATAAACGTCCTGTTTGTGGAAATAACTGCAAAACAACAGAATAATGCCGTTGCAGATAAATTGCATAGAAAGTACAATCGATATTTGTAAAAACCAGCTTTCAGCATCTTTCGGGAAATATCAAAAAAGGTCATCTTTTCCACCTCCCAAACCGCACAGCGTTTTCCATATATCTTCTCTGAAATTATCGGCAGTGTTCTCTTTCTTTACTTCTTTTTCCAGATTCCCATCCTGTAGAAAAAGTACCCGGTCACAAAAGGATGCCGTATAAGCATCATGTGTCACAAGCAGAAAGCTGATGCCAGACCGTTGATTCATCTGTTTCATACATCGCATCACATCCCCGGTGGTCTTTCGGTCAAGGCTTCCTGTTGGCTCATCTCCAAAAATAATATCCGGTTCATTGATCAGCGCCCTGCCAATCGCAACTCTCTGTTTCTGACCTCCCGATATTTCCGTAATTCCTTTGTCAGCTAATTTTTCAATGCCGAGCACATCCGCTATTCTTGAAAAACGCTCTTGCTGGATGTCTGCTTCTTTTCGTTCAAGAATGAGTGGTAACAATATATTTTCTTTTACCGTCAAACTCTCCAAAAGCTGGAAATCCTGAAAAATCATTCCCATATGCTTTCTGCGAAAAAATGCCTTCTCTTCTTCCGTAAGCTGTGAAAATGTTTCTCCTCCTATTACGATTTCTCCATCGTCCGGTGTGTCAACCCCGGTCAGCACATGGAGCAGAGTAGTCTTTCCCTATCCTGTCAAGTAATATCCAAAAAAAATATTGAATTTACACAAAAAGAAAGACTGCCTATTTCAGCAATCTTTCATAATAGTTTGAGTTAATCAGAATTACTCGTCTTTTAAAACAATTTTCTTCTCCACTCGATATTTAACCCCATCTTGAAAAACATAATTGTATTCCAGCTTCTGAATATCAAACCAGTCCGTAAAATATGTCAATTTAGGATAAGTATCCCATAAATATTCATCTATATAATCATATCCATCAGAACTGTACTCCATGTTTGGCCCACAAAAAAATACATAACTTTTTCCTCTCCCTACACTGCTATTAAAACATATTCCGTCATATCCTAGGCTTCTTATATATTCTGCTATAACCTGAGTTGCTACATATTCATAGGAATGATCCTCTTTTTTATCATCCACTGGAGAGGTTATCTCTTTAATAAATGCATCAAGAAAATTATTTATCCAACGTAAATCATGATCATATTCTTCGCTGAATATACTTTTGGTAGTAACAAAAGCAACTTGAGAAAAATCAATAATTGTCAATTCTTCTTTTAATACATATTCAGCAACCATTACTGTTGCATCTTTATATCGACATTCTTTATATGCCGTTTCTCTATCTGATGCAACATATAGATATGAAATACCTGCTGGACTCATTCTATTTGTTGTTGCATATTTAGGGGGTGCAGGAGCCATTTCTTTGTAAACCCCTGCATAATCCAGATCATGTAATTTCTCATCGTTCAATTTCCTTGCTCGATAATAAATCGTTCCTGCTTTTATAACAGTATCATATTCTAAAATATATGGTACTAATTCTTTTAAATAATCTCTTCTCTGGCAATCCTTATCTATATCAAAGAATCTATTATAGTATTTTGTAATATACTTGAAAAATTCCCATGTATAATACATTTTTGTTGCCTCAAGGCCATATAAATCATCTTTAAGTACCAAATTACAATTATCTATATCTTCAAATACATCTGATTCCCCTTGCTTTTTTTCTTCAAAACTTAACCCTGAATCTGAAAATATATCTTCCAATATAGTCGTATCTATAACAGCCTCGTTTAAAACATTTTCTTCTTCTACTAAAATATCTCTGATTGAATAAGGAGCTACACTCCTTCCTGTCCGATTGCAATATTGTTTCTCTTCTGAGTCCCAATACGCCCCTGTACCATTTTCTATATCTTCATACGCTTTTTTTAAACACTCTCGGATATAGGCTCCTATTTCTCCTGTAGAAATAATATTTACTCCATTGGAATTACAATAATCACATTTTCCTACATTCCTCTCCGATAAGATATATTCTTTTAAATACTTATTAGAAAAACATTTTTCACAGCAATACCTCATATCGTTCCCCCGATATTCTTATAAATTTTATTTATATCTTATCAAATATTACTAATCATCACAATCTTATTTATTTCTACTATCCTTGTTCTCAATCTACCGCTGTTTCTGTTGCATTTGAAAGACAAATTTTCCTTTAATATCCTGTCCCTGCATTTCCATCTTTTTTATAAAGATGTGCTGCTGGCTGTCAGTTTCATATTGAATTGCCACACCAAGACCCTTCTTCATAAATGCGGCAACTCCCATATCTACAAAAACCTCCTGCCCTTCTTTCTTCTGAAAACTGATTTTAGGAAAAACCCCTGATAATTTTTCCATAACATACCGTTCCATTTTTTCCAAGCTCTCAAATGGCATAGCCTGTATCCTTTGTAATATCTCCTGCAAACGTTCCTCTCTCATAACACATTTGCAATGATCTACAC
The DNA here is from genome assembly GCF_027686195.1 of Coprococcus sp. AF102-57. Taxonomy (NCBI): domain Bacteria; kingdom Bacillati; phylum Bacillota; class Clostridia; order Lachnospirales; family Lachnospiraceae; genus Coprococcus; species Coprococcus sp. AF102-57. The sequence continues at coordinate 36,653 of NZ_JAQCSY010000025.1, read as the reverse complement.
CAAACACCATAGCAAGGCTGTATCCACAATCCCAGGATACATGTATCTGTCCGCCATCATCTACAAACTGTACAGTTCCTAAATCACCGGGGCTCAGTTTTACATACGGATCAGCTTCCATATCTTCCAACTCTACCCGACACCCCGGTGGGTACATATTTCTTAACACAATTCTTTCCGCATTACTTATCACTGTTTTCTTCCTTTCTCCAATCCGGCTACCGTCCCAAAGACTTCTCTGGAACATTTCCCTCCAACAAATACTCTCTTTCTTTATTCCATTCCAGCACCTTTTCCATAGCAGCTTCCAATTGGTCTTCTGTCGGTTCTCTTGTATAGGTTCTATATTCCTGAAAATATTCTTCCAAGGTGTTCTGCTGTATCTCCAGTTCCTCTTTATCATAACAATCCGGCTCTTCCAGATCCTTCAACTCCTGCAAGATTTCCCAGCATTCCAAAACACTGTCTATCTCCCGCATTTCAAGCAGATAAGATAAAAATGTTTCCTCTGGCATAATACTGAAATAGCACCGGTCAAACCATTGCTCAATATACATGCGTTCATCAGAACCATTGGTATGTGTACCACAAATCAAATCTGCAACAAAGTTTTCAAACAGTTCACCGATTGACAGCCCAACTTTTCCAGACTTCCTACAGAGTTCTTCTACTTCGTCTTGATATAACCTGATAGAAATGGTCCGCTGCAGGCTTTTTTCATAGGGCTCTATATCCTCCCCTGCCTCACAAAAATGCAGATGGGTATCCATATAAATGTCTTCCATATCGCAAAATCTCCGGCTCATTGCTACATAGTCTTTATTTTTCAAATCCCACTCCAGCCGGTAATGATGTTCTCTTGCGTGTTCTTCTAAGTCTTTTCTTATGATGTTTCTGGTCGCTTCCGGCAGTTCTGCAATAAAAATGCTTGTATCCGGAACCGCCAATACTCTTTCTTTTACCACATTTGTCCTCCCTGTTTGTAAGCATTCCTTGCCACTGGCTGATTCCCCAGTACATCCATATAGAGGATAATTCCCTGCGGGTCCAGATGTACGGTAATAAATTTCTGTATTTCCTGTAACAGATCATGATCAGAAAACCCAGCCTGACAGCCTATAAAATTCCTGATTTTTTCTACAATATCCTGTTTCCGGAACTCTTGCAATACCAGAATCGGAATCGTGTGCTGACCTCCCATAGCATCATAGGGCAACGCTTTCCGCAATTCTTCCAAGAGATACCTGTAATAATCAACTACCACCTGGTCTGTTTTCCACGCTTTTTCCTTACAATCCCGGAGTAAAAAATCATACTCTTTTTTTGCCTGTTCCATTTCTTTCAGAATTTCTACTGCTTCCACAGAACAATATCCTTTCTCTTCTATCAGTTCCATCAGTTCTTCCATAGAATATGTTTCAAGATACATGGCTCTTCCCCCATCTTCTTTGCCAAATTTTCTCCTAATACAAAGAAGAGGAAGACACCGTAGCGTTTTCCTCCTCTTTTATGAAATCTTCTTCTCTACTGGAATCCAAGACAATAAGCTCTCCCGGTTCTTTCTTATCCTATTGCTTCCAGAAATTCGTCCCTGTATTTCCATACAATTTCAATATGTTCCGGATCATAAAAATTTATGACTTCAATCAGCTCATGCAGAACTTCATAAGACAGCTCTTCCAATCCCTTATATTTTACAAAAAGTTGCAGTCCCTCTGATTTCTCCTTTTGTTTTTTCTCCTCCCCTTTTAAAATTCTTGCTTCTATCTCCTGTATCTTTTGCTGATAAACTGCTGTCTTCTCCATACAGGTTTGTTTTCGTGCCAGGTAATCTTTCAAAGAAATCTGTTCTTCTGCATATTGTTCATACAGTTCCATTTTCTCCTGTTTACGAAGCGCCAGCTTCTTTTCATATTGCTTTTTTCGATATCGGAGTTTCGGAATATTCAAAGTCTGATTGGCTTTCTTTAACTGCTTTATGGTATCCTCTGCAAGGGTTACCTGCTGTCTTATCATAATTAGCACCAGTTCTTCCAACTCTTTCTGCTTATATTTCTTTGGATAACAGGAAGCATTGGGGGCTGTCGTAACACTTTTACAATAAATCGGCTTTTCTTTGTATTCTGTCCGTATCCGCATTTTCCGACCACAATGTCCGCAACGGATCAAACCTGAAAAAATATTCTCAGAAGACGGTGTCCGCCCATAATATTTTCTGTCCTTCTGTACCATGTCCTGGATCTTCTGAAGCTCCTGCTCCGTTACAATCGCTTCGTGTCCTCCTTTTACGCAAATCCAATCCTCTCTTGAAATATATCGGTACTCTCTTTTTGACGGAACCCTGGTTTCTGTTTTCCCTCTTACCGTCAGTCCTGCATAAACCGGATTAAACAAAATCAGCTTTACTAAATTTCCGTCCCAGAATTTCACAGATTTCTTTGCTTCCGGCGCCCAGCCTTTCCTTTGAAGGTATACGGTAGGTGTTTCAACTTCTTTTTTATTCAGGTCCCTGGCAATGTCTGCATAGGTCTTTCCTTCCAACCTTTGGTCGAAAATCCCCCTTACAACGGAAGCTGCCTCCATATCCAGATGAAGTTTTGTATGAACACCGTCATGGAAGCAATATCCGTATGTTGGGATTGAACCATGATATTGTCCCATTTCAGCCTGTTTCCTCATAACTTTTTTGATATTGTTGGAACAAATCTGGGGATAAATCCCATTGATCAGGTTCTTAAATTTAATCTCCGTATCCTTTCTTTCGGAAGGTTTCTGGCTGCTGTCATAAAAATCATTGATTGAAATGAAACGCACCCCAAGGAACGGAAATATTTTTTCGATATAGTTTTGTGTTTCTATGGTATCCCTTCCCAGGCGGCTCAAATCTTTGACAATGATACAGATTCGTTTTCTCCTGGTAATCAGCCCCATCATGCGCTTAAATTCCGGGCGGTCAAAGTTTGTGCCGGTATATCCATCATCTACACATTCTTTTACCACCTGAATTTCAGGGTGGCTCTTTAAAAAGCTATGGATTAGTATCCTCTGGTTTGATATGCTGTCGCTTTCCCTGTTATCACCATCTTCGTCAGAAAGGCGCAGGTAAACAACCGCACGATAGATTTTTTTAAGTATTTGATTTTTCATTGTATTCGCTCCTATCATTTAGATTCGTCAGCCGATTCCCTAAATGATAGAGGCTACTGGGTCCTTGCCATCATCCTACCATAGTCCAGAAGGTTTGTCCACCCTGTAATCTGCCAACAATCCGCTTTCTTCCCTATCCCTGTCGTGGCTTTACCATTTCATCTGCACAAGGCTTTGCATGGCTTCCTCTATGGTACGGTTGGTAGAAGCAAACCCAATCTTTATGGTGATCCCCTTATATTTCAGAAAATAAGGGTTCTTTCCGGACTCCAGGATTTCCCGGACCTTCTCCGGTTTGCTCTTTTTTACATCAATCTTCAGTTTCTCTACATCTTGTATCTCTTTCGGGTCAATGTCCTCAAACGTCATTTCCCGCATCTTCAGCAGTTCTTCCCGCGAGAGCATTATATCCCTTCCCTGGTACAGCAACTGCACAGATACGCATCTAAGTCCTGCTCAAATTGTTCCTGTTTCTCCCAGGTGTGCATTAAATACTGTTTCAGTCTGGCATAATCTAAAATCCCATAACCGATACAGTCTATCTGCACCTGAAAAGACTGGAGCAGTTCCATAGTCTGTAAAATTTCTTCCGGACAATAGGATAACCTGCTAAGCCCGGATACCACAATCACATCAATCATGCCTTTTCCTGCAAGCACTGCCAGCCTCTGCCAGTTTTCTTTTTCTATGGAATTACCACACCCTACACCTTCCAGTAAAGTAACCACATGGTATGTCTGCTGTTCACAGTAATGCAGGCTTTTTTCTTTTTCATAATACAAAAGCCCGGCACATGGAATGGGAATATCCAGATACACTGCCGCCCGCTGGGGACTGTTCCTATTTTCTATCTCTTTTTTTCCTTTGCAGATCCATGCAGGGAATAACATTCCTCCCTGAAAGATCTCTTTATCTTCTGAAAACAGTTTTTGTAACATCTCTCTATTCATTGCTCTGCCTCCTCTTTCTTTGGCTCCTGTTTTCATTCCAGGGCTATAAAGAAACCGGCGTTTCCCCATAGCCCTAAAATGAACCCATTTTACACACCATACTGGCAGGGCTTTCCCTGCCAGCATGTTTTTTATTTTCTCACCCCGGTGTGAACGGGAGCATGTAGGACCGGCCCGGCTGGCCGCCTGACACCCTGCAGCACCCTTTCCCGCTGCAGCATGTCCCAGACGCTACCCTGGTTGCAGTGTTTTATGCAAAGGTATCATTATCATTCGGCTTTCAGACTGCCTGCCACCCACAGCCTATGTCCGGGCGCTGCTCACACTTTCCCTTCATCTTCTACGATTCCTTGTTTGATCCGCTTCTTTTCTGCCTTACCTGCTGCCACTGCGGACAAGTGTATCTTCGCACAGCTCATGACCCTGCATCATACAAAATAGAATGTGCCGAAATGTTTTGTGTCCTTTAAGATATTTCTATAGATTAGCGTCAGAAATGACACGTTTGTTTTAAAAAAATATCACCATACTGATATTCAGTTTTCAAGGTTCTTCCCGGCTGAAAACATCAGCCTGCCAAAAGACACCATAACCCTGATGTGTTTTGGCAGACTGTTTTCGGTCTGCATTTCTCTTTATTTTTTTAACCGGATAATCATATCTGCCCAAAATTCCGTACATGCCTGCCGCATCAACTCCAAAAGCCGGTCTTCGGTAATTCCCGTAATCACGTTCTCTTCTTTCTTTTCCGGTTTTGGTTCCGGTACTTCCAGTGCTTCCTCCCGTATCTTCATTGTGAGCATGGATAAGGAAGGGGAATTGGCACAGTTGATAAAACCGATATAATGGTTCACCACATCATAATCACCTCTGCAGCTTCGGACAATATCAAACGCATGGCGGATTGCCCGTTCTACCCGCTGCCCTGTCGTGCCATGTTGCTGGGCCACCTTAAAATACAGATATGTCGTTTTAATCTTGCTGTCTTCTTCCAGAAGCAAAACACTGTCTACAATATAGCCAAATCCTTTTACATTGGCAGGCATTCCCATTTTAAATAATACTGCTTCCACCTTTTCTCTTGATAACATTTCCCTTTTCCTCCCTATCTGTATTCTCACTTCCTGCTGTCTTGCTGATATTTCTTTAGCCCTTTCTTAATTCCCTCTATGGAATAGATCAAAAGGCTAGTTTCTCTTTCATCACAATCCTGTACCAGATACCAGATTTTTTCCTTCAACATCATATCTTTTTTCGCTGTACCCATGTGTATAAAGTGTTCTTTTATGGGAATATCCATAGCTTCCAACAGCCGGATATAAGTTTTCATTCCCATAAGTCTGGCATGTGTTTCAATCTTCGCCAGATGTGATACGGAAATATCTGCTTTCTCTGCAAGCTGCTCCTGAGTCAGTCCCCTGGATTCCCGCAAGGCTTTTATGGCATCTGCTACAATATAAAGTTCATTCTGCATTCTTTTATCTCCTCGTTGATTACAGGCTCTATTATAATTACAAATCCTTTCCCTGGTAATGGACTATGGAGGCAAGATTTCCCAGTTTCATTACCATTTCTTTCCTTTTTTGGTTTTAGAGATTTATTATATCTGAACGAGTTGAAAACGATTTTTGCACCATTTACGAAAAAGCACTGCATTATCTCTTCAATTAGGCATAAAAAAGGAGAGAACGTCACATATCGACTCCTCTCCAATAGCTTCTATTCATCTAAGATATTTGCCAATACATAGGCTTACTTTTTTTTTCTTTCCAGGAACCTCCGTATCTCTTCCACACTATCTAATATGGGAATGAACGGGGCAGACGGGCTGCATACTGGATCTTGACTGGACAGTTCCAGTGCATTAATAAATGCTTCTGCCTTTTTGGGGTCTTCAATCACAAGCTCTGTAAGGATACTTGATGTAGCCATATAGAAAGCACCTCTTTTCTCTCATATCTTAAAAAATTCTTTCGTAAGAAGATCCTGCAGTATTTTCTATACGCCAAGACCTGTACTCTCCATTTTTATTTATGTAGTAAAGTTTGATCCAGCATGTTTTTAATTTCATCTGGAAGACCGTCTACCGTTGCATTTTCATCTAAAAACAGTAAATTTGTATATTTTTTCGCATCATTCGGCGCTGAAAAAATATGAGTTACTGTATATGCTGTTCTACTTTTAGAAAAGCAATCTTCATCTCGCAGCGATTCTACTACAAAGCAATCGCCCTTTTGCTGCCCCTTATCATCATACTCTTTATTTAAGCATAGAGTAAAATTAAGATCTGTTGTGCCAAACTTATAAGTTCTCGTGTCTGTGACAATCTCTTCCAGCATAAATCCTTCTGAGCCAGCCAGCATTGCAATCTGTCCGATATGCTTAATCTTACGCTTACACAATGAAAAAGGGTGCTGCGGTGTAAAAAATATCTGCGAAGCCTGAAGCATTTTTTTTGCTGCATAACTATAAAACTTTTTTGCTGAAAGGTTCGTGGCCACACCTGTCAAGTGCCTAAAATTGGCAGCTTTATAAAGCACCTCAATATATCTGCCTTCAAATACATATAGAAATCTTTTACCTACTAAATGCTTCCTATACAGATCAGCAGCTACTTTAATCTCCTGTACAATTTTCTCTCTATCCTGTTGTTTTCCCATCTATCTTTTCCCAATCATCACTATAGTATAAAAAAACAGCACTGGACAACTTTTTTGTTATCCAGTGCCCATAATCTTAAAAAGCGGTTTTATGCTGGCTGTCAGCCGCGACATCCTTCCGAATGTCTAAAATGTCGCCGGTATCATTGAGTCCCCGGCGCGGACTCACCGTATCTCCCTGGTGTGGGCGTAATACCCTTCCGAGTATCAAATAGTCCCAGTAATTACCCTGCCCGGGCACAGTACAGCTTTTACGTGCCGCTACACGAAACCTTTTGGCTTAATTATATTATATGCGATACCCTAAGAAATATCAATAGTTTCCACAAAAAATTGATTGGTTGTATCTTATTATAACCCGTTACTTACCGTTTCAATAAACGCTCCCTAGAAGCTGTATCCAATACTATTTTATGAAAATCCAGCATTGCGTGCTCTTGCATCAGTTTCTCACCAAGTTTCACAAGAGGATTGGTTTCCCATTCCGAATCAATTCCTGTTTGATGATAGTATCTTGCATAAGCAAATCCCTCAGCTACCGCATCTGAATTTTCAAATATTCCCACTATTGCATCTGTAAACTGTACAATGATTGAGCTCCCAAAAATCCCCTGCAATTCTTCCGCATTCGCATCATCATATTTCTCTACATCAAAAGACAAAGAGAAATCATACGTATTCTCTTTTCCGTCTTCTGTTTCATAAGAAATTGTTCCAAAAATATCTCCCTTGCCAGACGGAAGTTCGATTGACTCTGAAAGCTCTAATTTATATTCAATGTTATTGAACACTGTCGTTGCTTCAAACATTTGTGATATACAGGTACCTTCTTTTTCATAAATATCTTTCTGTAAAAAGGAAATAGGATTATACTCCATATTTTCCCATATCTGTTTTCCCTCCACTGTCCGTTTACACAAGGAATCTAAAAGCAACATCATTGTTTCCTGATCTATTTCTTCATATACGTTCATAGTCAGCCTCCTTTTTCTTTGGATAGTCCACAAAAGCTCTGTAAGAGTTTATCTCAATTTCTAGTTACAACGTGATATTTAGTCAAATGACGTATGTACGCGCTTTCTTATAGTTGCCAATATTATATGGCGTATCTCCCAAAAATTCAATCAGAATATAAAAACTTTTACTCACACTATCCTGCCTTTACATCTTTTTTAGTCTATACCCTACATTGATCAATGTTTCTATAATATCATGCCCCATCTTTTTTCGTATCTTCCATACTACGTGTTCCACTGTTTTGTACGGAATCTGATCATCATAATAATTACTCTCCCAGACCGAACAATAGATATTCTTCTTTGGAATAACCCAATTTGGCCTTTGGGCTAAAAGATACAGAACTTCAAATTCCCTGGGCGTTAAATCTATTTCCTTTCCTTCGTAAATAACCTGATAGGACATTGGATTTAACTGCAGTTTTCCATCGCCCAAAACTACATTCTCTTTATATTCTGGAAAAACATACTTCATCTGTATGCCTCCTCTTGATTTATAAATTTCTAACTGTTCCCATTCCAGAAAGAAATACCGAACGAAATATCCAACATCCGGCACTTTTTTAGTTATTTTTACTTTTTACATAATTTCTATCTCTGCCATCTTTTCTATAATTGTGAACTTCCTGAAAAATTAACTCTCATTTTCTAAAAATAGTTTATTTCAGCCGTTTACAGTGAATTTTATAAATTCCTCGTAGAGTTAATTAACTCTCAGAATTTTACTTTAAATCCGATGGAAACATTGAAAACACTCAGTTGTTTCAATCGAGCGTTAATTTTCACAGAAGTTCACAATAATATGAATATGCTTCTTACTTTTCAGATTAGATATGTTCCGTTTTATGCAAGCGCCTAATTTTAAAGTTGTGCATATCCACCGAATATTCATCCTATAAATAATTGTTGGGAAATGTTAGAACAGCAGCATTTCTCTCTATTTCCAAAAGGAGAGTAGGCATCATGCATTACCCTTTATTTTTTAGGTTCTCTTGATTATATAAATCTTGATATACACTACAATTTTTCAATAACTCTGCATGTGTTCCTATACCTACTATTTTACCCCCATCTAATACAATTATTTTATTAGCATCCTGTGCAATTTTTACTCTATGGGTTATATATATTGCTATCTTATTTTTACTCACCTCAAAAAAACTCTTAAAAATTTTGGTTTCTGCTGTTACATCTAATGCGGAACTAGGCTCATCCAACAAATATAAATCTGCATTTTTATAATAGGTTCTTGCTAACGCTATTTTCTGCCATTGACCACCTGATAATTGACCTCCTTCATCAAACCAATTTCCTAATCCTCTTTTTAGTTCGTATCCTCTTTCGGTTTTTAAAAAATCAACGTTTGCTTTGCACAATGAATTTTTAATTTTATTTTCATCGACTTCTGTACTAATATCTCCTATATAAACGTTCTCTTCCAATGTACCTTCATACTTTAAAAAATCTTGAAAAAGAACAGATATACAATTCCTGTAACTCTTTACATCAATATTCTCCAAATCAAGATTATTAACAAATAGCTTCCCACTAGTAGGTTTATATAACCCACATAAAATTTTAAATAAAGTGCTTTTCCCAGATCCATTTTTTCCTACAATTGCAATCTGTTCGTTTGATTTAATTTTTAAATTAATGGTAGATAGTGCCATTTTACATTGAGGATAATCGAAAGATACGTTTCTTAGTTCAATTGTCTTTATATTATCTACTTTTGTACCACCTAACGCATTCTCCCCTTCTTTTATTTCTAAAAAATCTTTTAGTAATTGTATATATAAATTTGCGTTATAAATAGAATAAACATTAGAGGCAATGCTATTTGTAGCATTTTGCATCATGGACACAGCATTTAAATATGACATAGTGGTTCCTATCATTTTTTTCCCTACGTAAGCCAAATATATTGCAATAATCATTATAATTATACAAACTATATCTTGTATAAACGAAATAATCATATTTAAAACAGCTCTGGTTTTTTCAATTTCATTGGCTTGTTTTATGAAAGTTTTGACTAAGCTACAATATTTATCCAGCAAATATTTTTTTAATCCATATGCTTTTACCTCTTTAAATGCTGTATCATGTGTAAGTAAATATGTATAATACCACGCTTTTCTTTCTTTTCCACTGCGCTCATATCTCATTAGAAATTCTTTATTACCAACATAAATTTGTCCTATAAACATTAATATTGACACAGCAATCATTATAATCACAAGAATTGGATTCCATGAAAGTAGTATCATTGCGGCTGAAAATAACGAAACTAAATTAGATGCTAAGCCTAATACCCCTTGCATGGTCTGATATGGTTTATTTCCAATTTCTTGTTCTAAACGATTTATCATATCATATGTTTCTGTTCTCTCTAACATTTCCAATGATAAATCCCCACATTTTTTCATAAGAATGTAATTTATTCCATAAACTAAATGATTGTTTAAATTGTTTAAATTATAGCTTGCTAAATTCTGTAAAAGCGATTCCGAGATAATTAGCCCGAAATATAAAATCAAAAGATACACCACATATTGATATGATTGTGTCTTGTTTTGTATTTCATTTAACAACTGTTGCATTACCAATAAGGACGAAACAGGAAGAATTCCATTTATTATAGACAAAATAAATGCCAGAATAAATTTTGCTTTACATATTTTACAAATTAATCTTATCGTATAATAAATCAAAAAAATATTCCTTTTTATTTTTTTTAGCATGATTTTTCTCCTATATAGTGAAGGCGTAGCACATATAGTACTACGCCTTCGTTTTTACTACCTCTTAGAGAGTACTAGAACGGAATGTAGCAACAGCATTTACTCTGTTACCTGTACGATACTCTCCTTCGCCACCACAGCCACAGCCACAATGAACACAACCATCATCATTGCCTCTGTAACCTGCATATCCATCAGTACACATGCATGCTCTCGGCTGCACTCCTGATCCAGGTGTTCTTCCAATTGGATTTACAAACTTCATAACGATTCCTCCTTTCTTTGTAATTTAAATACATCTATGTAAATATAAACGTATTTACCTTTGTTAATGAATTTCCATTTCATTATATTGTTCCAATTCGCTTGGATTTGCCTCCATTAATGCATGATATCGTCTTAAATTGTCTTCCAAATACTTTCTTTCGTTTCGACATGAATTATGTCGATATGAAAGATGTAATCCATTAGCATCGTAGCAATTAACATAACATAATGTACATAAATTAACTGCCCAACATTCTTTACAATACTCTTTTGCTTCTTCTATAAAGTCTTCAACATAAAGTTTCTTAATTTTTTCTTTATCAAATCCCTCATTCACATTGCCTAAACAAGGTATATTTCCTACTTTTTCACAATGTAAAAATTCACCTTTTGTAGTGACATAAATCCTTCTTTGTCCCGGCACGCAGCATCCATTCATTCCATACTGTTGAATAGGTGTTTCTGTCAACAAGCGTTTGTGTATAATCATCATTCCCTTATCCATATAACCATCCGTAAACAAAGTTTTTTCTGTATTATCTGGATTTGATTTATACACTTCTTCCCATTTCATTAAAGGTTCATAAAACTCTTCCATAAACCATCTATCTTCTTTTCCTTGCGGTAAAAAGTAATCACTCTCTGACGGTCCATGATCTACCGTTGCAGTCAAAATCATAACGTCTTTGGGAATCCATTCACTTTTTTCGATAAACTCCTGAATTTTTGTATACTGTTCAAGATAACCTGGTCCCGATACAACCATATTAAATCCAATCTTAGAACTCTTTCCTTCCTTATGGAATGCTTCAAATAGTTTTTTTGCTCCCATAACTGTTTTTTCAAAGCTACCTGTCCCATTAACCATAAGCCGATTTGCATCGTGCATTTCCTGAGGACCATCCAAGCTAATAATAATATTGAAATTATTTTTGGCAAAATACTCTGCGATCTTATCATTTACCAATGTTGCATTTGTAGTGATTGCAAAGGACATATCCTCGCCAAATAATTTTTTAGCATATTCAACTGCTCTTTCAATAAGTTCAAAATTTAGTAAAGGTTCTCCACCATAAAATCCAATGTGCCTATTTTCTGCATTTTGGGAATGCTCTTTTAAAAAATCAATAGCTTTTTTTGCAACATCCCATTTCATGTTTTCATGTCCGAACGCCCTGTATTCTGGATGAGAAGGATGATAAATACAATATTTGCAACGTAAATTACATTTTTCAGTAACTTCAAGAGTAACATTCTCAACCTTATTTTCAAGAATATCATCTAACTCTGTTACTGCATCACCTGTCAGCGTTTTTAATGGTGGAGCTTGTAAAATATGTTCATTTTCCATTGCCGACTTAATTTCTGAAATTGCATCCTCAAACTCACTTTTACTTAATTGAAGATTTTTAATATCTTCGACTGGCATTCCCTCCAATAAACTTTTCAGTACAATGTAAACGTTCGAATTTAATTTGGCAACTTTTCCAGTTCCTGTATCATAAAAATAATAATTTTTTTCTGTCTTAAAAACTTTACCCAAGCGCCCAATTCTTCCATTTTTTTCGATTTCAGATACCAGCGATTCTAAAGATATTTTTTTCTGCTCTTTCACTCTAAACACTCCTTTCATTTGGATTTTTTATTATGAACCGATTATATCAATAAATCCCCCAAAATATATTTTGATGTAACAATTTCGATACTTGATGTAATAAATCCTCTATACTTTATGAATATAGCCCTTTTTCCTTATATTTACATCTGGTGCCTACAATAAGTTCGAACTGTAAGAAATAAGAAAACAGGAATCTCAATCAATGCGGAAATTAATATAGTATACGGTGTCCAAAAACTCATTCCCCCAATATGTAGGTAATTAAAATTGATAAGTTGATACAGAAAATTATTTTGCATACCAAGTCCCGCAGATGGAAAAATAGCTGAAATCCAATTTACCCCTAATGCTGTGTAAGCAAAAGTCGGAATAAGGACTATGCCAATAGCAATCAACAATACCGTCAATGTATCTTTGCATTTTGCTGATAAAAAAAAAGTACAGTAAACACAAGCTAAAACAGATATCAACCCTACTAACGAAATAACAATCTGCATCTGTGCTAAGTCCCAGTTTGGCAAGTTAATAATAGAAAACAACATTTGAACAGAAGATTGTAAACAATTTGTTCCAAATGTGATATCTGAAATTGCTAAGTGCAGTGTAATACACATAGTATACACAACCATCACAATCATACTGGAAGCCAATATCTTTGTAATAGCTAATCTGGTACGACCATGCTTTGCACAACGCAAAATACTATCCGCGCCTGATTGATATTCACCAGAAAAAATAGGCGTGATAATGGAAACACATAAAATTGCCAAAATCATAATATAAAGCTCAACATAGTCAAACGCGTCTTTGGAATATCCTGCATAAAGTTGAAATGGCATATCGACTTTTTTATATTGTTCTAAGGCTTGTTGTTGTGCGGCCGGATGATTGCGTTGCTCATTCCTCATAACATCTGCCAGATGAGTTTCACATTTCTGATAATAATTTTGTGCAACATCTTCTGGATCAATATCCATAAGATCAGGTCCTATTCCAGTTAACGGATCAGCATATAGTTCTGGCAACGCTTTAAGCAATGGACGAATAGGTACAATCTGTTTAATACTGACAGAAAGCGGAAATGTGTCACTTTCCATAGGACCATATTCGTTTATCAAACTTTGATAAATTCTCAAAGCCTCACTCACTTTTTCTGGAGTAACTTCGCCATTTATAGCAGAATATAAATCACGCTTAAATTCGATTGCCTCCATACCATCAAGTTCTGTTTTTGTTCCATCTGGGTTTGGACGATTTATGGACTCAAAAGCAATCGGCAGATATGCCATAACAACAGACATAACCAGAGCCACAGCAATTAAGATAAGTGTGCGTCGTGATTTCAGGACACGCTTTACTTCTAAACAAAATAAACGCATATTATTTTTCCTCCCTTTCGACATCTTCTTGTGGAAACAACCATAAATACAAATCTTCCAAACGCGGCTCCGCAAGAATGGAACCCTCTACTTCGGAGTGCTCTGCAAGATAACGAATAGATATTTGATTATTGTCCTCGCCTCGCTGATTGATAATCCTCAGACGCATTTCATAGTCCATCATCTTATGAGCAGGAATCGCACAGCTCCATACTTTCCCCTCAATCTGTTTTACCAAATCGCTTGTTGTTCCCACATCAATAATCTTTCCAGCTTTCATAATCGCATTACGAGTTGCAATATATTCAATATCAGAAACAATATGCGTAGAAATCAACACAATACGGTCATGGGAAAATTCCGAAATGAAGTTTCTAAACCGTACTCTTTCTCCAGGGTCAAGTCCTGCTGTTGGCTCATCCATAACAAGAATTTTAGGGTCATTCAGCATGGCCTGTGCAATTCCTACACGACGTTTCATACCACCAGATAGTTGTGCAATTTTTTTTCGCTTCACATCAGAAAGGGTAAGAATATCCAACAGATAGTTGATTTTCTTTGTGGTTTCTCTGAGCGGCACATCCTTTAGTGCAGCAACATATTCCAGATAGTCTTTGACCGTAAAATCGCGGGAATAGCCAAAATCTTGTGGCAAAAAGCCAAAGATATTGCGATAATCTGCTCCCATTTTATGAATGTCTTTCCCATCCAAAGATATACGACCACTACTAGGTGTCATAATGTCTGCAAGTATTCGCATGAGAGTGGTTTTTCCAGCCCCATTTGCCCCCAATAATCCCCATACGCCAGTTGTTAATGTAAGGCTGACATCATCGACTGCAGTTTTATCTTTGAACTGTTTGCTGATGTGTTCAATCTTTAATTCCATAGGTGTACTCCTTTCTCTTAAACAAAAAACTGTCCTTGTTCAGTAACTATTGTACCGAACAAAAACAGTTTAATCTCAAAGATATGGAACAAAATCTCCTAAGAAATTCCTAAGATTTTACTTCTAAATGCCTAATCAGAAATGGGAAGCATAATCACAAAAGACACCATCTCATTTTCGCTAAACGCAGTAATGGTTCCACCATGTAATCGTATAATTTCCTCTGCAATCGACAGTCCTAATCCTGCACCGCCTGTATCAGAAAGGCGGGCTTCATCCAAGCGATTGAATTTTTCAAATATGCCAGAAATTTGTTCAGGTTCAATAGTCCGTCCATGATTTTCAAAGTTTATTTGAACGCTATTACCACAACGCTTTGCAGTTATAATAATCTCTGTATTAGGATAGCTGTATGCCGCTGCATTTTTCAAAAGATTACTAAAAACCCTTGCCAGCTTTTCCGGATCAGCATATACAACTAAATCATCATCAACCGTAAAAGCAGCCGAATTGCCTTTTGCAGATAAAGAGGGATATATTTCATCAACTACCTGTGCCAACAAACACTGTAAGTCTACCTTTTCTTTCTTTAACGAGACAGTGTGTGCATTATATTTTGTAATTTCAAACAATTCATTGATAAGCTTTTCAAGTCGTTCAGCCTTACTTAATGCAATTTGAACATATTTTTCTTTCTGTTTTTCAGGCATATCCGGTGCTTCGTGGAGTAAACTTAAATATCCAATCACTGTTGTTAGGGGAGTGCGTATATCGTGGGCCAGATACATAACAATTTCATTTTTCCTATCCTCAGCTTCTTTTGCTACCTGTTTGCTTAACAACACAGACCGTTTAATCTGGTTAAGTTGTTCCTCTAATTCTTTAAGGGGATCAGACAATGCTACAGGATGATCATTCTGCTCATAAACTGTCTGTGTTGCGGAAATAACTTCATCCAAATATCCCCATGGTTTTTTCCAGAAGTAATTAAATATACATACAAAACCAATGATTAGATAGAAAATAAAAATCATATCTATACGCCAGTATAGCCATGATAAAATTTTGCTATCGAATTTCGGAAAAATGAATTGTGCCAAAATTTCCAGTCCTATACCAGTTACAGTATATAAAAATAGTACTAAATATAATTGTACTCCAAGCCGCTTTTCCGTAGTAAGTTGCTTTTTTTTCATAAGCACGCCTCCAATCAATTTAAAAATAAAAGAAGTGCCAACAGACCGATTATGAAGGTGCTCACAATTACAGCAATAACCAAAAATAATTTATCTGCTTTTTCTCGACTTTTTAGCAATCGAGCCACAATAGAATATAAAGCAATACCCAAAAGACCGCCTGCTGTGTTAGTAATCAGGTCGGTAATATCAGAACTACCAATAGCAAGTATATACTGTGTAATTTCCAGCAATAGACTTATTCCAGCAATTATCAATAATTTCAAATAGGATTTGCTCTTAAACAAAAGCATTTGCAGATATATGCCCATTGGGACAAAAATCAATAAATTTTCAAGAACTTCTTTTATGTGAAAATCTACTCCAATCTCTTTATCGTAATAAAATGGAATAATATTTATCTTTCTTACAGTGTCTAAATCATTGATATTGAATTGCAGCTTAAATAATATTATCCAAACCAAAAGTGCCAGATAAATCAAAAAAAGAACTGACACCCCAAATTTTCGCTTTCTTTTCATGGGTTCTCCTTTCAGATTTTATAACCTACTCCCCAAATTGTTTTGATATATTTCGGGGTATCAGAAGTATCTTTTAATTTTTCACGCAAATGTCGGATATGCACTGTGATAGTGCTGCTATTTTTTGAATAATATTCCTCTTTCCATACTGCATGAAATAAATATTCAATGCTTACAACCGTCCCGGCATTTTCCAACAAAACATTAAGAATTGAAAACTCGGTCGGAGTCAGCGACACATTCTCACCATCCAATAGACATTCATGTGTCTGCACGTTCAATCGTAATTTATTGTATGAAAGTTCTGGCTTTATTCCTTCTTCACTTGTAACGGATGAATATTTTTTGTAGCGTCGTAGCTGGGCTTTTACTCTGGCAACCACTTCCAAAGGACGAAATGGCTTTGTCACATAATCATCGGCACCTAATGTAAGTCCAGTAATTTTATCTGTTTCCTCAATTTTGGCAGTTAGCATAATAATGGGGTAAGTATATTTTTCACGAATACGCTGACATAAGGAAAAACCATTTATATCCGGGAGCATAATATCAAGAATAGCAAGATCTATATCGCCCTTTTCAATACAAGGTATTGCATCTTTAGCACAGTAATATTTATAAACAATGTAATTTTCATTTTGCAAATAAACTTCCAGTAAATTTGCTATATCCTTCTCATCATCTATAACTAATATTTTTTCGCACATACCATCATCACCCTCTTTCCATAATTTGAATTATAACAAATTTCCTTTATTTATTCATTATGATTTTCATTAAAAACTATTAAGATTTTCATAAGAACTTTTATATATACAAACACTTCTGCCTTTTCGTGCTATTTAATTATAATCCTATTAAGAATTCTTGATATCGTTATATAAAGCTCTATTACTTACCAGATGTTTTTTGTACAAGTCAACATCTATCTTAATTTCCTCTATAATTTTTTCTCTATCTTGTTATCCCATGTCCATTATCTTTCAAAGCAATTTTATGCTGACTGTCAGCCGCGGCATCCTTCTAAAATTGATTTTTAAGCTAAAAGGTATAAAAGCAAGCTAAAGTTTTCCCTTTCTTTTCTCAATATTATGTGTTAGTGATTTCATGAGATGTCACAAGATTGCTCACATCAGTTGACGCTCGTTTGGTTAACTTTCTGTCACCAGTCAGTTAGGCAATACCGCCTGTTTCCAGGCGGTACCTGCTTTATGAAGTTACCATCCTAAGCATCTCGTGTTCCACAACGAACTTGATCATATAATCATCGATCAATCGTTTCTGATTTTGAAACGCATACATCAAAGCTTTTTCACAGACACGGTTGATCATCCGTGGGATTCCTGCAGATGCCTTATGGATCTCATCCAATGCCTTGGTTGTAAATATCTCTTGCTTACATCCTGTACAGTGCATATCGATGCGTTGACGGATGACTAACTGTTTCTTCACACGCTTTCCTTTTGTATGCTGATGGCAGTATACAGGTTAATTCAGAGACAGGCAAGTAAATCAGTTGTTTGATGATTCATGAGGTCAACAACAATTATGGTATCTTTGTATTCCGAAAAAATATTCTGCATCTTTTCCTCCCACAACAGTCTTTTCTATATTTCTGTACAGTTTTACCATTTTAAATAAAAAACGCGGAAACAATAATATTTTATCATTCCCGCTAATTTTTCTCTTTTTCAACTTTATACTTTATGATGCCGATACATTGTGATATAAAAACGGTCAACGCTGTCAACGCAATCAAGGATAAATATTTTTTCATACCTAAAGCTGTACAACAGCCAGCAGCAATGAAAATAGCTCCTAGTATTTTACCTGTTACTTTTCGGCAATGTTCCTTTTCTTCTTTTTTCAACTCATGGTTAATGTTTTCTACAGGAGAAAGTTTCCATATACAAATGGAACTGACCAAAATAATCCCCCAAGCCACAAACAGCTCTAATGGATATTTGTTATTAATTTGCAAAATCATAACTTGAACAGTAACAGAGCATATAAAACAAGCCTTAAAGCTATTCAGATGTACACCACCAGCATAGGTTCTTAAAAACATAAAAACACCTGTAGACACAAGGAATTCTGGGATTGTATGCAAGTATATCGCTATACTCATACAGACGAATAGGCAAATTAACATCTCTAATCCAATCTGAAATCCATATTGATATACTGCATACAATTCCTCTGAAACTGCACCGGCATCAATAACGTATCTTGTTATTTTTTCCGATAATCTTCCCATGAAATTAAAGTTTCTTCATTTTTTTCAATGCTTCTGGCATCTTTGGCTGATGATAAATATAACAGCAAGCACTGTCCGCTGACATTTTACCAAGTTTCAGAGATAAATTTGCTAATACTTTTGCTGGCTGATTTTTTAAATTTTTAGATTTCATAATTAAAATCTCCTTTCATTTGTTTACCAATACATTACTACAAAAAATCTCCCATTCGGTTCTCTTGTAAAAAAACCGAGTATTGATGTAATTTTTCCCAAAAAGGCAGCAAAAAAGAAGCAATGTTTCTCCGGTTCTTTCTCAACATTGCCTCTTTTTTGCTGATGTATGTTTTTTTATATACCAATTCCATAAAATCAGGTTCTCTATCTTTTTCTTATATTTTCGTGTGTTATCTATTGTTTCTATATAATCGTAAGCTCCTGCTTTCAGTATAGAAAAAATATCCTGTATTGATCCCCCTTCGCTAATAGCAAGAATAGGCGTTAAATGCCCCAAACTCCCTTTTATTTTTATAATAGCCGCAAATGCCCTTTCCCTCTCTATTATCTCTTTAGTAAAATGGAAAATCACAACATCTGCCGTTGGATATCTATTGTTTTCCAACTGTTGATAAGTACACCATTTTAATTGGTGTTTTTTCCCAATAATCCTTTCAGTACTGTTATACAGTTTCTCATCATCACTAAACAGCAATATTTTCACGCTATCCATATATCAGTCCCCATACCGCATACCAAATTTATCTTTCCATTTTACCATTCTTTCCTTTCTCATTATTTTTTATGTAATTATTTCGAGTGTTCATGTAATTATTCCTGCACATTACTATATAAGACTATCCGAATTTTAAATTTTCCTGGTTCTGAATCCTCTATTACCACTGATCCATGATATTTTGCTACTGCCCGATACACAGAGGCTAAACCTACTCCATGATTTTCTGCATCTGACTTTGTAGATTTCAAGCGGTTATCTCTTGTTTTTAACAGCTTCCCTTTATAACTATTGTCTACGAACAATAATAGATTATTTTTATCAAATTTCATTTTGACATTTATATATCTATTTTCTTCAACCTTCTCTGCTGCTTCCACTGCATTTTCCAGTAAATTTCCCAATATCAGACTCAGATCAGCTCCTTTAAAAGGCATTATCATCGGAATACAAATATCCGTTTTAAAAATTATTCTTTTGTTTTGGGCAGTTACATACCAATATCCAATAAGTGAATCAATCACAATATTCCCACTATTCGATATTGAGGCAATCACCATACCGCCCTCTCCCATAATTTCTTCAATAAAACCTGTCATTTTTTCATATTCTTTATTTTCTGCATAAGCAAGAATGGAAATAAGATTATTCTTCATATTGTGTTTTATATCCCGCAACTGCAACATTGAAAGTTCTCTTTCTTGCTGATGACGTTCGCATAATTCCAGTTGCTGTTCATATACTGCTGCCATTCTCCTTAACCGCAAATCATCAGCCAACTTCATATAGACATAAAATATCAATATGTTCATACCAAGTAAAATAAGTACAGTAAATGTAGAGTTTATACGAGTACGTCCATTATTATTTGCAAATCCAAGCATAAATATATTGTTCATGATATAAATGCTTCCTGTTGGGATCAACACAAGTAAAATACTGTATCTGACCGGCAATTCCTTAATATCATCATCTGTGAACACTTTCTTTAATGCAAGAATTACTGCATTAAAAAATATTTTTGAAACGAAAGAGCCTACTTGGCGAACTGCAGCATATTGAGGGCAGTATGTTAGCAAAATATAGTTGCACAGGGTTTCCATCAACATCCAAATCGCATTAAAGGTAATTACAAATACACCTTTGTTCCACCATCTACCTTCATAAGTCATCATAACTGCCAAAAACGTAAACATAATCGTCACAGCAATATTGATGTAGGCAGGAAAACTAATAATCGTTGTTATTCCAAATTGCCAAATCACGAACAGCGTTATACCGATCACCGACAAATACCTTTTTCTCTTACGAGCAAAAAATATATCGAAATAAAAAAAGAATAAATATACTGCCCAAAGGCAAAGCAATATATCTATCCCACACATTAATACCCTATTCGTCCACATAAAACGTATCCTCCATAGAACAATATTGTTCACTAATTATCTTTCTCCGGTCTTCACTGATTGAAATTTTTTGTCCATTATCCATTACTACAGAATCATAAGATTGTCCGGATATATGTTTATAATTCACCAGAAAAGACTGATGAACTCGCAAAAAAGAAATTTTACATGTTTTAAGGGTTTCTTCAATCTCATTAAGTTTTCCGTACAGTTCAAGGATTTCTTGTTCCGTTACAATAAATATTTTTCGTTTGTTGCTTTCAAAATATAAAATATCCTTGATTGGTACTTTATGATTCATACGTTGATAACTATAGCGAAAATAAAAATCTTCACTATTAATGTCTTCATATACCGACTTAAAGCACTTTTCCATTATTTTATCTGTTACAGGTTTTACAAGAAACTGAAACGGTCTTACCTCAAAGGATTCCCTCATATAACTTTCATGGCTCGTAACATAAATAATTCGCACATTTTTATCGTATGTTCTAATTCTTCTAGCTGCCGAAATACCATCTTCTTTATCCATTTCTATATCCAGATAAATAACATCATACCTCTCACCTGCTGCGATAGCATCTGCTAAACTCTTTCCATTCCAGAATACTTCTATTTCAGTATCAACAAAATTTCTTTTAGCTATATCCTGGAGAAGTCTTTCGATTTTTCCAGTTATTTGAATATCATCATCACAAATTGCTATATTTAACATTCACTCCACTCTCTTCTGCATGTTTGCTGATTTTTTCTTCTCACTCGTTTTTTTTACTATTTGTATAATTGACCAAATCATCTCCTGATCACATGGATCTAACTCTTTATACACTTCCACTAAATCGTAATATTCGTCTAGTACTTCGTTCATTTTCATCTGCCCATTCAAATCTCTTTTTACATCTGAAACTCCCAGCAAATAATCTGTTGTTACATTGAAGTAAGCAGCAATCTTTTTCAGAATATCTACTTTTATTAACGTAACATCTCTTTCGTACTTACTCAACATTTGCTGTGTTATCCCTAATTCTACTGCAAGGATTTCCTGTATTAACCCTCTTTTCTCACGTAATTGTTTAATACGACTTTCCATAATTGCCTACCTCTTAATCATGTTGTACTATCATGCTACCCTATTTCATTCATAGCGATACAAATAATAGAAGTAATCAATTACGCAAAATATGCAAAATACGAAGACGAGCAGTGCAATCGCACTGCTCAAATCTTATTCATGTAGCCATATAAATGATGTTGTTGCGGAATATATTTCCTGATAAATAATATCCGCCATTTCACTTTCAGAAGCTTCTTTATTTTTTTCTCCTATTTCTCTTCCCACTTCATTGTTATGTAAGTCCATATCTCTATGTGCTGTTTTTGGATATCCGTCTGATTCTGTTCCTGTAACATCTTTGTCTTCATGAGCAGTTGCAAATAACTCTGCTCTTTCTTTTCCTATTAAAACAGTCATTTCAGCATTCCAAATTCCATGACGAAAAGCATCACTTCTATTTCCTAAACCATTTGTCCCAAATTTTGCCTCTGTCTGCGAAGTAGCAATATTTTTTGCTTTATTTACCTTTAGGGCATCAAAAGGATAACGAATACATAGTTTCTTTTCTGAATCTGTAAGCGCATTCCAAATATCTATAATCCCCCTTTCCACATCTTGATGATTGGCTTCCAAAAAAGACATGAGCATTTCTTCTGAATAATCTGGGTGAGTAGCCTTAATGTTCTGGATTTCTGCAATCAATTTTTCAAAATCCCTTTCTTCTGCACCAATCAAATCACTTCTTTGCTGGTCATTTTCGCTTGCCATAACAGAGAATGGAAAAGCCATTATCACCACCAGCATTAGGCTGAATACTTTAAATAGTTTCTTCATAGAATATACCTCCGATCTCATATTATGATTATATTTTACCATATTTAATGTACTATCCCATCTACATGTAATTTTTTCGATTCCCTGTGTAATAATTCCCATAGAGGCATTTTCAAAAAAAAGAATGGCAGTATTAAACAACCGCCATTCCACTCTTCATATACTTTTTACCACAGTAAAATGCAACCAAACCTGTATCTTCCAAATTTACCCATTTTTAGCATTTTCTATCTTTATTTCACTTCTATTTTTACTGTTCCTGAAAAATCATTACCTACAATCCCGATATAATTACTGCCATCTGGTAATGTTATTGTATTTTCATAAGTACCTGTTGTTTTTATTAAAGTTTTAGGTTCATTGCTACCAGAAATAATGAATATTTCAGCTTCTCCTTTTGTTATTTCTAGGTTACAAAACAATTCAACCTGCTTCCCTGCCGCTCTTTCTATTGTTGTTCCTCCAAAAAGATATTCTGTATCAGAAAATTTTTTGTACTCTGCTTGATATGTCCCCGTATAATAATCTTCCCCATAATCTCTTTTCCCTTGCAGGTTTATATCATTGGTTAATTGTACTTCTCCCACCTTTTCGACTACTGCATTATATTTTTCCAACACCTCCTCTTTTGAACACCCAGACAATAACAAGCAAAACATTAGAATAAAGAAACAACTTTTTTTCACTTATAACCACCCTTTCTTTGGTTTGACTTTTTTTGTTTTTGTACGAGTTTTTTTGTTCTCCTTTTCTTTCATTGTTGCGACTAAAATTACAGAAATAGCGACAATAATTATCAAGCTACATAAACACAATGGAAAACTCCATTGTACGGATGTATCATAACTTCTATACCCAATTAATCCCAGACTTGCAGTAATAGGATATATATTAGCCAATGTCATATTTCCTGCTGCAAACATACCTCCATATCCATACACAAAAGCAACAATGACACCTATCATAAAGCCGCCTGATAGTCTGCTTGTTATAACAATAATTGGTAATACCGCTAGATACAAAAGTAAATTTTCCAATGTTATTTGTACTAGCCCTTGGATTACCAAATTTACTGTAAATCCAGGAAAACCAACTATACACTCTGCAATTAACGTAAATATCGTACAAATAAGCCCAAATAATATTGATAACATTGCACATACAATAAGTTTTCCTACCAACAACTTTTTAAATGAAATTGGAATGGTAATAATATTCTTCAAAACATCGTCTTTTTCTTCCCGCGATATAATATATCCAGCAATCAAAGCTATGCACATTGGGAAAATCATTGACATATTATTTTTGATTACCTGCTCTATTAAGTATCGAAAATCCCATACAGATCCATCATTAGCCATAGAAGTAAAAAGTGTCAATAGAACAGAGAGTAGCATAAGAGCTATCCCCGCCCATATAATATGATAACGTTTTAATTTCAATAATTCTGTTTTTACAATAGTCCTCAATTTTATTCCCCCCTTTTCTTGTACAAACAGTCAATTAATAGTATTGAAATTCCTGCCATAATCCCAAGAATTAATATTACTTGAAAAGTTGAAGGAATTAATCCATTCATTTGTACAAGGTTCATATTAATTCCATGTCTTTTCATATCTCCAGCACTCCAAAATGTTGTAAGCGGCGTAGGAAGTAACCATAATATTGTCTTTGGTAATGCATCGAAAAGTGCTGTTGCACTCATATTTAAAACGCTATAAAAAATACATAATAAAACAGAGAAAACATAAGTACGACTAAAAAATACCACTATAACAATCAATGGTAATGTTCCTGCGGTAATAAATATTCCTGTTTCAACCGCCAGAAATATTTTGTATCCTAAACCGTATACATCTAACGTAAACATACCAACCAGAACTGTTGCTACCGTTGATGCTATGCAAAATACAACGCCTATAATAAATAGCACTATAATTTTTGCTGTAACTACTTGCGTACTGGATAGTGGGATTGTTTTAATATTTTTAAATGTATCATTATCACGTTCAATAAAAAACAACATAGCAGCTACTACTCCGATAATACAGGGTAATAAAAATTGGATTCCATACCCCAATACCATATTAAATAGTCCGTCAAATGCGTCCGCTTTATCAATATATTGCTCCATCATAGCTGGTGTTGTCATTAAATAAGCCAATGGAAGCGGAAACATAAATGCAGCTAAAGTTACTAAAAGAATAAACTTTTTTCTTTTCAGTTTTTGAAATTCAACCTTAACTAATTTAAGCAATTCCTTCACCTCCGGTCACCCTTTTAAAATAATCTTCCAATGTTTCTTCGCATAAATGAACTTCTGTAATTTCCAATCCTTGCTTTACAAAAACATAAGTAATTTCTGATCTAGGGATTGTTGTATTATATAATTGAAGTCTATTTTTATCACATATTTGAAAATCATCACATTCAAATTCTTTTCTTAAAATTTCCGCTGCGCGCTGGCTATCCGATACCATAAAATTGACATAGCGACTATTTTTTTTCGCCAATTCTTTCATACTTTCTTCTTCAAGTAAAATTCCCTTATCAATAATCCCTATATCATCTGCCAGTAATTCTATCTCTGATAATATGTGACTAGAAATCAAAATAGTTTTTCCCTGAACATCACATAACTCTCTAATAAACGAACGTACCTCTGCAATACCTATAGGATCCAAACCATTAATAGGCTCATCTAATATCAGCAAATTGGGATTGTGCATAACTGCCAATGCAATGGCCAGTCGTTGTTTCATCCCAAGTGAATATTCCGCAAATAACTTTTTATCACGATAGGGCAAACCGACAACTTCCAAAGCATCTCTTACACACTTACTTTTATTTAATCCTCTAAGCTCCGCAAAAATACGAAGATTTTCAGTCCCAGTCAAATTAGGATAAAATCCTGGTGATTCTATTAAACTACCTATATGCGGTAAAATATCTTTACTATTGGTTTCCATACTTTTCCCAAATATTTTTATGTTTCCCGATGTCGGTTTTGTTAATCCTAACAGCATTTTCATTGTAGTCGTTTTTCCTGCTCCATTACGTCCCAACAGTCCATAAATTCTTCCTTTTTTCACATGCAAGTTCATTGCAGAAACACTCTTTTGCTCTCCATACTGTTTTGTTAAATTATTGGTTTGAATAATATATTCACTCATTTTTTTATACCTCCTTTTTTTATACTGTAATTATATACCAACTACATTGAGATTTCCTTGAAGTAACCTTGAGGTAACCTTGAGATTTTCCTCTTTCTCTATACTTCTTTTTCCACAAGATGTATAATAATTTAAACTATAAAATTTTAGGAGATAAAAATATATGTATGATAAATTTATACTTATCGTTGATGATGAACAAGAACTACTCACCCTTATTAAAACAATATTTGAAAGAGCAGGCTATACAAAAATAATGACCGCAACATCTGGAGAAATGGCTTTACAAATAATAAGAGAAACTCTACCTGACATGGTTATTCTTGATGTTATGTTACCTGGTATGGACGGATTTGAGGTATTGCAAGAAATCAGAGCCCTCAGTAAACTTCCGGTTCTTATGCTGACCGCCAAAGATGCAGCCGAAGATCGTTTTTCTGGTTTTGAATTGGGAGCAGATGATTATTTAATCAAACCATTTTTGCCTAAAGAACTATTGTTACGTGTTCAAGCTATTTTAAAAAGAAGTTATCCTACAGAGAAACGAATTATAGAATTAGAAAATTCTTTTATAGATATTGATAAGGCAGAAATACATCGTGAAAATAAAATTATTCCTTTGACTGCTAAAGAATACAATATATTATTAAAACTTGTAGATAATGCCAATCACATTGTAACAATAGGAACTCTTTGCCAAACTGCTTGTGGTGAAATGTGGCAAGGGTATGAAACTACCCTCATGACACACATTCGGCATCTTCGAGAAAAAATCGAAAAAAATCCTTCTTCTCCTGTTTCACTGCTAACAGTTAAGGGGCTAGGATATAAATTGCTAGTGAAAGGAGTAAAATAATGAAGCTTGCCAAGCGTTTTTTTAAAAAATATCTTCTTTCCACCCTTATTATATTGATTTTATTTTTTGTACTAAATATTATTTTAATATGTGGGACTTTACTCATGGCATGGAATAATTCTACTGATCCAGATATACCCGTCCAAACCATTAGCAAAAATATCACGCTCAATGTAGATGGAACAATTTCTTCTACTGATTATATAGAAAATATTCTAAAAAATAAAAGTGCCTGGGCGATGATTTTAAACGAACAAGGAAATGTCATTTGGGAAAAATTTTTACCCGAAGAATTGCCAAGAACCTATTCAAATTTACAAATAGCCAAGTTTAGTCGGTGGTACTTACAAGAATATCCTGTTTTTATCCAAGAACATTCTGCCGGCTTATTGGTTATCGGGTGCGAACCTAATAGTATAACAAAATACAATTTTTCAATAGATATTAATTATATTCACAGCCTAATAGTCGGTATCTTTTTAATGATTTGTTTTAATATATTACTGATATTTATATTATTCTGGCGTAATACACATAAAATAGAAAAATCTATAGTGCCAATCATTGACGGTATTGACTCTATTGCTCAGGGAAAACCCATTACCCTTTCAGAAACAGGTGAACTTTCAAGTATAAATGCTGAACTAAATAAGGCTGGAAAACATCTTCTACAAAAAGAACAGGCGCGTGCCGAATGGATTAATGGTGTTTCGCATGATGTCCGGACACCTCTTTCTATTATTTTGGGATATGCTTCTGAAATCGAAAAAAATGAAGATGCTTCGCAACCTGTACAACTACAAGCAAGTATAATTCGTAAACAAAGCGAAAAACTCCGTAGCCTAATCGCAGATTTAAATTTAACTTCAAGACTAGAATACTCTATGCAGCCTTTAATAAAAACCAGTTTTTCTCCTGTGGAAATTGCCCGCCAAGTAATCATTGGCTTTATGAATGGACCAATAGACAACAAATATTCTTTTGACTTTCATTCATCATCTGATACGATTCCAGTATTGATCAAAGGAGATACGGAACTTTTTTCAAGAATGCTAAGCAATCTAATTCAAAATTGTATTAATCATAATCCTCATGGTTGTGAAATAACAGTTGAAATTTTAAAAGAAAATGATACCTGTATTATTTCCGTCATTGATAATGGTGGCGGTATGACTTCTACACAAATAGAAAAAATGAATAGTGGTATTTTTCCTAATAATATGTACAATTCAAATGGGGAGTCTGTTCATGGATTTGGTCTAAAATTGGTTTACCAAATATTAACCGCCCATAACGGAAATATCAAATATGAAAATATACTTCCTCATGGCTTAAAGGTCATATTAGAGATACCTATTGAACATATTGATCCGTATGAAGAAAAGATCTCTTAAAAGAACAGGTGAAAGCCATTATCTGACTTTCACCTGTTCTTAATTATTTACACTATCATAATATGCGCCCTTTAACTGAAGTAGTTCCACATGTGTTCCGGATTCAATTATTTTTCCTTTTTCAACTACGTATATTGTATCAGCATCTTGTATGGCATTCAGTCTATGTGTAACTACAATCTGGGTAATATGTAGTTGTTTCAAATTATTACATATTCTTCGTTCTGTAAGAGGATCTAAGTTGCTTGTGGCTTCATCAAAAATAATAACTTCCGGTTTCAGTGCCAATGCTCTTGCTATAGCAATACGCTGTTTTTGTCCTCCTGAAATGTTCTGTCCATTTTCTCCCACAAATGTATTAAGTCCCAATGGGAATTTTTCTATATCATCTTTCAGTTCTACTAAATCTAAATAATGATATATTTCCTCATCTGTCAACGTATTTGTAATATCCACGTTTTCTCTAATTGTTCCATTCATTGCCATTGGAACCTGAGTAACTATGGCAAATATCCGATCTATATCCTCTTTGCATATTTGTTTTATATCTTCCCCGTTTACTAAAATTTGTCCTTGATAATGAGAAAAGACGTTCAATAATAATTTTGTAATTGTAGTCTTTCCACTTCCTGAACTTCCTACAAATGCTATCTTCTCCCCCTTTTTTAGCATCATACTAACATTCTCTACATCTGGCTTCGTGCTTCCATAGTAAGAAAATGTTACTTGCTGCATTTCCATAGACTCAAATGAATTAATATGCTGAGTACCATTTTTACGGTTAGATTTATAATTCATTAACTCTTTTAAACGAATCATTGTTTCCTTTAAAACATTAATTTGAGGTACCACCAAAGATAGAGTTTGAAATGGACCTGTAAAATATCCGGCAAGTGTGACAAAGGCTATTAACGTTCCTAATTCCAACCTATTATCACAAACCAAGTATCCTCCTATAACGTAAAGTATCAATGAAGAAGCTATTGAAAAAGCCCCCACCACCGACTCCATAATATCACTTATTTGTACACGCTCACGTAATCTCTTAATTAAATGCTTATAATCCTGTTTCAGACTATCACTCAGCATATTCTCTATTCTCATGCACCTTATTTGCTGGATATTAGTCAAAGTTTCTACCATTCGTGCCTGTAATGCACTCTGATCTGCAATATAATTTTTAACCTTTATTCTAGCTTTTTGATTTAAAATCATTACTATTGTTATCTGTATAACAGTCATTACTATTATAACTGCAAACAATGGTATTGACTGTGTTATCATCATTATTCCGCAAAAAACAGCAGTAACCACATCTATCACTGTTGAAATTAGAGCTGTTGATATAAATTCGTATATATCACTGACACTATTAAAGCGATTTTCAATATCTCCTGATGAATGGCTTTCAAAATAACTTAAATCAATATCAAATATTTTATTCAGCATTAAAAATATAGTATCTTTGTATATATTATTCTGTAAAATAAGTATTACCCTTTTTTTAGCTAAATTTGCAAGTAAATAACTTAATGCCACTGATAATATCAGTAACGCATATTTTACAAAATTGAAGCCTAATGTATCATACGTTATTTCATTGACTATTTTTTTTATAATGAGCGGTGGAATCAATATAATTCCCTGTGTAACCAACGTTAGAATACTTGCCAGAAATAATTTGCTTTTATTTATAGGTATAAGAAAAGACTCACGTTTCTCACGTTTATAATTCTTTTCTGTTGGTCGAACACATACAAGTACATCTAAAAAATTCTTTTTAATAGATGAATAATCAACCTTTTCTTTTCCTTTTAAAGGATCTAAAAGTATATATTTCCCATATTTTTTCTCCGCAACTACAACATAATGATTTTCTTTTGAACACATGATAATCGGTAAACATTTTATCAAATTTTCTTCGGTTTCGTAGTTTCCATACGCCTTGAATGAAAAATTATGTTCTTCCGTAATTTCTTTCATTTTTGCTAAAGACATACCATTTCTTCCAATACTTGTTGTAGCTTTTAATTCACTAATATCTATCTTATATTTATAATATTGGAAGATCATTGTCAATGCTGCTATACCACAGTCTGTTGTCCCCATCTGGCGAATCAATGGCACACTTTTTTTGTGCATAAATACACCTCCCTAGTATAATAAATTAGTATTGGAAATAATAAATTCTATTATTTCCAATACTATCATTTTAGACTTCCAGAGCAATTACACAAGGTAAATCTTTTTTTATATCTCGCAGCAAAGAATATCCCATGCCACATAGTCCTGTCATAAATCCTTGCAATTTATATCCATATAGATACGCATTATCGCAATCAAATACACCATTACATACATTCTCAGCAATAATATCACGAATATCTACATAATATTTTTCTATCTTTTTATCTGAATGGTCTTTTAAATATTCAAATAAAATTTCTGTATTACCTAAATTACCATGACATAGACAATTGTTTCCTAAAATTCCCTCTTTTAATATTGTATTCACTGCTACTTTTATATCATTTTCTATCAAATCCGAATACCGCCCATTCAATATGACATTTACTTTAGATCGGCTAAGCAATATGCCTGCAGCGCCATGACACCAAGCAACGGTAAAACTTCCTCCATCAGATGCTTTTTCTCCTGCATATACCCTTTCGTCTTTCCAATTTCCTTTTTCTTTCACAAATAAAGAATTTTCAAATTTAATGCCATCGAGCAGTGATAATAAATACTCCTCTTTCTGAGTCACCTGCCATAGTTTTGCCAGTGCTAAAACTATTCCAGATGCTCCATGTGAAAATCCCGCTAACGGCGAAGTTCTTCCATCTCCATTCCATCCGCCTTTAATAGAGCCTTCCTTTTCCTGAGCATTTACTATTATATCTCCTGCTATTTCTGCCGAAGCGATATACTCTTTATTTCCGGTTAGCTGATACATATTGATCAATGTAATAACTGCGCCTGCATTACCATAGACAAGATCAAAACTGTTATCTCTGGTAATCGCTTTCTTTAATATTTTATAGTGCTTTTTTGCATAATCCAAATATTTTTCTTTATTTGTAATTTTATACAGTACCTCATAAGTGTACATTATAGACGCTTCTCCACCAAAGGCGCCACTGCTTTCATTTTCTATTCCCTCATTTCGTTCACACATCTCATCTGTGTATGTAAATAATTCCTTTTCAATCGCATTGCATATAATAAGGTACTCCTTTTGGGGATCAACAGTATACAATGCGTTAAAGAAAATTGCTAGCCCAGACATTCCTTCATATAAATAGGTACCAAGTGGTCTTATATCCCATGAGCAGTCATCTTCATTTCCTATTAGAGTAACACCAATCCAATTAACTTCTGTTCTATCTTTATTAAAAACAGCAGTTTTTATAAGAGAATCAGCCAATTTCTGAACAGCTTTTAACAGATGAGCCTTATTTTTTTCTCTGTGCGGAATCATTTTCATTTGTTGAAGCTCTATCTTTTTATCCTCAACCTGAAATTCGTTTATCTCTGTCAGAATAATATTCATGAACATTAATTGCCTTTTTAAATCATCTTCATCTAACAATACTATCTTTTTCTTTAAGTGTTCCAAACTGGTATATTCAAAATAGTCTTCGATTTTCTCACCTTCTGATCCGAAAAGAGATTTACCTGATGTATTGAGATAAAAATATGGAATGTCCATGTTTAACATGTCTTTTATCTCACATTTCACAACACCTTTATCTCCTTGTGTAGCTTCATACTGTTTAAATAAACTACACAAAAACATTTGTCTATCTCTTCCATCTTGCATAAAATCCGGATGAAAAGATGTGTGTAATAACATAGAATATCTTTGGGTATCCTGAACTAAATGGCGAATATTTAAATTACCAAACATATCGGCATATTCAAGAAACTTTTCTTTGTTCTCCAAAACATATTTATACGCATCTTCAAATCCTGCATTTATTTCTTTTAGATAATGAAATGCTGATACATTTTCTCCATCTAATTTAACAAGATTTTGATTTACTCCAGTTGTAGGATGTTCATATACAAATCTCATATTTGAAGTACATAAATCCGCTATTTTAGGAATAACTATAGGATATTCCTTTCCCTCACTACCTTTAATTGCACTCATATCTACGCCTTGGCCCAAATTTGAAAACCTATAGTGTGGCAATAAACCCGAGTATAATACTGACTCATGAAGGATATAATTTATTTCCTCCTTTGCAGAATTTGTTCTCCCTCTTCTACGGTTATCTAGTATAGTTTCTGCATCTATAATAATTGGATATTCTCCTGCGGCAATCACATTTTCTTCATGTAAATCATTTGTATTAAGAATATAACTACCGAAAATCAATATTCCAAATCTATAAAAATACCGTCTGATTTCATCCTCTGTTTTACAACTTTTATAATATACAAATTCCTCCCAACCATACTCCTGACAATCTAATATTTTTGGTTCATACATCTCATATTTACAACCAGCATTTATCTTTCCCAGAAAATCGAAATACACTTTTTCAATTTTTAATGAACGTGGTTTATACACAATTTTAGTGCCATTATCCAACTTAAGAATACTTACCCCATTCCCTTTTTTATGAGAATCCGAGATATTAGAACTTATTTCAACTACATTTTTAAATTCTAAACCTCCACAAAATTTATTCGCAATTTCATTTTTATCTTTATTAAGTCTTTCTAATAAAAGTACATAATAAGAAGATAAGTTTTCTACGGTTTCTGTAACTGAACGTAGTAAACATGGATATATATTGAAAAGCTCCTGTTTATACGATTTCTTACTTAAAAAATTATTATTATAATAATCGTATTCTTCCTCTGAATTTCTTCCATTCAGTTTTCCCGTCTTCTTACAAAGATACATTTCAAACATTAATATTCCAAGACTGATCTTCCCTAATCTCTCTAATAAGGTATTTGCGTATGTATCTATAATAGAATCCGTCAAAAAAAGACTTGTTCCATTTTTTAATATGTCTATTCCGTAATTGATTAAAGGTATAAAAAAATTATCAAATGCCAATTTTTCTCCTTTGAATCCGGAATAGTTATAATTGATTGGTTTTTCAAATAATTCTATTTTTACCTTTTCCATTTCTGACATCACGTGATTGTTTTCACATACATAATTTTCAGAATTTAAAACTTTTACTAAATCAATACCATAACATTTCTCAGCAACTCTTAATGTATCTTCTCCTAAAATCTTTTTCCAATATTCAAATATATCTTTTTTATTTTCTGCTTCTGATGTTGTATAACTTCTTTCTGTAAAATATGATGCTCTCTCAGTATTCATGTTCTTAAACACCCCATTCTGCTTTCCATTTCAACTCACAATTCGTATCTGTACTGCACAAACTTCAATTAACGCTTACCCTCTTTATCAACACCTGTGTTTATTTCTTAGGGCAGCAAGGTTTCAGCAAAGTACCAAAATAGCATTCTGCTGTACTTGTACATAAAACTCCGCCGGAATTTCTGGTTTCACCAGCTCCTGCTACAAATTTGTTTAAATCTGCTTCCTGCAGCTCCATCATAACGTTACCAGCTGGATTGCTAAAGTTTTCTTCTCTTGTAATAGGATTTCTCATTTCACTCATAATTATTTCTCCTTTCATAAATCAATTTTGTACAGTACAGATACTAATTCTAAATTGAAATGGTTGAATTATTTTCTTCTGTTCCTTACATTTTAGATAATACACCTTTTATTTCTTGAAATTTTATTCATGTAATAAAATCGACTGTCTATGTAATTTTTGTTAGAATATTAATAGTTTTGTTTTTTCACATCTTCCATATAAAAATATTACTGTCTACCAACGTAACCGTTCAAAACAAAAATCTTTTCTACAATGTCAAAAGCGGATATGCGCTAAATCGCATATCCGCTCCAAATTCTTTCAAACCGCAAATAATATTTCCCTATATATTCTCTGCAACTCTCATAATATTCAATTATCCCACCATATTTTTCGATATTTGCTAGGTGTCCTCCCATACTTCTGCTGAAACGCCTGGTTAAACGTCCATTGGCTTTCAAATCCGAATTCAAGATAAATATCCATAATCCTTTTATCTGTATTTTCCAGCAGATTGGAATAATAATGATGTAATATTCATCACCAAAAATGATTATCAAATTTCAACAAAAAGATGTAAATAATATCAAATACACCGTCTACCTTTTACCTCAATTTTTTTAATCAATCTTATTTCCGCTTACCAACATTTTCTTTTTTTAAAATTTTAGAAGTTTTTACAAGTGCTTCTATTAAAGTTAAACCTGTCAGAATTACAGCAACCCCCATCATAAATAATGTCCATGCTTTGCCCTTATCAAAGGTTACCAAAATAGCTATCACAGCTACAGGCATGTTTATATATCCTAAACTTGTTGCCCATTGAATAAAAAAGTTCGGCCAAAACTTTTTCTCTTCTTCCACTTCATTCACTGTTTTCACTTTTTTGGCGAAATAAAGCATACAGACTATAGATACAGCTATCAGTATTATTTTCCATACACAATTAACTTTCGTTTCCTCTGGTGGAAAAAAGGTATCTATCATGATAACTGCTATTCCAATGATAAATGCTATTTCACTATACAATCCTGAATAAGCGGAATCTTTCATGTCATTTACTTTTTTCTCTAAAGCAGTAATTACAGATTGGTGATACTGTTTTGCACTTTTCTTATTTCTGTTCATGTAATAAATCCTCCATTAATAATAACATACTATTTCATCTCAATTATATCTCCCAAAAACTATAACTTTTTCAACCGATACCCCACATTGACCAACGTTTCGATAATATCATGTCCCATCTTTTTTCTTATCTTCCATATCACATATTCTACTGTTCTGTATGGTATCTGATCATCATGATAATGAATACCCCATACAGAATGATAAATATTTGTCTTTGGCATTACCCAGTTTGGCTTTAAAGCCAGTAGATATAAAACTTCAAATTCCCTGGGTGTCAGGTCTATCTCCTTTCCTTCGTAGATAACCTGATAGGACATTGGATTTAACTGTAATTTCCCGTTGCCCAACACTACATTCTCTTTATATTCTGGAAAAACATACTTCATGTGTATGCCTCCTCTTGATTTGTAAATTCAACTTTTCTCATTCCAGAAAGAAATACTGGACGAAAACTCCCCGCCCAGCACTTCTTCAATTATCAGTTATTTTAATGCACTCTCTATATCCTCCGCTGCCTTTTCCATAATTTGAAGATACTCTCGGAGCTTTTCAGACTGGATATTTTCCTTTTCTGCAAGTGAATTGATCAGAAAACAACTTGTTTTTATGCAGCTTAGCGGATTTCGGATATTGCTCTGCAGTTCCGCCCGCATAGTACGATAATCATTTTCTATATCCAGTGTCCTTGTTACTGCCCTCTCACAAATATCCAGTAGTTGATTGATACACTCTGCCAACTCCTGCACCGGATTATTCAAATACCTGCACCTAACTCTTTGTTCCAAACATTGTTCAGAAAGAATACCATTCAAATCATTTAACAGCAGTCTACATTCTCTATCACATTCCATTTCTACAGTTCCATTCATGCGCGATAATCAATAATAGAAAATTCCTTTTTCTCAGGTCGGTATTTGTATATAAGATCATAGGCGCCATAATTTTCGTCTAAATCTTCACTTATGTAAAGAGCAGCTATCCCCAAACTTTTTGCTGCATGATAAGTAAGTATTGCAAGATCTGCCTTACTCTGCTCTTGCATTCTTTTGAATAAATCGAATATCACAACAACCTTTCTGCCTCCAGAAAAGGCACGCGCACAGATACATCTCATTTTTTCTCTATGATTAAGATCCGAAGGATATTTTTGTAATAAGTGGCCTATGTCAAAAGCCTTAACCAATTCCTCTATATTGGATTTATCTCCATCTAACAGACTTGGCATAGAAATGTTTTCTTCAACCGTCATAAATTCAATCAGCGGAAACTCTTCTGCCGCTATTCCAAACAAGCGCCTGTTTAAAAGAGAACGACTATTTTCGTCCAAATCAAGCCAGTCTTTATTACATACAAATATCTCTCCTGTTTTTGGTTTTTTATATCCGCAAAAGATTTCAAAAAGTATCCGTC
The DNA here is from genome assembly GCF_027686195.1 of Coprococcus sp. AF102-57. NCBI lineage: Bacteria > Bacillati > Bacillota > Clostridia > Lachnospirales > Lachnospiraceae > Coprococcus > Coprococcus sp. AF102-57. The sequence continues at coordinate 403 of NZ_JAQCSY010000025.1, read as the reverse complement.
CAAAATTTTCCCCACACATAAAATAGCAAACTTCTTTGGAATTTACCTCAATGTTTAAATTTTGTATATGGGCTTCCTCATCTGCCATATTTTCAACTAGAAATGGATACATAGTTTCTCTCCCTTTGTATTAAAAAGGCACTAGATAACAGAAAATTCTTACCTAGTGCCTTTTTCTAAACTGCCTTTGTCTGTATTTGCAAGTTTTACCACCAGCTAGTTACTACTGCTGTACAGTTATTGTATCCACTCTCCATACAATCGTGTAAACAGTCATCAGGATCACAGTACTGTACTTCAATTTCAAATATTTCTTCCTGTACTGTTCTTTTTAATTTCTCCATAATAACTCCTATCTCCAACCGGTAATAATCGCATCACAGTTATTGACCCCTGAGTGTAT
>NZ_JAQCSY010000024.1:0-50070 GCF_027686195.1 Coprococcus sp. AF102-57 | reverse complement strand
CCTTGACTTTTTATTTGCAGGCTATTTTTACGATAATCTTTTCCCCACTAGATTTTTTTCTTCACCTTCTTAATCAACTTGTTTTTTGAAAAAAGCTCTCTCCGTTCATAAAATTGTTCATTTTTCTTATTTCCGCTTCGACTTTCTTTATGCATATTATACATAACATTCCTGCCCGTGACAAATCAATTCTTTTTCTTTATAATAGAATTTCTTAATATATAATGAACGTCCATTTTCATTAAGCAACATGAAATTATATTTTCAATAGAATTTTTACAAAAAAACCGCCGCATCAGCTTCATTCTGACACAGCGGTACTTTTTTCTTTCATAAAACTAGTGAGTAGTTCCCATAGCCTCTTTTACATCTTCTGTATTATTCACTACAGCTTCAACACAATATTCCAGAGACTTTGCGATTGTCTCAAGCGGCATACTTGCCATTCCGTTCGCCTTATCTACAACCTGATCGCAAGCATATGGTACATGGATAAATCCGGCACGGATGTTAGTGTATTTGGTTGCACACATATGCAGTACATTGTACATTACACAGTTGCATACGTAGGTTCCTGCCGTGAAAGATACATGGCATGGAAGTCCGTGAGCACGTACATTCTGAACCATTGCATTTACCGGAATTGTTGCAAAGTATCCGGTTGGACCGTCTGCCTGAAGTGGCTCATCAAGTGGCTGGTCACCTGCATTGTCCGGAATCCGGGCATCTGCAAGGTTGATTCCTACTTTTTCTACAGTGACGCAGGAACGTCCGCCTGCCTGACCTACATTGATCACTATATCCGGGTTATGTTCTTTGATTGCCGCTTCAACTGCCGGTGCACTTTTCTTGAATTCTGTAGGGATCTCTACATATACGATCTCGGCCCCCGCAATTGTTGACGGAAGAAGCTTGATTGCCTCGAATGCCGGGTTTACGCTTTCTCCTCCAAATGGATCAAATCCTGTTAATAAAACCTTCATGTTAATTTCCTCCTTTATATCTCTTAGTATAACACAGGCTCCGGGATAATAACCTTCCCCTGCTGCATAATCTGTCGGTTGTCCGTGTAGATATCCGGTTCCATACATACCAGATCAAAATGCCCTTTGGCGTTCTGAATACCTCCAAGAGCAATATTACGCCCAAGTCCTACATGGAATGTCCCATAAGCAGATTCATCTTCAATATAGCAGTTTCCAAGGCATTGTGAGCATGAATTAAGCCCGATTCCGAGTTCCCCCGCAATATAGATCCGAGAATCCTGATAATCTTCCATGTATTTTTTCAACCGAATACCGGTCGGAGTCTCTTCAATCTCCGTAATCCGTCCGCCTTTAAATAAAATCCTTGTCGGTTCCTCTGCGCGACCAATATATCCCAGAGAACCGTCAAGCACCATCACACCTTCTGTCTTTGTCTCCTCGATCGGGACATAGACCTCAATACTGGAAGAAGAATATCCCTTTCCATCCTTTAGAACTCCGTTAAAAAATCCCGGATCTCTGCCCACTTTGTAGAACATCATATCCGTTCCTGCCGGAGTTGTCACACGGACTTTTTCTGAATACTTGAGATATTTGATAAATGCCTTTGCCATCAGCCGGCTCTTCTTCGTATCCATCGTCAGGAAATCGTATTCCAGAAAAGATCTTCCGTCATTGGTTGCCAGTGGCAGGGACAGAAATTTCTTGTGTCTTTGTATCGCACGCTTTGCGGCTTTCGTTGTCACCAGCGAATACTCTGTCGCCGCGATAATTGCCGTATAAGGATCAAAAACTGCTTCATTATCATCAAAAAAGATTCCCACATGGCGCCCCTTGTTCTCGACAAGCAGTGTATTCACTGACCGTGCTTTTCCGGAAGCCTCTTTTTCCATTGCTTTTGCTTCTGCAAGATATTCCTTCGATGTCACGATCAGTACTTTGTCCCACGCCCTTACTTTTACCCATTCGTGAATAATGATCCGGGCACCCCGTTCCATATTCGGTGTCATATGTCCCTCTTCTTTCTCCATACCAAAAACTAGAATAAGCTTACGAATTCTAAGGCCATTATTTTCTGCTTTTCCAGTGAAATAATGACCTTAGCTACTTATGTCTTATTTACTTTAATACTATCATATAACAGATCTGGAACACAAGCATAATAATTGCAACCAGAACCTGTTTTTTGATTACGCCCCAACGGTCCTTCATATTCAGGATCGCTACCGGCAGGATATTGAAGTTTGCTGCCATTGGTGTAAGCAGAGTTCCACAGTATCCACATGTAAGTGCGAGCATACCGATCACTACCGGATTGGCACCGTAAGCAAGTACGAATGGTGCACCGATACCAACGGTCATAACAGTGATCGCTGCAAATGCATTTCCCATGATCATAGTAAAGAGTACCATACCGATCGCATATACGATGATACCAATGTTTACATTTCCCTTCGGAACGATCTTTTCAACAAGCTGTGCGACAACATCGCCGACTCCTGCTGCTGTAAATACACCACCAAGGCATCCGAGTAACTGTGGAAGCATACTGAGTGGTCCTGTAATCCCGAGGAATCTTTCCGAATCCTTTAAGAATACTACCGGTTTATTCTGTTTTGAATCGTAAGCAATCAGTAAGATCATTGCAACAACGACACCAAGTGTGATTGCGACCATTGAACTCATGTTACTGAATAATGCAAAGAACAGGGAGCATACAGCTACGGAGAATGCCGGGATGAAAATTTTCATACCGATCTTCTTAAACTGCTGTTCTGTATGTTCTTTTGTCGGATTATCGACTTTGCCGATTTTAACCTTCTTAAAGATCGGCGGCAGGCACATGATCAGAACAAGGGCACCGGAAACTTTTGCCGGCAGCCATGTACCGAATCCACATACGATACCGAAAGAGCACCAGAAAACAGCGGTTCCGACTCTTGACGGATTCTCTTTGTCCAGAAGGTTCTTGATTCCTGCATAAATTGTGATCAGTCCAATAATGAGCCATACTACATTCAGTCCGTTGGCATTAAACGAATCACCGATCTGTATAAATTTTAAATTACTCATCTGTCTTCCTCCCTCTACTTCTTAGTATCTGCTGATTTCCCGTAATATTTCTTCATCAGTCGGTTGTCTTTCACGATAACAAAAATGCAAGAAACAGCCAGTGCGACTAATGCTACCGGGATTTCAACTGCGGCAAGGTCGATCAGTTCTACTTCATATCCAAGACCAGCAAGTGTTGTCTGTACAAGGATTCCACCTGCTCCACCTACGAACAGTACCTGGAAGAAGAACCATGTGAAGTTCTGCATTGCAACGGAAAGTCCTTTTGCCTCGTCCACGTGATCCTCATTTGCTTTGCCAAATTTGTTGGTGATCGCACCTTCTTCCATCGGAAGAAGTACCGGACGGATAAATCCGGCTACACCACCGAAACTGACATTAAATGCTCCAAACAGTGCATTCAGAATACCATATACAGCAACCAGTTTACCTGCTGTCGCACTCTTAACCTTTCTGATCAGGTTTGCGGCTGCTTCACGCAGACCGTTTCTTTCAAGAGTACCTGTAACAAGCAGAATCATGATAAAAATCGCCATACTTCTGTTCGCTACAAAGTTTGTACCGATTGTTTCCAGTAGTCCGCCCACTCCAAGTCCTCCAACAATCCCTGTTGTAATAAGGGCCAGGAAAATGATGAGGATTGAATCCAGTTTCAGCGCGAATCCAACGATTACGATCAACACGCCAAGTAATTTGATGAGTTCCATACCTAACTCCTCCTTTAGAAAAATATTAAAAAGTTATTTATTTTTTCCAGTCACTTTGACAATCATCGGACGCTGTCTTATGTAACTGGTCAAAATCTGTCCATCCTGCTCTTCCAGATGACATTCCATCACATGCACTGCTTCCATCAACATCCGGATAGTCGCCTCGTCATGTGCCACATGAGCCCTTGCACACAAATTCAGGTATTCACCCTGTGCGGTCTCATCTGCAACCTCGCTAGTATAAGCAACCGTTGTGATCCACGGAAAACGGATCGACGGATAACGATGGTTTGGATCTGCCGCGAACGGGATCCAGTAGTTGATCATTTCTTTATAATAGTTTGCCGGGAACAATTTCGGCATCCATGCATGTGCATATTTTTCAAACTGAGCACTCCATTCACGGTTCAATTCTCTCATCTCCGGATACTCGGCAATCTTGTCTGCAATCACATCTTCCATTACCTTATTGACCGGGTAATTGTCCTTGTACTCTGGATTGGTCACATACCAGAAATAACCATAAAGCAGAGATCTCGGAAGCCAGAAGCCTTTGTAAGACGGGGAGGTATAACCTGAAAACTGCTGCTCCCATTCATGGCTCGGTACTCCGTGATTGTCCACGATCATATCCGGGACATACCGGTCATAAATACGGGTTAATCCCATCGCCTCGCTGTGGATCGTATCCTGCTGGAAATGTTCATAGTAGAACTCTTTTCCAAGCGAATTAAATCTTGCCACATGGAATTTCCAGGTTGGATGCTCTTTCTGCAATTCATAATGGATTGCCGCACCATCCACATTTTCCATCGGAACGATCACCAGATTCAGTTTATCCGGTAAATCTTTGTAAACATCTTCTGTCAGCAGCTTCTTGATCAGGATAAATGCTGCATTTGTCGAAGATACTTCATTTGCATGATGTCTTGCATTGATCATCTCGCCAGGAATTCTTGATATACGCTTCGTCATGGACAGATAGCCTTCGTATTCCGGTTTGATCCATACTGCATAGAGTTCACGTCCTGTATAAGATACCGCAGTCCGGAACACTTCGATTCCAGGAACCTGCTTCAATTCTTCGATGATCTCACGGTAAGTATCATATCCGATCAGTTCATGCTCATGCAGGTCAATCTCTTCAATCCGTTTCGTCTTTGGTTTTTCTTCTCTTTCCGGTGTAAGTGCTACATACTGTATCTCGCCCTGCTCACTTTCAAACAAAAGCTTCGTACCTGCTGCAACACTTTCACACTCTGCTAGTACACCCTTTGACCACAATGTTGAGTAAGTGTGTAATACATTAGATTGTACCCCATTTGTGCGGATATGGAAAGTAAAATTATCATTTTCCCATGAAATAGCACGAATCCATGCATCTGCTTCTTCCCGTTTTCTCTGTAAAAGAACCGTTTTTCCATCTTTTACAATGCATGCTTCTTCTTTTAACGGCTCGGTCAGTGTCACTTTAAATACCGGTCTGCCTTCTTTTTCATGGATCACCGGAAGGATCAGTCCCGGCGCATCCAGCATGACATCTGCTTTCTTCACACCGTAATTTTTAAAATAGTCGCTTCCGACAAAATACATATCTTCATGCAAAGCATCCAGTGAAGAGATCAGATCCTCTCTTGATCCGGTCGCATAGTCCGGTTCACTTGCGGTCACGTCCAGACGCAGTTCATGGAAGAACGGCTGCAGGTCTGCGGAAATCTTTCCGCCTGTCTTTTCCTCAATATATCGTCTGCAATCCGGAAGAACTTCCTTCTGGTAAACATCCCAGATCTCTTCCATATCGGTACGGACGGTCTGATAAAATACTTCCTGTCCGTCAATCTCTGCTTTTACATAACCGGTTGCCGGATGAACCTTTCCCATCTGCGGATATTCATCCATATATGGTCTTTCCGACCAGACTGCTTTGTAAGTATCCTCACAGCAGACCTTTTCGTCCTTGATCCCCTTGCAGAGATAAGTGATATCTTCTTCGCCTTCATAAGCTTTGAAAATGACTTTATCTCTTTCAATTCCAAGCTCTTTTACCAGAATATCTTCTACCGGATACAGTTCCTGCAGATAGCGGATCGGAAGATCATACCACTTGTCCGGAGTGTCTGCATTCAGATTGTGATAGGACGGGGTTGCACCGTTCTCATCCAGCCAGTCTGTCTGACCTTCCGGCAGGAACGGTTTGAAATAAATCTCAACCTGATCTGCCTGCGCTTCCTTCATCACCGGAAGCATCTCTTCAACGATCCAGGAATATCCCTGTTTGTATGCACAGATAACAGAGGTATCCTCAGGCTTGGCACCTAACATCTGGATTCTGTCTTCGATTTTTTCTTTTATCTTCTGGCGTACTTTTATATTTTCACTTACCGCACCGGTAATCTTTACCTTGCTTCCTTTCCTAATCTGCGGATAAACCTTTTCTTCCAGAAGTTTTTCAAAAACTTCCACTTCCCACGGAAGCTCATACACCTTCTCGTACATCTTCTGTCCGGATTTGTAATTATATATCTTTGCATCCCCGGCTTCTTTTTTCTGTGTATCATTCCAGAGCGGAGATCCGTACACTTCGTATTCTCCTGTCTGCTCTTTCTGCATCGCTTTCAAAGCTGCAAGCTGTCCATCTGCGCTGCGCAGTACAAAGTCATCCACCATATCCATCAGCAGGTCTTTCCAGCTTCTCTGACCATTGATCTGTGGAAATTCCATACAGAGGCTGGAGGTAAATGCAATTAGTTCCTCTCCGTCACCGCGAAGAGATACTTTTACACTTTCTCCTTCTTTTTCCCGTACAAGCTCTGTCTGCTCTGCTTTTTCCAGAACGAGCCGGTTGCCTGTATAAGCTGCATCTGCCGTAATATTTCCTTTATATCCGGTTGTCTCCATACCAAAACGCCATGCCAGGTTACATGCTGCAACGAGCATCGCATCATCTGCATCCTCCGGAAGTACAATCTTCACATCCAACACATCCGGAAGAAGATCCTGATTCTCGTCTTTCAGGAAATCCCCTTTCTGAAGCATCGTCTCCAGCCCTTTTTCCTTACGGAAATCCAGATCAAAGATCGGACCTGTATGCTTTGATGCTGATTCGTACTCTTCCGGCACCTCCCCTGTACTCTTTTTCCACAGGGCTTTCAGCTCTTCCATATTCTTCGGCACCGGAATCTCACCGTCCGCTGTGATCACCGGAAATGTAGCTGTCTCTGTCTGAAATCCCAGAAGCAGTGCCGCTTCAACCGCATAACGCTTCTGTTCTCCTGTCATGCCGGCTGCAAGTTTTAATTTTTCCATCTTACACCTCCAAAAGCACTGTAGTTCGTTTTCGTACTACGGTCTAAAAAGATACTGTATTCCGAACTACGTTCTGCTTTTTATATCCTTCATTCTACTAAAGTGTTCAAATAAAGTCAACCATATTATCCTTATATGGACATTTTCAATAAAATGTATGCAGAAACAAAACATTGCACTCTCCACATCCCTGTGTTACAATAGCTTCAATACTTTTAAGAAGGCAGGAACGATCAATTATGACAACGCACGGCAAACGACATGCAAAACAGGACATCATGGATGCAGCATGGAAGCTGTTCACAGAACAGGGCTATGACGAAACTACGATCGCGCAGATCATCGAACTCTCCGGTAATTCCCGCAGCACCTTTTACCACCATTTTCGTGGAAAAGATGAACTTCTCTTCAGCCTCGCCTATTCCTACGACAGTGACTATGATAGCTGGCTTCAGACCTGCGACCGGACGCTTCCAGCCGCCGATCTGCTGCTCGCCTTCAACCATTTTGTGCTGAATAACCTGGAGCACTCACCATATATGGATCTCTTTGCGTCCCTCTACGGTCTTCAGGTAGCTACTACCGGAACCAGACATATTTTAAACCCGGATCGTAATTATTATAAGATCCTGCGCAAGATCCTTTTCGACGGGATCAAATGTGGAGAACTAAAGTCAGACTACTCCTACGTCGAGCTCTCCCAGATGATCACCTCTGCCCAGATCGGTCTCACCTACTCCTGGTGTCTCACCCAGAGAAGCTTCTCCCTGCTTCAATACGGCGAATCCCTCCTGACACCATTTATTGAATCTTTACGCGTCAACTAACCTAACCCACCCTCAATATAAATACCCTCTCCCATATACCAGGAAACTATCTCTCTATAGTTTCCTGAATTTTTATGTTTAGCAGCCGCCAGGTCTGCGCCCAAAGTCTTGAGGGCGGATTTAGAAAAAGAATAGGTGTGAAGGCACTTATTGTGCAATAGAGATGAGACTCAAAAATTGTGGAAGCCTTTGCTGACACAATTTTCGTTCTCAGAGGCTCATCGGAATGCCCTGCACAATGGACTTCACACCTATTCTTTTTCTAAATCCGCCACACAACCTCCCCCTCGCAGACCGTCTCTCTCCACAATCGAGTAGGCTGACTCCTACTCGATTTGTATACTTTGTACACCATCTCGCTTAACAACTCGATGATGTACATTCGCCAAATGCAGATCCTTGTGCAAGCACAAATCTGCACTTGGCTCATCGTATACACAAAAAAACAGGAACCAAATCACTTTGATTCCTGCTTCTCACTATTCCTGGTATTTATATAAATTAGCCATTGATCATGAAGTTAACCAGTTTATCGATGTCTTCTTTTTCGTATGCAATGATTTCCAGTTCCGGAATCTCTCCGTTAGAGAAAATATTTGCCATAGAAACATACTGAGAAAGTTTAGATTTCAGATTCAGTCTGTCGCCTTCTCCTGTTACAAGTTCTACTTTTCCTTTGCAGCTGTCTACTACTTCAAAAAACTTATCAATGTTTGTAATATTCTGTACCTTCATGATGTACACTCCTTTTCTTTTATCTCTTCCTATCTTTTACACCCTCAATATATACAATTTTTTTTTGAAAATCAAGGGTTTTTTTTTAAATCAGCGTTTTAGGTATTGTGAACAATTTAACAGTCTGTTTTTTGTGCATAATCACAATGTCTATTTCAAAACAATACTGTCCTTACGGATCTCGATCTTACGCTCTTTATACAAATGTCCGACTGCACGCTTGAATGCATTCTTGCTCAGATCAAACTCCGCACGGATCACCTCCGCATCTGCTTTATCGTTAAACGGAAGGACTCCGCCCTTTTCTTCCAGACGCGCCAGTACCAGAAGCGCATCCTTATCCATCTGGATAAATGCTTTCTCACGGACACTTAAATTCAGCTTTCCATCCGGTTTTACTTCTGTCACTCTCGCATGGATCTTCATTCCCGGTCTTAGACTTTTCGGTGCTTCTCTCTTTGGCACAAGCGCAGAATATTTTCCGTCCACTGCAACGAAAGCCCCGAAATTATCACTCACTTCGTAAACGATTCCCTCTACCTGATCATCCTTCTGATAAGGAGAATCACTGGTCAGATACTCATATACCTTCATGGTCGCACAGAGTCTCTGGCTCTTATCAATATAAAGTCCTACCAGACATTCATCCCCCGGTTTCACCTTATAAGTCTGCTCCTTAAATGGCAAGAACAGATCCTTTTCCAGTCCCCAGTCCAGGAAGGCACCGAATTTGCCAACCTGCGCTACCTTCAGGATTGCACTTTCCCCCAGTGTAAGCTTCGGTTCATTTACCGTTGCGATCAGACGGTCAGAAGAATCCTTATACAAAAACACCTCAATCGGATCGCCCGGTTCGATTCCTGCCGGAACCTGCTTCTTCGGAAGAAGAACCTTTTCTCTGTCATCTCCCAGATATACTCCGAAATCAACTACCTTTACTACCGTAAGCATCTGTTTTTTCCCTAATTCCATCTCTTATTTCTCCTTGAATTCTACTACCGCATACGGATTTCCCTCCGCATCACAAAGTTCCACTATTTTTCTCTGTTCCTCTACCGCCATCTTTGGATAAATAATATCACCCATAACTGCGGATTTTTTATATTCTACCCGGATCTGTCCGGCACGCTCACATTCCGGCACCACATCAATTGCCATCTGGATATACTGGCAGTTATTGACATGCTCGTTTGTGTCGATCTGATGACGTCTTACCGGAAAACTTTCTCCATCTTCCAGTTCTTTTGGAAGCACGATCTTACGCGGCGCAAACTCTACATCCAGTGGTGCTTCCGGCCGATAAGCCTCGACCTCTTCTTTCGCCGGTCTGCATGGTCTTCCTTTTTTCATATCCATATATACCCAGACCGAATTGGCCCAGGCTGTCATCTCGCCTGCTTCATCCTCCATCTTAAAATTACGAAGTCCGAAAAGTCCGGTAAAATCCGTTGCCCAGGTGGACACCCGGATATGTTCCCCGAGTTTCGGATAACGGTTTACTACAATCTGCCATGCGGAAAGAATCCATGCCTGCCCGCTTTTTTTCAGTGATTCCACGCCATATCCGATATCCTCAGACTGAAAAGTACTACAGTCCTGAAAATAATTAACAAGCCCCGGTAATGTCAGAAGCTCCGTATGGTCTGCTTCACTGAATCGTACTCTGCTTTCAAATGTATACATCTCTTTTACCTCTGTTCTTCCACATAACTTCTGTCTAATGTGATAACACACTGATACTTTGGGTTATGATGCTGCAATCGGTCCATCAAAGTCAGTGTCAGTTCATTCCCTTTTTCCTCAGAATACTCTCTCGGAATGACAAAATCAAAAATGAGATTGATCTGTTTTTCTCCATTCACCATGCGGAAATCATGGATACTGCATCTCGGATCCAGTTCTTCCACAGCTTTTTCTGTCTCATGTTTTGCCTGAAGTACTTCTTCATTACGAGTCTCCACCGGATCCATATGAATTGTCAGCGAGATCCCCAGTTGTTCCATTGCCTCTCTCTCAATCCGGTCAATGATCTCATGGGATACATCAATCGGGACATCATTCGGAACCTCTGCATGAATGATCGCCATACTTCTTCCCGGTCCGTAATTATGGATCACCAGATCATGGCTGCCCTCGATTCCAGCATATTTTTCCACAAAATGCTTGATCTTCTCATAATCTTCCCATGTCGCCGGAATTCCGATCAACGGCTCAAGCGTATCCTTCGCAATCCCAAATCCGGCCCACATAACGACCAGTGAAACACCAAGTCCGACAAAGCCATCGATATTGATCCCTGTGATCCGCCAGAATACAACCGACAGGATCGTCGCTGCTGTCGTGATCACATCTCCAAGTGCATCTGCTGCCGTCGCCATCATCACCTGGGAGGAAATCTTTTCACCAAGTTTCCGGTTAAACATCGCAAGCCACAGCTTCACACCTATGGACAACACCAGGATCAGGATCGACACCAGACTGAATTTTAACTCTTCCGGCTCCCGGATCTTCACGATCGCATTTTTGAAAAAGGTAAATCCAACTTCGATCACCAGAAAGGATACGATCAGTGCCGCTATGTATTCCAGCCTGCCATGCCCAAAAGGATGCTCCTTGTCTGCCGGTTTTTCTGCCATCTTCACTCCGATCATTCCAATGATCGAAGAACCTGCATCCGATAAGTTGTTAAATGCATCTGCAGTAACAGACACACTGTGAAGAAGGATTCCTATCACCATCTTCGCAATCGTCAGCAGAACATTACAAAAGATGCCTACTCCGCTTGCCAGCACTCCATATGCTGTACGGACAGACACCTTTTCTACATCTTTATAATCTTTTACAAATAATTTTACAAGTATATCCGTCATTAAACTTTCCTTTGCCTTAGGCGAAACAAATTTTCCTGCCATCTTCGTTGAAGTATATTCTACACATTTACTCCGTCAATTGCAAGAAAAACCATTTGATTTTTACCGGTGTGCCTTTTACGATCATCGCATACTCTTCATCCGTCAGCACACTCCGCAGCTCTTCCTTCCCTTCTTTAGGAACAATTGCATGGACAGAATCCATAAAACAGAGATTCGGATAAAGAACACACCACCAGTTGTGCCCCTGTGCCTTTCCGATCTTGATCCGAAGTGCATCGTACCAGCCTGCGGGGAAGATGATGTCTCCGTAAGTTTTGTCCGGAAATTCACACCGCACGACCTCAGCTGTTATCTGATCGTTACATCCTTCTTCCTGCAAGACTTCCCTGGCCGTCCGGATCAGTTCTTCTTTGTGGCGGATCGCCCATGCTTTCGCCTCCGCTGCATTCCCTGCATCCGAAAGATTCTCACACATATAATCTACAACAGCCTCTTTCACCTTCATCTTAAGTTCCTGGTCTTCTTTGCTGTCACTGTTGGCAAGCACATGAAAGCGGAACACCTCACCGGATAACTTTTCCTGCACTGCATTCGCCTTCGCTTCCACCTGCATTCCCCTTGCAAATGCCGCACCACACAGAATCATGATCAGTACCAGCGCCACTGCTTTTATTTTTTTCATTTTCGTATGTACCTCCTGTCTTTGATACCAGGAGTATTGACAACATATGGAAAACTATACATTTTTATCTGTGATATTCTACCTGATCTCTCCGGATAACATCCGATACTGTAGAGGCCTGATTGTCAATATGACATCCCATGAGCTCACATGCCTCTTCAACCTCTCCACCCGAAATCAGTGCGATCAGCTTATCATGTTCTTCCAGGAGCTGTGGATAACATTCCTTCTGCTTCAGGTATTCTACGCGGAACCGGTACATCTGTTCCCGCAGGTTATTCAGCAGCGTGATCAGTCTCTGGTTATTGGTTGCGGCAAAGATAATATCATGGAATTTTACATCTGCTTCAGCGATCTTCGTCACATCACCACTCTTTAAGACTTTACGGAAATCTTCAGCTGCCATCTTCATTTCTTCAACCTGCTCCGGCGTGATTCGTTCACACGCAAGCTGTACGGAAAGCTCTTCCAGTGCCTTTCTGACTTCCAGCACATCCTGCATATTCTTCTCTGTGATCTGTGCCACTTCTGCCCCTTTTCGCGGAATCATCAGAACCAGACCTTCCAGCTCCAGTTTACGGATTGCTTCACGGATCGGGGTGCGGCTTACTCCAAGCTTGTTGGCAAGCTGGATCTCCATCAGCCGTTCTCCCGGCTTCAGTTCTCCTCTTAAAATTGCCTTCCGGAGTGTATTGAACACAACATCTCTCAACGGCAGGTATTCATTCATATTTACTTCAAAATCCATATCCATTCTTATCTCCTCCTGACGTTATGCACATTTGCAAGATAAATCTGTTTTGCCAGATTCTGTGCTTTTACTTTTGTAAATGCTTCCTTCGCTGTCCTGCGATCCCTGAAAATCCCAAATACAGTCGGACCGCTTCCACTCATCATCGCCCCAAGAGCACCTGCTTCCATCATACATTCTTTGATCTGTGCAATGACCGGATATGCTTCAACCGTAACCTTTTCCAGCACGTTACCCAAGGATGCTGCCACTTGCTCAAGATCCTGGTTCTTCAATCCGTCCAGGATACCATCTATATCCGGATGCTCCTTGATTTCACAGGAATCCAGCTTTTCATAAACCATCTTTGTCGATACACTGATCGGCGGCTTGGCGATCAGAATCTGACATTTCGGCATCGGAGGAAGCGGCGTCAGTTTTTCCCCGATTCCTTCTGCGAGTACTGTTCCGCGCATAATGCAGTAAGGAACATCCGCCCCAAGCTTCACGCCTCTTTCCATCAACTCTTTTTGAGAAAGTCCCAACCGGAACATCTGGTTCATTCCGTAAAGCACTGCCGCAGCATTGGAACTTCCGCCTGCCATTCCCGCTGCAACCGGTATATGCTTGTCCAGATGGATTCTAATCCCATCTTTGATATCAAATTCATCGATCAGAAGCTTTGCCGCTTTCCATGCAATATTGTCCTCATCATTCGGCAGATAAAAAAGATTCGAATCGATCTCGATACCTGGGGCCGACTTCTTTTGCAGCGTCACATTATCGTACAGATACAGCGTCTGCATGACCATGCGCACATCGTGATAACCATTCTCCCGCCGCCCCAGCACATCAAGTCCAAGATTGATTTTCCCAAGTGCTTTTAACTCCAGTTTATCCATGCGTGTATCTCCTTATTGTATTTTTTCGACCTTTTTTTGTATCTTGTATACATCATTTCATTACTATAGTATACTCAAACTCTCCCGAAAAATCAATATTTTATCACCCGTTTTCAATTCTTTTGATAATAATTCATTATTAAGCAGAATGCTTTCTTCTGTGGTCGAATATTTCTTTGCCAGGCTCCACAGATCATCTCCGTCTTTTACGATATATCCCACAATTCCCGGCTGGTTCATCCGCTCTTCTTTTTCATAATCCACAAGTGCAGCCTCTGTCACCATCTGTATTTTTTCCGCTTTTCGCATGAAGCTTCTGAACGCCACGACCGCTTTGATCTCTACTTCATCATTTCCGGCAAGATCTACCGCAAGCTGCTCCACTGCATATGTGACGTCATATTTCATATCGCTGCTTCCTTCCCGGCATTCAAGCATTGCCGAGAATGGAACCATCCCCTTCCACACACCAAATGGTACTTCATCGTTTGCCTTTACATACAGAAAGCTGACATTTAGAATCCCCTCTGCCAGAATTCCTCCATCCTGCACTTCCATTTTTTCTATCTGCAGATCTGCGCTGCTGTGGCACACCTGAAGGATCTCATCTTTCAGCTCCGGCAGACTTAATCGTTCTGTGATCTTACTTTTTGAATGATTCTGCATCAGAAGCTCCTCAACAACAACTTCTTCTGTCTCCAAAACACATTTTTTATCAAGGGAATACGCATCCTCTAAAATCTCCAGCTTTTCTTCCCCATAGACAAAAAGACGAACCTGAAGTGCCGCTTCAATGCCAAGCGCACGCATCTCACCGTCCTCATCCATCCGCACTTCCACACTGATATCATCCAGCCGGTCATAGACATGATGATACATACCTTCTTCTGCGCCGGCACACTCGATCCGCCCCTCATAAGGAACCGTCTGCTCCACCCAGTCTGTCTTGCCCTCCTGGGATTCATAGAGAACAAAGATCTGTAATTCTCCATTTATCAGCATAGCATCCTGCACAAGTCTGGTATCCATTTTCCGGGAGCTTACCTCTGTCCACAAGAGCGTTCCGATATTCTCTTTGGTCCCCGGTATCTTAATCTCCTCTTTGATCCTGTAAATGTCTCTCTTCGCGGTAAACAGCTGCAGCAGCTCCACCGGACATTTTTTCAGATAGATTCCCTCTTCCCCATCCACATCAAGTGTCACCTGTTTTTCTGTGATCTGCTCTGTATGTACCGTCATTTCCGCAAGCGCTTTTACCGCAAGCTTTCTCGAATGGATCAGTGATACCCCGCATTCCACCCGCTGAACTTGCACAATGTCTTCGCCTTCTCCGTTCTCTTCCTCCATGTAGACCATTTCCTCAAACGGAATCATTCCCTCCAAAGCTCCGGGACGCGGATCTCCCGAATCTGTCACATACAAAACTTTAAAATTCAGTTTTCCCGTCACACGGAGATAATTTTCCACTCTTCTTGTCTCTTCAATCCGCAGACTTCCCTCACCGGAAAGCACTCTTCCCACGTCACTTTTCGCATCTGGTACATTATAATCCCCACCGATCATAAACTGATCCGTCACTGTTTTGCCCATCTGATTCATGCGTACCTGTTTTCTTATCAGTTCCATAGTCAGCCTCCTACTCAAATATCACCGGTTTTTCGCTTTTTGCCATTTCCAGGACAACATATGGGTATTGGGAAAATCCATCTTCCCGCATACAGATATTTCCCATCTCCTCCCCATCTTTTTCTGTCTCGTCACTTCCCGGTCCCAGAAGTGTTGTCTGTACACAGATCACATCTTTTTCTTCCGTACAGCCATCAACCCGGATCGCATATCCCTCCATTTCCTGTCTCCCATACCCCTGTCCGACATACAGCCGGTCTCCTTGCACATACATGATCTGAAATGGGGTTTCTTCCATCCCGGCAATGCGTTCGGTCATTTCCGCCGGAACTTTTTTCTCATCCACAATGGAATATTCCAGCATTTCTCCACCCGCTTCCTCTTTTTCCATGACCTGACAGCCGCCAAGGAAAATCAGCATCCAGATCACCCCTGTCACACGGCATTTTATTCTCATAATTATTCACAAACTTTTCCATTTTTTTGTCTCTTTATTATCATATTATCTTCCTTGTATTTTCATGCCTCGAATAGTATAATCGAAGAAAAGTATGTTACTTTATACAATGAAAGAGAGGATTTTGGGGTAATGATACGATTTATCTGTATCGCAGTCTTTTTAATTCTTTACCTGATCCTGTCCATTCCGGTTTTTCTGGTGGAATGGATCATTGGTAAATTCAATCGCAGAGCCAAAGATATCAGTTCTCTGCGCATCGTTCAGTGGGGCTTTAAAGTGATTCTTAAGATGACCGGTGTCACGACAACCGTGATCGGTGAAGAAAATGTTCCGGATGAACCGGTACTCTTTATCGGCAACCACCGCAGTTATTTTGATATTCTCCTTACTTACAGCCGGTGCAGGCGTCTGACCGGTTATGTTGCCAAAAAAGAAATGGAAAAGATTCCGCTTCTTTCCACATGGATGAAGAATCTGTACTGTCTCTTCCTTGACAGAGACAATATGAGAGAAGGTCTGAAGACGATCCTTCAGGCAATTGATTATGTAAAAAATGGCATTTCCATCTGCATTTTCCCGGAAGGAACCCGCAACAATGGCGAAGAGCTTTCTATGCTTCCATTCCGTGACGGTGCACTTAAGATTGCCGAAAAGACCGGGTGTGCGATCATTCCGATCAGCATGAACAATACTGCTGACATTTTTGAAGCACATTTCCCACGTGTAAAAAAAGTACATGTCGTCATCGAATACGGCAAACCAATCTATCCAAAAGAACTGGATAAAGAGACAAGAAAACATCTTGGAATCTATTGTCATGATCTTATTCAGGACACAATTAAGAAAAACGCCAGTCTGATCTAAACCTATAACAGAAAAGAGGTACGATTATGCATTCTAAAAATTTAACATTACTTACAGACTTATACGAACTGACTATGATGCAGGGTTATTACGATAAACAGGACAATCCTACCGTAATTTTTGATGTATTTTACCGTTCCAACCCATTTTCTTCCGGTTATGCAATCGCAGCCGGACTTGAACAGGTTATTGAGTACGTGAAAAATCTGAACTTCAGCTATGATGATGTGGATTACCTTCGCAGTCTCCACATTTTTTCTGAAGATTTTCTTCAGTATCTGAGCGGCTATCACTTTACCGGAAGCATTTACGCAATTCCGGAAGGAAGCCTGATCTTCCCAAAGGAGCCGATCCTCAAAGTCGTTGCCCCGATCATGGAAGCTCAGCTTGTGGAAACCGCAATCCTGAACATTCTGAACCACCAGTGTCTGATCGCGACCAAGTCTTCCCGTATCGTATACGCTGCCGGTGATACCGGTGTTATGGAATTCGGGCTTCGCCGTGCCCAGGGACCGGATGCCGGATTATACGGCGCACGTGCTGCCGTGATCGCCGGCTGCGTGGGAACCTCCTGCGTACTTACCGGTAAGCTTTTTGACGTTCCGGTTATGGGAACCCATGCACACAGCTGGATCATGAGTTTCCCAGATGAATATACCGCATTTAAAGCCTATGCAGATCTTTATCCTGAAGGATGTACCCTTCTTGTCGATACTTACGACACCTTAAAATCCGGTGTGCCGAATGCGATCCGTGTCTTCCAGGAGATGAAAGATGCCGGCATCAGTCCGAGAAAGCTTGGTATCCGTCTTGACAGCGGCGATCTTGCCTACCTGTCCAAAAAAGCACGTAAAATGCTGGATGAGGCCGGCTTTGAAGAAGCAACGATCTGCGCATCCAACGACCTTGATGAATATCTGATCCACGACCTCAAGATGCAGGGCGCAGCGATCGATTCATGGGGTGTCGGAACCAATCTGATCACCTCCAAAGACTGTCCTTCATTCGGTGGTGTATATAAGCTCGCTGCCATCCAGAATAAGAATGGCGAGTTCGAACCTAAAATCAAACTTTCTGAGAACACAGAAAAGATCACCAATCCGGGCAACAAGACGGTTTACCGTATTTACGAAAAAGAAACCGGCAAGATGAAAGCTGATTATATCTGCTTTGTAGACGAAGAAATCAATCCGGAGGAAGATCTTCTCCTCTTTGATCCAAGCGAAACATGGAAAAAGACAAAGATGAAAGCCGGAACCTATACCGTCCGCGAAATGATGCAGCCAATCTTCATCAACGGTGAATGTGTCTACACTTCCCCGTCTGTCAAAGAGATTGCCGCTTACTGCCGTCAGGAAAAAGATACTCTGTGGGATGAATCCAAACGACTCTTCAATCCTCACCAGATGTATATCGATCTGTCTCCAAGACTTTATGAAGTAAAGAAACAGCTTCTTGACCGCATGAGTGCTGATGACTAGGTTACAATTTGAAAAGAGGTATTACCGATGAAAAATATGACATTAAAAAATATAACCGCTGCCTGCCATGGAACCTTCCATGGCGACAGCAGTTTTCTTGAAAAAGAGATTACCGGCGTTGCAATCGACAGCCGGAAAGCAGCACCGGGATTTCTTTTTGTCCCACTCAAAGGAGCCCGTGTAGACGGCCACACCTTTATCCCACAGGTTATGGAACAGGGTGCACTTGCTACTCTTACAGAAGAAGATCCTTCTTCCCTTACCTGTCCCTGCATTCATGTAGAATCCTGCGAAAAAGCACTTCGTGATATCGCAGCGTTTTACCGCATGCAGCTTGACATCAAGGTTGTCGGCATCACCGGAAGTGTTGGCAAGACCAGCACCAAAGAAACGATTGCCTCTGTCCTTTCCCGGAAATACAATGTTCTTAAAACAGAGGGAAACTTTAACAATGGAATCGGACTTCCGCTTACCATCTTCAATCTTACCGAAGAACATGAAGTCGCTGTCCTGGAGATGGGAATTGACCATTTCGGAGAGATGCATGAACTTGCATCCATCAGCCAGCCGGATATCTGTGTAATCACCAACATCGGTCTTGCACACATGGAAAATCTCGGAAGCCGCGACGGAATCTTAAAAGCCAAAACCGAAGTTTTTGATCATCTACGTCCAAATGCTTCTGTCATCTTAAACGGAGATGACGACAAACTTTCCACAGTCGCAGAGGTACAAGGGAAAAAGCCTGTTTTCTTCGGTCTTTCAGACCATCTGGATGCCTATGCAGATGGAATCGTAAGTCAGGGACTTCGCGGAACTGACGCTGTACTCCACCTTCCACTTGGTGAAATCAACGTACATATCCCGGTACCGGGAAAACACATGGTCTACAATGCTCTCGCCGGAGCATGTGTCGGCATGAAGCTTGGACTTACTCTGGAGGAAATCCAGACCGGGATCTCTTCCCTGAAGACGATTGCCGGACGTACCAATCTGATCGACACAGGATCTCTTTTGATCATCGATGATTGCTACAACGCTAATCCGGTTTCCATGAAATCTTCTCTGGATGTACTTTCTACCGCAACAGGAAGAACCGTAGCTGTAATGGGCGATATGTATGAGCTTGGTGATAAGGAGAATGAACTTCACTACAATACCGGCGCACATGCTGCCGAGATCGGCATTGATGTGATCTGCTGTATCGGAGAACTTTCCCACCACGCATACGAGGGTGCAAAAGCCTGTGCAAAGAGCAGTGCCGTACTTTACTTTAAAACCAAACAGGACTTCCTGGGAAAAATCCGGAATGTTGTCAAAAAAGATGATACCATTCTAGTCAAAGCTTCCCACGGTATGGAATTTCCTGAGATCATTGATGTACTCAGACAGATGAAGTTTTAAGAGAGGTAAGACATGAAATATCAGATACTTGTTCTTGACCTGGACGGAACACTTACCAACTCCAGGAAAGAAATCACTCCACCAACGTTAAAGGCTCTGATCGAGATCCAGGAAGCCGGAAAAAAAGTTGTTCTTGCAAGCGGTCGCCCTACATACGGCGTGGTTCCCCTTGCCAGGCAGCTCCATCTGGAACGTTACGGAAGCTATATCCTATCCTTCAACGGAGCACGGATCACTGACTGCCGCATCGGCCAGGTCATTTACAACAAAACACTTCCGCAGGACGTGATCCCGGATATCTACCGGATCGCTTCCAACTACCCGGTTGATATTCTGGCTTATGAGGATGGACAGCTTCTGTCCGGATTTACCCCGACAAAATATTCCGAATTAGAATCCCGGATCAACCATTTACCAATTGTACAAATTGATAATTTCTGCGAGAAAGTATCCACATTTCCAAACAATAAATTTCTCCTGACCGGAGAACCGGACAGCATCGCTGCTGCTAAAGAGGAAATGTCCGCTCATTTCCATGGTTATATCGATGTTTACTGTTCGGATCCATTTTTCCTCGAAATTGTTCCAAAGAATGTAGACAAAGCCGCCTCTCTTCTGAAGCTTCTTACCAGCATCGGTCTGACTGCTGATGAAATGATCTGCTGCGGTGACGGATACAACGACCTGACTATGATCGAAACCGCAGGTCTTGGAGTGGCAATGGAAAATGCACAGCCACTGGTCCGTGAAAAAGCAGATTTTATCACAAAATCAAATGATGATGACGGAGTTCTCTATGTGATCGATCAGTTTATGCGCGATTGACCATCGTAGAAATATCATTTCTCAAAATATAAAAATCCCGGAGAACTGGTTTTACTTCCAGTCTCCGGGATTTTTGTTTTCAGTATTTTTCTGTACTTAGATTTCTGCAGTTTCCGCGTCGTCAGTCTCTTCCAGTACTTCCGCATACTTGTCCAGAATGATCTTCTGGATTCTGTCTCTTGTACCGGAATTGATTGGATGCGCAATATCACGATATTCCCCATCCAGTGCTCTCTTACTCGGCATTGCAATGAAAAGTCCTTTTTCCCCTTCAATGACTTTAATATCGTGAACAACAAATTCTTCGTCCATTGTAATTGATACTACTGCCTTTAATTTTCCTTCTTTTGCTACTTTGCGCACGCGTACATCTGTAATCTGCATAACTTTCTAGCCCCTTTCTCCAGTAACGCACATACCGGTCCGCTCCTTTTCCTTTATTTGACCGGCATGCCTTCTGATCCGGACTCTTACAAGTCCCCCTCAGTTTTTATAATGCGTACCTTTCGTTCTTTTCTATTACTACTTTCACGCCATCTTCACCAACATGCCGTGTATTGGCACGGATCGTATCCCTGCTCTCTACAATACAGTTCTCAATGTAAGTATTGTCCCCAAGATACACATCATTTAAAATAATTGAGTTTTTGATCACACAATTATTTCCAACAAACACTTTTTTAAACAGAACCGAATTCTCAACGGTTCCGTTGATAATGCTTCCGCTTGCCACAAGGCTGTTCTTAACGACCGCACCCGGATTATATTTTGCCGGAGGCAGGTCTGTCACCTTGGAATAAATACTTGGAAGCTGCTTAAAGAAATAGTTCCGGACTTCCGGTTTGAGGAAATCCATGTTTGTCTTATAATAGGCATCGACCGTGGAAATATTGCTCCAGTAGTCTTTTATCTTATAACCGTATATCTTTTTCAGATTCTTGTATCTGATCAGGATATCCGTTACAAAATCATATCTGTCTTCCTCAGCTGAATGCTCGATCAGATCGATCAGCTGACGTCTGCGGATGATATAGATTCCTGTGGAAATCGTGTTGGAATTTGCCACCATCGGTTTTTCCTCAAAATCTTCGATCCGCATATTCTCATTCATCTTCAGGATGCCAAAACGGGTTGCATCCTCGCCCTGATCCAGATCCCGGCATACCACAGTGATATCTGCTTTCTTGGCAATGTGGTATTCCAGTACTTTGTTATAATCCATCTTGTAAACCGCATCACCGGATGTGATGATCACATAAGGTTCATGGCACCTCTTCAAGAAATCCAGGTTCTGATAGATCGCATCTGCCGTTCCACGATACCAGTAGCCATTGTCTGCGGTGATCGTCGGTGTAAATACATAAAGACCACCCTGCTTACGTCCGAAATCCCACCACTTGGAAGAATTCAGGTGTTCATTCAGTGAACGTGCATTATACTGAGTAAGCACTGCTACCTTCTGGATGTGCGAATTGGACATATTGCTGAGTGCAAAATCAATTGCCCGGTAGCTTCCTGCGATCGGCATCGCTGCCACTGCACGCCTCTGTGTAAGCTCCCGCATCTTGTTGTTGTTACCGCCTGCTAAAATGATTCCAACTGCTCTCATGATCTGTCACCCGCCTTTATCAATACTCCGCCGCTTTCAAGAGCACCCTGTACATAATCCTCCTTCACGGTAATACCGCTGATCGCAGTATTCTTTCCAATCTGTACTCCTGCCGGAATCACAGAATTCTCACCGATCGTAACCAGTCCGGAATTGTAGATATCAGACCTGAGCTTGTTCGGTGCTTCATTACCGATTCCAAGGGTTACATTATCTCCAACCTTAACATTCTCCGCAATGATCGCTTTGTCGATCACACAGTCATTTCCTATCGCAACATCCTGCATGATAATCGAATCCCGGATCACGCAGCCTTGTCCAACAACAACACCTGCGCCGATCACACAGTTATGTATCTCGCCGTATATCTCAGCTCCGTCGCCAATGATGCTTCTGTCGATCACAGCTTCTTTTGAGATATACTGTGGCGGTATAATTGAATTATTCGTATAAATTTTCCAGAATTCCTCATAAAGATTAAATTCAGGAATAATGTCGATCAGTTCCATATTAGCTTCCCAGTAAGAACTCAATGTACCGACATCCTTCCAGTAACCATTATATTCATATGCAAACAGTCTCTGCTTCTTTTCATGACAGTACGGAATGATATGCTTTCCGAAATCACATCCCGGCTGATCTTTCATCTTGATCAGTGCCTCTTTGAGCACCGGCCAGCTGAAAATATAAATTCCCATGGACGCAAGATTGCTCCGCGGATTCGCCGGCTTCTCCTCAAACTCGGTGATTCTCTTGTCTTCATCGGTAATTACGATTCCGAAACGACTTGCTTCTTCGATCGGAACCGGCATTGCCGCGATCGTCACATCTGCATGATTCTCCTTGTGAAAATCCAACATGACCTCGTAATCCATCTTGTAAATATGATCTCCTGATAAGATCAGTACATAATCCGGATTAAATGTCTCCATATACTCCAGATTCTGATAAATTGCATTCGCCGTTCCTGTATACCATTCGCTGCTTGTACTCTTCTCATACGGCGGAAGAATTGACACCCCTCCGATATTCCGGTCCAGATCCCACGGAATACCAATTCCAATATGTGTATTAAGCCTGAGTGGTTGATACTGGGTCAGGACACCGACTGTATCGATTCCTGAGTTGATACAGTTACTCAGCGGAAAATCAATGATCCTGTATTTGCCGCCAAATGCAACAGCCGGTTTAGCAACTTTTGCAGTCAGGACGCCAAGTCTGCTGCCCTGTCCTCCTGCCAATAGCATTGCTATCATTTCCTTTTTTATCATGTCTTCACCCCTTCTCAGTAATTCTGGTTTTTTCATTATAACATATTACATACATATAGTGAACATATTTTACAAAAATATTTCTGTTTACCTATCTTTTTTATAGAAATATCACAAAAAGAAAAGGTTTGGTTTTTGGCCTATCTATGTTATAATTATGCACGTAAGTCAAATACTATGAAACAAATTCACAGAACAGGAAGTGTCATTATGTATAAAATTGATTTTAATCAGCCTTGCCATATCCACTTCATCGGAATTGGCGGCATCAGTATGAGCGGACTCGCTGAGATCCTTCTTGAAGAAGGCTTCACAGTATCCGGATCCGATAACAAAGAATCGGCACTTACGGATCATCTGTCTCAGAATGGTGCAACCGTATTTTACGGTCAGAAAGCTTCCAATATTATAGACGGTATCGACCTTGTAGTTTATACCGCAGCGATCCACGAAGACAACGAAGAATTTGCAGAAGCAAAGCGTCAGAATCTTCCGATGTTATCCAGAGCAGAATTACTCGGTCAGCTTATGACTAACTATAAGACACCGGTTGCTATATCCGGTACACACGGTAAGACAACCACAACCTCTATGCTTTCTCATATTGCTCTTGCAGCAGACTTGGATCCGACAATCTCTGTCGGCGGTATCCTGAAAGCGATCGAAGGCAATATCCGTGTCGGCGGACCTGACCTTTTTATCACGGAAGCATGCGAATATACCAACAGTTTCCTGCACTTTTTCCCGAAAATCGGTATTATTCTGAATGTGGATGCGGATCATCTGGACTTTTTTAAAGACCTGGACGATATCCGTAATTCTTTCCACCTTTTTGCTAAGCTTCTTCCGGAAAACGGAACTCTCGTCATCAACGGAGATATTGATAAAATTGAAGAGATCACCTCCGATCTTTCCTGTCGTGTTATTACTTTTGGCAAAGAAGCTTCCCTGGATTACAGTGCAGCCAATATTACTTATAACGAACAGGGCAATGCCTCTTTCGATGTCGTAAAAGACGGACAGAATGTTGCACATCTCGCTCTTGCAGTTGGCGGTGAGCACAACGTATATAACGCACTTGCGGCAATCGCAGTTGCCGATATTCTTGGTGTTCCTGCGGAGACGATCCAGACAGGTCTTGCTTCCTTCCACGGAACAGACCGCCGTTTTGAATACAAAGGTGAAGTCGGCGGAGTGACTATCATTGATGATTACGCACACCATCCGACAGAGATCGCAGCAACTCTGAAAAGTGCTGCACATTATCCACATAAAAAGCTGTGGTGTATTTTCCAGCCACATACTTATACCCGTACAAAAGCATTATTCTCAGAATTTGCTGAAGCACTCGCACATGCAGACCATGTAATCCTTGCTGACATCTATGCAGCGCGTGAGACAGATACTTTAGGCATCTCTTCTGCACAGCTTGCAGATGCAGTCAAAGAACATGGATGTGACGCAACTTATCTTCCAAGCTTTGCAGCCATCGAAGAATTCGTCACCACCCATTGTCAGCCTGGCGATCTTCTGATCACAATGGGTGCCGGAGATGTTGTAACCATTGGGGAAGACCTGTTAAAAGCCTGATTTTCTCCAATATTTGCGAAATTTTATCTGTAATAACAAAAATTTCCGTCAGAAAATTCTTTTTTGCAATCTGGGATGATGTTATAATGAACAAAGTCAGAAAAGAAAGGAAGCGGAAATTATGAGTGCACTTATTTTGCGCAATCATTCCCACAATAACATAACGATCGTGGAGAATGACTTTATCGATCATTATATGGTATCTGCGAACGGAGAATATGTAAAAGTCTATCTTCTTCTTCTCCGTTATCAGAATATCCCGGAGCAGCTTCCGGATATCCCGCAGATGGCAGACCTTCTGGAGAATACCGAAGGCGATATCCTGCGCGCACTCAAATACTGGGAAAAAGAAGGAATTCTTTCTCTCGAATATGACGAAACAAATGAACTCGCCGGAATCTGTATCGGAAAAGCACCAACTCATCAGACACCTGTCAAAGCGGCTTTCCATACACCTTCCGCACAGTCTGCTTCCGTTCATGAAAAATCTCCGGTCGCGCAGTCTGATGGAAATACCACTGTTTCAGACAAAGCTGCCGGTCAGAATCTTCCTGCATCAAGACGTTCCCTTGCTGCAAGAAGAGAATTAAAGCAGATTCTTTTTATTGCTGAACAATATCTTGGCAAAACCTTATCCCGTACCGATGTTGATGCGATTACCTACTTTTATGATTCCCTTGGTTTTTCCGCAGACCTGATCGAGTATCTGATCGAATACTGTGTGGAGAACGGACATAAGAGCATGCATTACATTCAAAAAGTAGCACTTTCATGGGCAGATGAACATATTACAACCGTCGATCAGGCACGTAATTCCTCTGCATTTTACAACAAAACCTGCTATTCTATCCTGAATGCATTTGGCATCAAAGGGCGGGGACCTGCATCTGCCGAACTGGATTATATCCGCAAATGGCTGGAGGATGGGAATTTCGAACTGGATCTCATTCTGGAAGCATGCAACCGCACCATCAGTGCGATCCACCAGCCAAGTTTTGAATATACTGACAAGATTCTCGAAAACTGGAAGACGGGCAACGTTCGTACACTGGCAGATATTGAGCGTCTTGATTCTGCCTTTGAGCAGGAAAAAGACCGAAGGAAAACTCCTTCGGGGCAAAACCGTACACCTTCTGCCCAGCAGCCTTCCAAATTCCGTAATTTTGAAGAACGTTCTTACAATATGGACAAGCTTACCAAAGAATTATTACGCAGTAACTAAGAAAGGGGAACACTGTGCCGTTAACTAATTCACAATACAATGCGCTGATGCGCGTATATGAAGAAAAAAGAGCGAAGAGCCGCGACCTCGCGAATCTTCACTACGAACGTGCCTGCCAGAAGATTCCGGAGCTTGCATCGATTGATGCCTCTATTTCTTCTGCCAGTCTTGATCAGGCGAAAAAGCTGCTCGCAGGCGATGACACTGCCCTCGCTTCTTTGAAGGAAGATATCCGGTCTCTTTCTGACAGACGCCGCCGACTCCTTTCCGACGCCGGATTCCCGGAAGACTATCTGGAACAGCATTTTGAATGTCCGGACTGTCAGGATACCGGCTATGTCGGCACGAAAAAGTGCCATTGCTTTTTAAAAGCGATCATTGATCTGTTCTACACCCAGTCCAACTTAAAAGGACTTCTCGAACAGGAAAATTTTGAACATTTTAATTTTGATTATTATTCATCCAATTATAGAGACCGGCTTTCCGGTCAGAATTCCCGCGAGCTTGCAACGCGGGCTTATCAGGAATGTATGAATTTCATCCACAATTTTGATACCGAACATGGTAATCTGCTCCTTTTTGGGAATACTGGTATTGGGAAGACATTTCTCAGTCACTGCATTGCAAAAGAAGTGATGGATTCTCTGCATTCCGTTCTTTACCTGACTGCCTCTGAATTTTTCGATGCGCTCCTTGAAAAAGCACTGACCCGGAATGATGAGAGCTGTCTTTTATATGAGCAGATCCACCAGTGTGATCTGCTGATCATTGATGACCTGGGAACCGAACGAAATACAGACTTTGTCGTTTCTCAGCTTTTTGTGTGTTTAAATGATCGGATCCTGAACAGGAAATCCACGATCATTTCTACTAATCTTACTCTGGAGGAAATCAAGACGAACTATACAGAACGTACATTTTCCCGGATAAGCAACCATTATAAGATACTTCGCCTTGCCGGTGATGATATCCGCATTCAAAAGAAACTTATGTACAGGGAGGAACACTGATGTTACATCGAAGTGAACGAATTCTGGATAATATTCCAGTTGGCTCTCTCGGCATTATTGCTGTAGACGGCTGTGAAGAGATGGGAAATAAAGTCAATGACTATCTCGTAAAATGGAGAAAGGAAGAGACTCGTTTCCAGAAAGACAATCTTGTTTTCAACGGCTACGAAAAGCCGAACTATCTGATCAACGCAAAGGTACCGCGTTTTGGATCTGGTGAAGCCAAAGGTATTATCAATGAGTCTGTACGTGGAAAAGACCTTTATCTGATGGTCGATGTCTGCAACTACAGCCTGACTTATTCGCTCAGCGGCAATACCAACCATATGTCACCGGACGACCATTTCCAGAACCTGAAGCGTGTCATCGCCGCTGTAGGAGGAAAAGCACGTCGTTTGAACGTCATTATGCCTTTCCTGTATGAAAGCCGCCAGCACAAGAGAAGCGGCCGTGAATCACTGGACTGTGCACTTGGTCTGCAGGAGCTTGTCCGCATGGGTGTTGACAATATCATCACTTTCGATGCACACGACCCACGTGTCCAGAATGCGATCCCGCTGAACGGATTTGAGACGATCCGTCCGACTTACCAGTTCGTAAAAGGACTTTTAAAGCATGTACCGGATCTTCAGATCGATGCTGACCATATGATGGCGATTAGCCCGGATGAAGGTGCAACCGGACGTGCAATCTACTTTGCCAACGTACTCGGACTCGACATGGGTATGTTCTACAAACGCCGTGACTACACAACCATCGTAGACGGACGTAACCCGATCGTAGCACACGAATTCCTTGGCTCTTCCGTAGAAGGAAAAGACGTAATCATCCTCGATGATATGATTTCGTCAGGTGACAGTATCCTCGATGTAGCACGCCAGCTCAAGATGCGTAAAGCAAAACGTATCTACGCTGCTGCAACCTTCGGACTTTTCACAAACGGTATGGAAAAATTCGACCAGGCTTACGAAGAAGGACTGATCAACGGAATCCTCACAACAAACCTGATCTATCAGACACCGGAACTGCTCAGCCGTCCTTACTACATCAACTGCGACATGAGCAAGTACATCGCACTGGTGATCGATACACTGAACCATGATGCTTCTATCAGCAGCATCCTTGATCCAAGCGAACGTATCCAGAATGTAGTTGAGAAATATAAAAAAGGGGAAGCGATCGATTAATTTATACGAGCGAAATTTTTCCGCTATATGACAAAAAATACTGCTTGAATATCATTTTCTGATATCTAAGCAGTATTTTTTTACTCTTAAACGTTAATTTGTGAATACTCGGTAATTCTCTTTTTTATCGTAATCTTTGCGGATCCCATCATCCTCATACATGGTATAACTACTGTTTTCGTATCCGATAAGCTGCAGATGTTCGGTATCAATATTCTTCACACACTCTGCCGCTTCTGCAACCGGGATACATTTACCATTTCGAATAAAGAGCGGTACTTCATTTGATGCCACATCTACATAATGGATACCTTTCGCGAGAATCTCTTCCGAAATGCTTCCATCCGGCAGGAACTTGACAAATTTCATTTCTTCCGGCAGATAAACATAACGGCCTCTTGCGTTCTGCTCGTAAACCGGAGCAATCATGATCTCGTTTCCGAGCATCAGCTGATCCTCTACTCGGATTGCTCTCTTGTCATCCGGATAAACAAACCCTAACGGCTTAAAATACATGTCATCACTCAGCGCAGCTTTCATGTACTCGCTGTACAGATACGGCACAAGACGATATCTGGTGTTAATGACAGCACGGAAATCCTCGATATTTTCGAATTGATAACACTCCTGCTCTCTTGTTCCCGTCGCCGAATGATTACGCATCAGTGGTGTAAATACACCAAGTGCAAGAAAACGAAGCAGCAATTCTCTTGTTGTATCAGCACCAAAACCTCCAAGGTCAGCACCTGTATACAGGAAACCACACATGTTCAGAGACGGCAGCATCTTCAGGTTAAGAAGGATATGTGACCACCAGGATTTATTATCTCCGGTCCAGATTCCTCCATAACGATGCATTCCGATGTAAGAAGATCTGGAAAACATCAGAAAACGTTTTTCCGGGTCAATGCGTTCAAACGCTTCTCCGGCCGCTCTTGTCATATTATAGCCAAAAAGATTATGTACTTTGTCATGACGGATCTTTTTGCCTTCCACATTGTGATAAAATCTTTTATAGTCTTCCGGATTATTCGCAATACTGAGCATCTTGTCCTGCATTTCCCAGGGATGGGTCTTGCCTTCGGTATCCTTTGCAAACTCTCCGGCAAGTTCTCTTGCCTCTGCAAGGCCTTCGGAAGAATAAAAGATCGCAGGCTCGTTCATATCATTCCAGAAACCTTCTATTCCCTGTTCGATCAGAAAACGATATTTGTCCCCGAACCATTTTCTGGCTTCCGGATTCAGCATATCCGGAAAATGGGTATCTCCCGGCCATACAGCTGCAACGAAATCACTTCCGTCTTCTCTCTTGCAGAAATAGTTGTTTTTGACACCTTCCTCGTAAATCTCATATCCCGGCTCAACCTTGACACCGGCATCAATGATCGGAATCAGGCGAATATCCTGGTCATTCATTTCCTGTACGAATTCCGGAAAATCCGGGAAATTTTCTTCACTCACTGTGAAATCTTTGAATGACTGCATATAGTCAATATCCATGTAAATCATGTCGATCGGAATATGATTCTCCCGATATCCTTTTGCGACAGTACGGAAATCTTCTTTCGTCGTATAACCCCAGCGGCTCTGTCCGAAACCAAAGGCAAACTTCGGCGGGATATAGCTGCGCCCGATCACATGGCGGAACTGTTTTACGATATCGTAAGCATTCTCTCCTTCGATCACATAAATATCCAGATCAGGATTTTCGCAAGATACCCTGAGGGTATCCTCTCTGTCATATCCAATATCAAAGGTCAGTTTTGACGGATAATCAAAAAACAATCCGAACGTCCTCTTTCCGCTCACAATAATGAAGTTGTGCGCTCCGTACAGAGAACGCTTGTCCTCTGTGTGTACCGGATCATCTGTACAATTACTGATATAACAGTACCCTCTCTTGTTGATTCCACGATTGGCTTCACCCAGACCATAGACAATGTCATCTTCATCCATGATATAAGTAAAAACAAATCCTTCCTCCTGACTGACCTCTCCATACGGGAGAACGCCCTTAGTTGTTTCAATCTTTTCAGTCAATGCCTCCGTATCAAACGGAGTTCCATATCTATATTTTCTTATCATTTCTTTATCACCTAGTGTTTATAATATAGTACAAATGCTTCATATGGATTCAGAACAATTTTTCCTTCAAATTCTTTTCTTCCAAGGTTTGTGATCAGACACTCTGCGCCTTTAAATTCTTCCGGCACTTCTACTTCTGCATTCTTGTCACTGAAGTTGCAGACAGTCAGAAGCTTTTCCTGATCCTGTTTTCTTGTGTACGCAAAAATCTGTTCATCCTCACGGTAAAGAGGTTCAAATTCACCATAAACAATAATGTCTTTTTCTTTACGCAATCGGATCAGTTTCTGATAGTAGTGGAAAACAGAATCCGGATCTTCAAGCTGCTGTGCTGCATTGATCTTCTTGTAGTTCGGATTCACTTTGATCCACGGCTCGCCCTCTGTGAATCCAGCCTGTTTACTGTCGTCCCACTGCATCGGAGTTCTCGCATTGTCACGGCTTCTCAGCATCAGACATTTCATCATGTGTTCCGGAGTCATAAGACCTGATTCCGTAAACTCTTCAAAGTAATTAATACTTTCAATATCACGGTAATCTTCCAGTTTGTCAAAGTAAATGTTTGTCATACCAAGCTCTTCACCCTGATATACATATGGCGTTCCCTGCATCATATGAATACAGGTCGCCAGCATTTTTGCGGAGGTTTCTCTGTATACCGGATTGTCATTTCCAAAACGGCTGACACTCCTCGGTTGATCATGATTACCTAAAAACAAACTGTTCCACGCCTTACCCTGAAGTTCTTCCTGCCATTTGATCATAATATTTTTGAACTCTTTGAAGTCATATTTTGCAGTCGTCCACTTTCCATAATCTCCGCATCCACTCTCCACATGCTCGAATTGGAATACCATGTTCAATTCATTTCGGTCATCACCCGCATATTTCTGTGCTTCTTCTATTGTGACTCCTGCGGTCTCACCGACTGTCATGATATCATATTTTGAAAGAACTTTTTGATTCATTTCCTGAAGGAATTCGTGAATCCTTGGACCATGTACACAATATGGTCCAAAGTCCCCATAAAGACCGTTATTCATTTCTCCGTCCGGAAATCTCTGATCTTTGGAAATCATACTGATAACATCCATTCGGAAGCCATCGATTCCTTTTTCACACCAGAATTTCATCATGTCATAAACTTCCTGGCGTACTTTTTCATTTTCCCAATTGAGATCCGGCTGTTTTTTTGAAAACAGATGCAGATAATACATCTGAGTTTGCGGATCATATTCCCATGCAGAACCGCCAAATACTCCGCCCCAGTTATTAGGTTCTTTTCCGTTTACCGGATCTTTCCAGATATAATAATCACGATATGGATTATCTTTTGATTTTCTGCTTTCAATAAACCAGTTATGTTCATCTGAAGTATGGTTGACTACGAGATCCATCAGAATCCTGATGGATCTTTTGTGTGCTTCACACAACAATTCCTCGTAATCCTCCATCGTTCCATATTCTTCATAAATTCTGCGGTAATCAGAAATATCGTAACCATTATCGTCCTGAGGTGATTCCAGCATCGGAGAAATCCACAATACATTTACCCCAAGTTCTTTGAGGTAATCCAGTTTCTGTATGATTCCTCTGATATCTCCCACACCATCACCGTTACTGTCTTTAAAACTCTTTGGATATATCTGATATACTACACTTTCTTTCCACCATTTTTTCTCCATGCCAAATCTCCTCGTTTATAATTGTTTAGTATTATTTAACCGCTCCTGTAATAACACTATTCATGATACCCCATACATCTTAGCAAAATCAAGAGGTTTCTCGCGAAACTATAAAAGACAACAAAGTTTATTTCCTGTTTTTATACAGTCTGCACAAAAACAACCAGACCATTCCACCGGCTTACCTGTATACATGCAAAGTTGAAAAAAGGATCCTGTCATTCCCTGACAGAATCCCTCTTTACCAGATAGACTGGATTTTTTATATTTAATTCGTCCAGTGTCTCTCCCTGAATTAATTTCAGCAGACGTTTCAGCGCCACATGCGCCTTTTGCGGAACATCCTGATGAACCGTTGTCAGTTTCGGTCGAACCATACTTGCGTAGACACTGTCATCATATCCTGTAACAGAAATCTGATCTGGAACCATGATGCCTTCATCAAAAAAGAAATTTATCGCTTCCATCGCATTATAATCTGAGGAAAACGCAAGTGCTTTTGCTTCTAAAAAACGTGGGAGAAGCTCTCTGTATTTTCTGAGACGCAATCTTTTTTCACTCGGAATAATTATATATCGGGAGCGACTGCAGAATCCCCCCGATTTTTCCATCACCTGTTTGAATCCCATCCACCGATAGTAATCACTGTCTCTCTCCGTTTCCGCAACAAACAATGCTTTCTTATATCCACAGGAATACAGGTATTCTCCAATCTGATACCCTCCCGAATAATCATCTATACCGACATTCTGGAAGGTATAAGCACCTTCCGGATAAGCATCGATCAGAATCATTTTCTTGTTTAATCTGCGCGAAAGCCTGCGATACTGTTCTTCATTGTAGCCAAGGATAAGCAATCCCTCTACATTCCATTTTGAGGCAATATCCACTACATTCTGAATACTTTCACCGCCAATAAGCATAACATAATATCCATTTTCTTCCGTTTCCATCTGAATCGTTCCGATCAGTTCTCCCACAAATGGATCCTGAAGTGACTGCATACCATGGGCATAAGAAAATCCGAGTACTACACCTATAATTCTGGAACCATGGCCGGAAAGCATCACGGAACCCATATGCGGAACATAGTTCTGTTCTTTAAGAATAGTCGTGATTTTATCAATCGTTTTCTGGGAAACTCTTTTGGTATTGCCATTTATAACATTAGATACCGTAGTACGGCTGACACCTGCCATTTCTGCAATATCCTGAAGCCGAATCATAAAATCTTCCTCCTCTTTCTTTACAACATTATCTTATGATATCCACACCCCATCTTTTCCAGCATTTCCATCTCTCTCTTCTGGCAGCTGAATATGATCACCTGCCGCTTACTGTCTTTCAGCCAGCGAAGTGTCTGGATAAGTCTCCTGTCATCATAATAGCCAAATGCATCATCCAGGATTATCGGACATTCTTCCTCGTGGAGAATTTTTGTAGCCGCCATCCGGATTGCAAAATAGATCTGCTCCAGGGTTCCCCGGCTCACCTGATCCATGGATATCTTTTTCCCATTACTCATAAGCTGCACATGCAGATTTTCGTCTACCCAGAGTCTGTTATATTTTCCATCTGTGATGGCATCCATGACTGCAGATACTTCTGTATTCATAAGATCGCTTGTCCGGCTCTGCATCTGTGCGGCAAGTCTGGTCAACTGTTCCATAGCAAGTTCAACACCCTGCTTGTTTTTTAATCGCTCTATCTCTTCACTGTTCATCTCATCGAACTCGCCGACTCGTTCCTGCAGATTTTCATACAACACTTCTTTTTCATGATAGGTTTCCTGTACTTTTGCAAGCTTTCCTTTCTGCCTCTCATAATCTGCCTTGAGAGAAATGCCCTGTTCTTTTATCTCCTGTAATCTGGCTTTCTTTTTCTTCTTTCCATCTTTCAGACAATTCCAGACATACAGCCCTTCAGCCAGTGCCACCACGATTGCCACAAGAAAATTCCACGGCTTATGAAAAAGCAGAAAAGTCACAAAAAATGCCCCCAGCATACTCACTGCCTCCAGTGGATGAATCCTCCACCCGGCAAAATATCCTGCTGCCTCTTCCCGTTTCTTCCGCTTTTTATCTTCATTTACCCAGCTTTCCCATTCTCTGCGTTTCTCTTCACAGCTTCTTTTCAGCTGTTCCGCTTCATTTTCTAACTGATGCAGATCCCGCCAGACATAGGATGCCTCCATCTCTGCCCGCTCTTTCTTTTCGCTGATCAGCTGCCTCTTTTCACGTTCTTCTTTTTCCAGCTCTTTCTTCCGCTCTTTTAAAAGGGCAAGCGCCCCTTCGAGGTCAATCTCGCTGTTCCCGGTTGCATAATAATTTGCCGCATAATTCTTCAGCTCCGCCGCCAGTATTTCTCCGGTCTGTACCCGGAGCTGTCCTATCGAAACTGTATTTTCATAATCACTTTCTGTCATACCACCTAACAGAACTTCCAGATCCCCATGCTCAAGTGACAATTCTTCTCCATCATCTTCACAGATCAGAGAGCCGCCTTTCGCATACCGATCGAAATTTCGTTCCAGCAGGAATTTTCGACCGCCACAGGTAAACCGCAGGATTCCCGCATAAAAGTTTGGATTCTCCCAAGGCTCATAGGTACGGAATGTATCTGTTGCGGCGGCACGCCCGCGCTTTCTTTCCATTCCAAAAAGCATTCCCTTCAGAAAGGTATGCAGCGTTGTTTTTCCCGATTCGTTTTCTCCGTAAATAATATTGATCCCATCCGTAAGCAGGATCTGCTTATTCGTGAACTTACCGAAATTCTTCAGGATCAGTTCTGTTATCTTCATAATTTGCTCCCCTTTGCCTCCAGCATGGCCTGTACTCCTTCAGCCAATGCGATTGACTCCACACTGTCATCCTTTGCTTCTGCAAAGCTTTCTATGTACCAGCCCAGAAGATTTCCTGCATTTTGTTTTTTCAACTTTTCATAATCATATGCCGGCTTTGTTTCATCCAGGATTTCGACAATATTTCCATAGGAATCCATCCGGTCGGTATCATAGATCATATCCGGATCCCGAAATCCCCGCAGAATGATTTTATAAATGTTCTGTATACCTCTTTCCCGTATGGCAAGGGAAATTTTTTCTTTCATTTCCCGTCCGGTCATCTCTCTTCCTGCTTCTACTTCCATATGCACATATTCTCTGGATGCAAAAGGAATAAATTCCGTCCGGGTTCTTCCATTTTTAATCTCCCCTTTGATATAACCATGCTTCCCGGTGTCATTTTTATCTGTAGGCTCCAGGGATCCTGCGTAATACATCCGATCCTTTGCAAGCTCTGCCGGAAGATGAATGTGCCCAAGAGCAATATAATCATATCCCAGCTTCAGTAATTCGTTCTTTCGGAACGGGATATGCTTTTCATCGCCGCCATGGGCCAGAAGGATGGAGGCTATTCCTCTTTTTTCCGGAAGGATTTTCTCATAAAGCGGTTCTGTGATTTCCCGTTCCTCATAGCTGAGTCCGTATATGCGGACTCCAAGCTCTTTAAATTCCATACAGGCAGGTTTCTGAGACAAAAACATGTGCACCGGTCCCTGCCATTTATAATTCCGGTAATAGGACGTACTTTTCAGGTAATCATGGTTGCCCGCCATCAGCACGACCTGTGTATGTGTCAGTCTGGAAAATAAATAATCCAGTTCCTTCAGCTCTCTTAAAAGCGGCTGTCTGTGAAACAGATCCCCTGCGATCAGAAGAAGATCTGTCTGTTCTTCTTCACAGATATTTAAAAGACGCTCAAAGCTATTCCACAGTTCTTCCGGTCGCTTTGCGGTGTAAGAACTTCCTGCGTCCGGCTCTGCCCCCAGATGAATGTCCGCTGTGTGTATGAATTTCATTACTTTCTACTCCTCCTTTAAGGGGAAGTGTCACGATAAAACGTGTCTTTCCCCCACTGCTCTCGGCAATGATCTGTCCCTTGTGCAGCTCTACAATCTCTTTTGCAATGGCAAGCCCCAGTCCCGCTCCTCCGGTACTGCTGGATCTCGCCGCATCCGCGCGATAAAATTTATCAAAGATCCTCTTCTGGCTCTCTTCAGGTATCGTATCTCCTTCATTTTCAAAACAGATTCTTACCTGGTTCTCCTCCTTGGCAGCCTGGATCAGAAGCACACTTTTCTCCCGGCAGTATGCTATGGCATTTCGCAGAATATTATCAAAAACCCTGGCAAGCTTATCCGGATCTCCCTCGATCAGGATTTCTTCCTCTGCTTCCACCTTGCAGGTAAGCATCTTCTCCTGAAGTACCCCATAGAGTTCGTCTGCAATCTGTTCCAGCATCATGGTCAGATCAATATCTACCTTATCCAGTTCAATATCCTGCAGATTCAACTTTATACTTTCAAAAAACTCTTTCAAAAGATCCCCCAGTCGATTCGCCTTCTCCAGAGATATCTGCGTATATTTGGCGCGCTCCTCTGCCGGCATCTCCGGATGAGAATCCAGCATACTCAGATACGCCACCACAGAAGTAAGCGGTGTTTTTAAATCATGTGCCAGAAAAAGCAGGACATCATTTTTCCTCTGCTCAAGCTTTTCTGCCTCTTCCTCCTGGCTCCTTAATGTCTCTTTAATCTCATTGAGACGATCCTCGATTGGTTTTAACTCCGTAATCAACCGGATTGGCTGGTCAGACGCTGAAATAATATTTTCAATCCCATCTTCTACCTGTTCCAGATAACGCGTCATTTTTGAAAGTGCCACATAAAAAAACAACGAAAATAAAAGTAAAAAACCGAGGATCATAAAGAACACTTTATTATTGCCGATCCACTGCCAATACAAAGATGTTGCGGTCTCTTCACTCACATGAAAAGCTTCCAATATTCGCAAAAAGCCATTGGCAAAGCTGTCATTATAAATACCATCGATAAAATACTCCAGAATAAATCTGCCAACCAGCACCGTCAGGGCCGTAATAAAAACCGTCTGAAGCAATATGCTCAGTTTTAATTTTCTGTAATTATTCTTCAATTTTGTATCCCACTCCCCAGACAGTCTTGATAAGATCTGATTTTCCAGTCGGTTTACTCAATTTCTCACGCAGATGCCGGATATGTACCATCACCGTATTGTTGCTGTTCTTCAGATACTCTTCATGCCAGACCTCTTCAAATAATCTTTGTGAGCTGATCACCTTTCCGCGATTCTCACAAAGAATCCACAGAATCTCAAATTCCGTCGGTGTCAGCGGAAGAGACTGCTCATTATAGATGCATTCATGGGATTCTTTATTTAACAAGAGTCCTGCAAAATCAATGATATTCTCAGAATCACTTTTCTTACCATCGTTGTACTGCGTGTATCTGCGCATCTGTGCTTTCACTCTCGCTACCAGCTCCAGCGGGTTGAATGGTTTCGGAATATAGTCGTCAGCCCCCATCGTAAGCCCGGTGATCTTGTCCCGGTACTCCGTCTTCGCGGTCAACATAATCACCGGAAATGTGTATTTCTCACGGATTTTTCTCAGAATCGTGAAACCGTCAATATCCGGCAGCATCACATCCAGGATCGCCAGATCCACATTTGTCTTCTCAATACATTCCAATGCTTCCTGCCCTGTGTAAAATTTCAAAACATGGTATTCATTTTGCAGATATAATTCTACGACATCCGCAATTTCTTTTTCATCATCTACAACTAAAATATTCATATTTCACTTTTCCTTTCCGTATATAGAAAGATTTGCGCTATAAAACAACAGACCGGAAAACACACCCTTTTGATGCAGTTCCCGGTCCCCTTTTTCTTCATTCTTCTTTTTTACAGTTCGCAGTTATTCACAGTTCTTGGGAACGGAATTACGTCACGAATGTTGGACATTCCTGTAAGATACATGATGCATCTCTCAAATCCAAGTCCGAATCCTGCATGTCTTGTAGATCCGTACTTTCTCAGATCCAGATAGAATCCGTAATCTTCTTCCTTAAGTCCAAGCTCTTTCATTCTTGCAACAAGCTTATCGTAGTCGTCCTCTCTCTGGCTTCCTCCGATGATCTCACCGATTCCAGGAACCAGACAGTCAACTGCTGCTACGGTCTTGTTATCATCATTCATCTTCATGTAAAAAGCTTTGATCTCCTTCGGATAATCGGTAACGAATACCGGACGTTTGTAGATCTCTTCTGTCAGATAACGTTCATGCTCTGTCTGCAGATCTGCTCCCCATGATACTTTGTATTCAAATTTGTCATTGTGCTTTTCAAGGATTTCGATTGCTTCTGTGTAAGTAACTCTTGCGAAATCAGAATTTACAACGTTGTTCAGACGGTCGATCAGTCCTTTGTCTACGAAAGAATTGAAGAAATTCATCTCTTCCGGAGCGTTTTCCATCACGTAGCGGATAACATATTTCAGCATGTTTTCTGCAAGGATCATGTCATCTTCCAGATCTGCAAATGCGATTTCCGGCTCGATCATCCAGAACTCGGCGGCATGACGTGTGGTGTTGGAATTCTCCGCACGGAATGTCGGTCCGAATGTGTAAATGTTGCGGAATGCCTGTGCATAAGTTTCACCGTTCAGCTGTCCGCTTACGGTAAGGTTTGTCTCTTTTCCAAAGAAATCTTTGGAATAATCAACAGTTCCGTCTGCATTTTTCGGCACATTGTTCATATCCAGTGTTGTTACCTGGAACATTTCTCCTGCACCCTCGCAGTCACTTCCTGTGATCAGCGGTGTATGTACATATACGAATCCTCTTTCCTGGAAGAATTTGTGGATTGCGTAAGCAGTCAGTGAGCGTACTCTGAACACTGCCTGGAAAGTATTGGTTCTTGGACGAAGATGTGCAATACTTCTTAAATATTCAAAGCTGTGACGTTTTTTCTGAAGCGGATAATCCGGTGCAGAGGTACCTTCTACAACAACTTCTGTTGCCTGGATCTCAAATGGCTGCTTTGCCTGTGGTGTTGCGACAAGTGTTCCTTTTACAATGATTGCCGCACCAACATTCAGCTTGGAAATCTCGCCAAAGTTCTCCATATTATCATGATATACTACCTGAAGGTTTTCAAAGAAAGATCCATCATTTACAACGATAAATCCAAATGTCTTAGAATCACGGATACTACGCACCCATCCCCCGATGGTCACTTCTTTATCCAGATATTCCTCTCTGTTTCTGTATAATTCTCTTACTGTTACCAAATCCATCTGTTCTGTTCCTCCGTATTACTCTCTTATATATTTCACATAACCCCAATGAGCCTTGTAAACATTGCCGACAGCTTCTGCTGCCATTTTCTACTTTTGCAATATGTCCAGTATACCATTAAACTACCGCAGTTGCAACGATGTAAAAAGAATCTGATTACATTTGAAAGTACTTTCGCAATGATTTTTTTATTGTACTCTAATCAATATTCCTTAATCGATAGTTCATTTTTCCTTAAGAAATTTTCTTTTTCTTTTATGATATAGACATATTTTGAACACAATTTATCTGTATACTAAGAGTCAGATAGTTGATAAACAACTATCTCCCCCCTCATAAAGTAAGCGCAATCGGGTTACCCCGATTGCCGCACTTTACTCTCATTCCTTTAGAAATTAAATAAAAGCACAAGAAAACCCGCTGGTCGAAAGATCAGCGGGTTTTCTCGTTACTGTTTATGAAACACAAAATATCAGGGAGCTGCAAAACAGCTCCCTGAATCACATACGATTATTCTTCTACATCCTGCACATCATAATACTTGATCAGCGCCTGTGTCCCAAGATCTCCAAGCTCTTCCTGTGCCAACTCTTCATAATTTGACAGTACCAGACTCAGCACCTCAAGACTCAGTCCGCTCATATTTGCCTCAGTCAACGCAAGCTTCATATCCTTGATGAAATGCTTCATAAAGAATCCCGGTGCATAATCTCCGGCAATGATCTTCGGTCCGAAAGCATCCAACTGTTTGCTTCCTGCTGCCCCGGTAGAGACCGAATCAAAAAGGACATTCAGATCCAGTCCTTTGGCCTGCGCATAGGAAAAGGCCTCACATACACCACTTAAGGCCCCGGCGATCATAATCTGATTAGCAAGCTTTGCATGCTGTCCACATCCGGCTTTTCCCTGATAATTGATGTTTGTTCCCATTGCTTTGAAAAGCTCCATACAAGCTTCATAATCTTCTTTCTCGCCGCCGACAAGGATGGATAATGTAGCGTTTTTTGCTCCGGTATCCCCACCTGTTACAGGCGCATCCAGCACATGGAATCCTTTTTCTGTGCCCTCTTTTGAAATCTTTTCTGCAAGCATCGGGCTTGTAGTTGTCATATCGATCAGATAGGTTCCCGGATCTGCATTTTCCAGAATACCGCCTTCATCGAAGTAAACCTCTTCCACATCTCTCGGAAAACCAACAATGGTGATCACTGCATCACATCCGGGTACACATTCTTTGATAGATTCATGGAAAATTGCACCTTCGCTGATCA
This sequence comes from Coprococcus sp. AF102-57, assembly GCF_027686195.1. Lineage (NCBI taxonomy): Bacteria > Bacillati > Bacillota > Clostridia > Lachnospirales > Lachnospiraceae > Coprococcus > Coprococcus sp. AF102-57. The sequence goes on along the minus strand of NZ_JAQCSY010000024.1, from coordinate 9,481 downwards.
CATCATCGACTTTCGCTTTTGTTCTTGCGTAAATATGCAGTTCATATCCTGTTTTCATAAGGTTGCGCACCATGGATTTTCCCATGATGCCAACACCGATAAATCCAATTTTTTTCATAGTGAACTCCTCTACTTTGGACTTACAATCTTTCCTGCCACCGCGCAGCTTGCCGCTGTTTTCGGAGATGCCAGATAAATCTCGACCTTAGAAGTTCCCATACGTCCAAGGAAGTTACGGTTGTTGGTTGCAACCACACGTTCTCCGTCTGACAGAATTCCTCCGGTACGTCCACAGCAAAGTCCGCAACCAGGATGGGTAATGATCGCACCTGCCTCAGATAAAGTCGTAAGGATTCCCATATCTGCTGCCTGTTTGTAGATCTTACGGCTCGCCGGAGTCACGATCAGTTTTACAAAATCCGCAACTTTTTTGCCCTTTAACACTTCTGCTGCTGCCTGAAGATCCTCCAGACGTCCGTTTGTGCAAGAGCCGATAAATACCTGATCGATCTCGGTTCCTTCTACCTCGGATACATTTCTGATCTTGTCAACCTGTGACGGAAGGGCCATAACCGGTACAAAGTCCTCTGCTTTATAAGTGATCGTTCTCATATAAGTTGCATCCGGATCACCAACCAGACTCTTCTGATAATCATTTAATTCAATATTGCAATACTCGGCAGTTTTCTCATCCGGTGTGAAAAGTGCGCATTTTGCACCTGCTTCGATTGCCATGTTTGCCATTGTCATACGGCTTGCAACTGTCATATTTTCAATGGTGCTTCCGGCAAATTCAAGTGCTCTGTAAGTAGCACCGTCTGCTCTCAAATCACCGATCAGTCGTAAGATGATATCCTTTGACATGACATTTTCCGGAAGTTCACCATCGATTACAACTTTGATCGTCTCCGGCACCTTGATCCACATCGTTCCGGTTCCAAGGATACTTGCCATCTCGGTATAACCGATACCAGATGAAAATGCTCCAACACAACCATAAGTTGTGGTATGGCTGTCGGTTCCGAATGCGATATCACCCGGTTTAACATAGCCAGCCTCTGTCATCAGCTGATGGCAGATTCCGTCACTTCTGTGTACATGTGTAAGTCCGTATTTATCTGCAAATGCATCTCCGGTACGAAAATGTCTGGTATCATCCTGCTGACTTGCCGGAACCAGATGATCATAGATCAGAACAACCTTGTCCGGATCATGCAGTTTCGTAAATCCCATTTCTTCAAATTTTTCTGCCACAAAGGGGATGAAAATATCATGGATCATCACGCGGTCAACGTTAACTGTCACAATGTCTCCCGGCTTTACGGCTTTTCCTGTATTGTGTCTGATAATTTTTTCAATAATCGTCTCGCCCATTTTCTTCTCCTTTCCGGTTAATCCAGTCCATTCAGCTTGCGCATGGCTTTTACCAGACCGCCAGCCTGAATAATGCTCATCAGATTCTCCGGCAGAGAAGCAATCGGATATTCCTTGCCATTATAATCCACATGCTCATTCATCACTACCGTGATCTCGTCGCCCTCTTTCATATCATCATAAAGATCCGGCTGTTCAATCAGAAGAAGTCCGTTGTTGATCGAATTACGGAAAAAGATCCTTGCAAATGATTTGGCGATCACACACTGCACACCCATTGCCTTGATGATCTCCGGTGCCTGTTCTCTTGACGAACCGCAACCAAAGTTCTTTCCTGCTACAATGATATCCCCCTTCTGGATCTGTCCGGCAAGTTCCGGACGAAGAGGAGAAAAGCCATACTGCTTCATATCATCGATTGTCTTGAGTGCAAGGTATTCAGTTGGAATGATGATATCGGTATCAATGTCATCTCCAAGAACCCATACACGTCCTGTAAATTTATCCATCTTATGTCACCTCGTCAAACGTAATTTCGTCTCTTACACATCACTTGCCAGTGCAATTTCTCCGGCAATGGCAGATGCTGTAACGGTTGCAGCCGATCCAAGATATACCTTGGAACTCGGATGTCCTGCACGTCCCTTAAAGTTGCGGGTTCCTGTACTGATCAGGACTTCATTTTCACCGATTACGCCCTGGCAGCTTCCCCAGCATACACTACAGTTCGGGTTCATCACGATTGCACCTGCATCCATGAAGATGTCGATCAGTCCTTCTTCCAGAGCCTGTCTGTAAATAGTCTGACTTGCCGGAACAACAAGGAATCTTACTTTTTCAGATACTTTCTTTCCTTTGATAACCTGTGCTCCTACACGGAGATCTTCGATACGTCCGTTGTTGCAGGATCCAAGGAATGCCTCATCAATCTTGATACCACGCACGTCTTTTGCCGGCGCAAGATTGTCTACAAAATCCGGTTTTGCAACAACCGGCTCTACCTTGGATAAGTCAAATGTATATTCTCTTACATAATGCGCATCCGGATCGCTGTGATATACAGCCTTTGGCTCGCGTCCATGCTCTTTTAAATATTCCATTGCCACATCATCAACTTCAAAAATACCGGTCTTAGCTCCGGCTTCTACTGCCATATTGCAAAGTGCGATACGGTCACTGATTGTCAGAGTCTTCGCGCCCTCTCCGGTAAATTCCATCACCTGATAGTTACATCCGTTGGCTCCGACTTCACCGATGATGGTGAGGATCAGATCTCTCGCATATACACCTTCCGGCAGCTTTCCAACCAGGTTGAATTTCACAGTCTCCGGTACCATTACCCAGGAAGTTCCTGTTACCATACCGTAAAGGAAGTCTGTACATCCAACACCGGTTCCGAATGCACCAAGTGCACCGTAAGAACAGGTATGGCTGTCTGCACCAAAGATCAGTTCTCCCGGACGAACATAATTTTCCATCATAATCTGATGGCATACACCTTTCCCTTCCCAGAAATCAATGTGGTTTGCCTTTGCAAAATCACGCATCTTCTTCTGGGATGCGGCTGTCTTTGGACAGTCAGACGGTACGTTATGATCTACGATAAATACCAGCTTGTCTGTATCTGCAATATGTGGATTTTTTAATTTATTATTATACATATCAACGGTAAGATGTGTAGTTCCGTCATTACTCATCAGACGATCCAGTTCTACTGTATGGATGTCACCCGGCTTTACGCTTTCCACACCGGCTGCCGCTGCAATGATCTTTTCAGCAATTGTCATTCCCATCGTCTATTCCTCCTCACGGTTCAGAGACGCAATAAGTCCGCCCTGATTCAAAATATTCTGCATATATTCCGGCAGTTTTGTGCAGGAATAAACCTTTCCATTTGCCTCAGCGGTTCCTTCCAACATATGAAGCTCCATCTGCTCTCCGGTCTTTACTTCATCCGGAAGGTCTTTACAGACAATAGCAGGAAGTCCGATATTGATAGCATTTCTATAAAAAATTCTTGCAAATGATTTTGCGATAACAGCTTTTACACCTAACGCTTTTAACACACCCGGAGCCTGCTCTCTGGAAGATCCACATCCAAAGTTCTCTCCTCCGACCACGAAATCTCCCGGTTTTACCTTCTGTGCAAAATCCGGATCCAGAGATTCAAATGCGTGGCTCTTCATCTCCTCAAGATTCGGCAGCAACAGATACTGGGATGCGATGATCTGGTCTGTATCCAGATCGTTATGAAATTTAAAAATAGTCCCTTTTTCCATAAAGCATATTCCTTTCTGTATACACATGATTCCTTTATTTTAAGGCTTTTCCGGCATTTCCGCAAGGGAATATTTTAACAGGCTAACGTTGTACTTTATTCAATTCCTATTTTTCATAGGTTCCCTTGCAAATGATTTTTTCTTTTTGCATAAAGATTTTTCCACCTGCAATATAACTGTCAAGCTTCAGGTCATTGTCCCACAAAAGCAGATCTGCATCGGCTCCTTTTTGTATTGTCCCTTTCTTACCCTGCAATCCCAGTGCCTCCGCTACATGTGATGTCATATATGGAAGTGCATCTTCCAGCTTCATATCAAGCTCATGTACCATATACAGAAGTTCTTCCCGCAGCGCATCTACTGAGGAAACACCGATTTCCAACAGACTTCCGTCTTCTCTGTATTTTGACCAGCTTCCGTGTCCGTCGGAGCTGATGGTAATATGCTCTGTCGGGATTCCCTTTTCTTTTGCTTCTAAAATGCATCCGCCCGGACAAAAGTCCTCACTGATGCCACAGGTGAGATCGATGTATCCACCCTTTTCAAGCAACTGATAGCCCTCTTCCAGAAGACCTTTTCTGCGGTTCACATGAGTCGGACGGAAAATCTTGATTGGAATCATACTCTTTTCCAAAGCTTCAAACACCGGCGACAATCCAGCATCTGCATCTCCCATATGCAGCACCACGATTCCAGGTTTTCCGCTTAACATACCTGCCGTTCTGGTCTTGCTCGCAAGTTGGATCAGTTCACTTTCCGTCACATTCGGTGCCCGGTGATCTGAAATGGCAAGTTTCACGCCAAGTACTTTTTCAACAAACATAATATCCCGATCTACCTCTCCGGTAATAGTCGGACTTGGATATCCATATGCACCGGTAAGCATATACGCACTTACCCCTTCTTCGCATAAAGCCTGTACTTTTGCGTAAAGATTTTCAACACTCCTTGTAAGTCCGTCCGTTCCAAGAAGTCCTACAACCGTTGTAATTCCGCCTTTTACCAGTTCTGACAGCTGAAGTTCCGGTGTACGGGTATGAAAGCTTCCTTCCCCACCGCCTCCGGTAACATGAACATGCTGATCAATAAACCCCGGTGTAAGAATTCTTTCCTCTGCATCAATAACTTCACATGCGATTGGAAAATCCTCGATCTTATCTTCCATACATTCAATTTTTCCCCCACATACTAAAAGATCCTTTTTTCCAACATACTCCGGTGCATAAACTTTTGCATTTTTAATAAGTAACATTTCTTTCCTCCTCTTTATGACATTCTTTTATTTTCATACATTAATTTGTCTGCCTGATGAATTGCCTCTTAATTTTCTCTTTCTATATTATCCTGCTTCTTCAGCAATTCCAAAAGCTCTTTTTCAGGAAGCGGCTTGGAAAAATAATAGCCCTGGATCATATCGACTCCCCAGCTGCTGATCTGTTCCATTTCTTCCTGTGTTTCCACTCCTTCGGAAACGATATGATAATTCATTTTATGAAATGTTTCTACAACGCTTTCATAGAAAATTGCCCGTTTCTCATCCCTGCAGATATCAAAAAGCAGAGATCTGTCAACCTTGATTACAGAAAACGGAAGCCTCATTACCGTATTCAGATTTGCATATCCGGAACCAAAATCATCCAGACAAAAACCGATGCCAGCGGCCGTAAATTCCTCCGCAACTCTTCTCAGACCTGCATTGTATTCAGTCGCAACCGTTTCCGTGATCTCAAACTGTATCCAGTTATGTGGAATCTTATAAGCATCCATAATCCGGATAAAATGTCTGCTACAGTCATTTCTCATCAGATCCAGAGAAGACAGGTTCACTTTTACATTCAGAAGATGCCTCATCAGGTATCGGTTTTCTCCTAAAAATCTGCAGACACGACTAAACTGTAGATCTGTGATCTGTTCGATCATATGATTTTTTTCTGCAATCTGAATAAATACATCTGGTGCGATCCAGCCAAGCTCCGGATGTTGAAGGCGACTTAGCGCTTCCAGTGTGATAAAGCATTTTTTCCGTGTAGAATAAACCGGCTGATAGTATATCTCGAACAGATCCTCTGTAATCGCCTTATGCAAATACTGTTCTACCCGTTTATTATAAAGGAAACCATTCATCGTCTGATAATCATCCTGTATCACCTCTGTCAGACCATTTTTCGCAGATAAGGCTTCCAGATATTCAGCATATTCTAGAATAAGCCCACTGTCTCCGAGTTTCTGCGCATTCATGATCCCGCTTATGATCACAGGCATCGTAATAATTTTATTGTTGACATTCAGCTTACTGTTTCCATCAAACATTCTCTTCAGCTGCGTAAGATAATATTCATATTCTTCAAGTGAACCGGTAAGTATCATAAAACTCTTTCCCGTTGTACGAAATGCTTTTTTCCCGCACATCTCACCAAGTTTTCTTGCTGTCAGCTTTAAGATTGAATTACCTCCCTGTACCCCTGCGATTTTATTAATGTGCTTCAATTGATAAAGATACACCGTAATAATGTGAAATGATTTTCCCGCACTGATCAGCTCATTGCTTTTTCTGACCAGATACAGATGATTGTATAATCCGGTAAGTGTATCGATATTTGCATGAGGATTGTTGATCGTAATAAATAGTACCAGAATTCCCAGACTCATACCAAACCCTGTTGTAAGAAGCGGATGATATAAAAGCTGGATCACCACTCCCGCACCGGATATCAACAGGATTTCCAGCAGGCTCTTCACTTTTTGATAGCCCAGTTTTTTCCGCCATATAACAATAAGGATCAAGGCTGCTGCCATATGACAAAGTGCACTGTAATACATCAGCATATACCATGGACCTTTCATATAGCCTGCCGGTATATCAAAATAAAACAGCTTTTCTGTGAACGGGTTTGTCAGAATCATCCCCATCAGAATGAATGTCGGCACACCTGATAAAAACATCTTTTTTGCCGAAATGATCTTATTATCATGTAATGTCTGAATATAACAGATCACCGTAAACGGCAGCAATGCCTGAAGCAGATAAAAGATCGTTGTTGCAAGCATTGCAGCAATTTCACAATTACTATTTGGAAAAGAAATATAATAATTACTGGCAAGTTCCGCAACCACATCTAAAATACCGATGATGGCAAAGAAAAGGAATACCTGATTATTCAGATCCTCTGCTCTTTTCTGTCCCAGAAAATACCATAAAACCAGCAACAATATAACCATTGCCGCAATAAGAAAATCTATATTATAAGTCATATTTATCCTCCGCCGGTTTTTATTTATTTGAACAAAGCATATCGTCTGCCTGCTGTTTCCAGTCACTGAATGAAAGAAGACTACCATTCTTTTCTCTCAGATAACTATACCCGAACTTCAGCCGCACAGGCTGTCTGTTTCCACATTCTTCTTCCATCTCTTCTTTTATAAAATGCTCCCATTCTTCCGGTGTCTTTTGCGGATTTTTTACGATAATCGCAAACTCATCACCTTCAACACGAAAACTTACCGCCTGCTGTTCCAGAACACTCCTTTCTGCACTCTGGATGCTTCTTGCCGTTCGGATAACCGTTTCATCACCCATCTGTCTTCCAGACATATCATTAATCTTCTTCAGTTCTGCAATTTTCACAAACAACAATAATACATTTTCAAGTAAAATCGCACCCTCCTGGATCTCTTCAAGATACATCTCAAATGATTTCCGGTTTTTCATATCTGTCATCCGGTCTTCCAAGGACATTCTCCTATAAACCTCCTGTTCCAGGCAAAACTGAATGTTGTTGGATACTTTACAAAGCAATCCCCAAAACAAAACAGCAATATAAAGAAGAATGCCAAACTGGAAAATAGATTCATACCAGTAAATGGATAATACCCAGTACAGTACCAGTGCGATTACACCGCTTATCCCTAATACACCAAATGCCTTTAGACAGAGATTTACTTCCTTCTCCTGCGTTTTCCGATACTCTTTCCACAAAAGAAGGATCATAGACACAACCCCCGTAAATAATAAAAGATGTGTGATAAATAACATGTCTATAAAAGGAATCCTAAACAGAAAATACAAGAATCCCTGTAAAACAGCATTTGCATAAAGAAGAAAAATCCAGACCTGCGGTATCCATCTTACACTTTCACTCACTGTATTTTGTACAAATAACAGCATGGGAACAGGCATCGTCATAAACGCATAAAAGGATATCAGTGTTCCTGCTGCACTCTGACTGCCATACATCTGGTAAATTCCTGAATCCAGAATACACCACAAACTGCATAAAAGCAAAAACAATGCTACATTTAAAAATCTCTTTTCTACAATCTGCCTGTATCTGGTATAGAAAAAGACAATCACCGAAACGAGACCGAGACCGGTCATTCCCAAAACTACCAGTATCGAAAAAATCGATCCTAGCAGATGCTGTCTGAAAACAGAACAAAACTCTCCGATCATCGGGGCATACACATATAGTCTGGCATTCTTTTTAGTTTCATAGCTGATTGATAACACTTCCTGCCCGATTTTCTCCGGCAAAGAAATATCTGCCCATATTTTCCCTTTCATCTGCCTGTTTTTTTCAAATCTGTTATCCTTATATTGGTAGAGAAGCCGGTCTCCTATGCAGACTTCCAGCTGATCCTGTATTCCTCGGATCGACAAGATTTTTCCCTTATCAGCCTCTGATAACATATCATTGTAAAGAATGATCTGCCCATCTTTATCCGCTGTAACAAAACACGGCAATTTGAGCTCCGTCTTTTTCCCATCCTTCAGCTGATACCATCCATTGCTGAAGGTGTACAACTCGCCCCTTTCCGACTCCGTACCCGGCTGATACAGTATTCTGACAAAAATAAGCAACAATGTCACAATGAGCAAAATGCAGAATGCTTCAATTTTTTTCCATTTCTTTCCTTTTTTCATTTCCCTCATCTCCTATGCATTCTGCCGGAAGCTTTTCTACATAGAAAATGTAATTTCCTATGAAACAAAAAAGTCACCTGCGTTATACAGGTGACTAAAATTTAAGCCGAATAACTTTTTTCACTTACTCTATTAACCTATCCGCATCTTCTTATTGCAACCGGCTGACATAGCGTACTGCCTTAGTCCCTTTGGCTTTGCGTCACAGTTTTTCAACAGCTTTGCCCCTATAAACATAATTCAAGTATAGCATATTCAAGATGACGAAACAATATTTTAATTGTTATAATAATCTATAGTTTTACACATAATCCATAACAAGAAACATCAGATACTTTCTGATATATTCTTCCATCTGCTCAATGGTTCCCGAAAGCTGATTTTCAATATATTTTCTGTTATTTTTTGATGTAGGAAGCACATTTTTCACATACCGCATTTTTATATATGATATATTATATTTGTATACCAAAAAATCTGGAAACAATTGTTTCCAGATTTCTCCTAGAGGCGCCAACCAGATTTGAACTGGTGATAGAGGTGTTGCAGACCTTTGCCTTACCACTTGGCTATGGCGCCAGATGACTCCGACGGGAATCGAACCCGTGTTACCGCCGTGAAAGGGCGATGTCTTAACCGCTTGACCACGGAGCCGGATATTGATTTTTTTCAAAATTAAAATCTGCAAGTAATTGGCTGACAGATTTTAGAACTCCCCGAGTTGGGTTCGAACCAACGACCCTTCGGTTAACAGCCGAATGCTCTACCGCTGAGCTATCGAGGACTACTTTTATTATTATAAACACTTTACATATATTTTGCAAGTGCTTTTTTCATTTTTTATGTACTCTGAAAACCACATACAAATTTAAATCTTCACTCCATCCATTCTTCCTTACCCTGTCCT
>NZ_JAQCSY010000023.1:0-60107 GCF_027686195.1 Coprococcus sp. AF102-57 | reverse complement strand
ATTTATAAAGGAGAATATTGATGAAACTATTTTTATGTTCGCACTTTTCAAGTGTAGGAAGTCTGATAAAGGAGGAAATTGAAAATAAGAAAGTCGCATTTATTCCAACAGCTTCACTGCGTGAAGGCTACACCGGTTATGTCGGCTCGGCTCGAAAATTATTCAAAAAGTTGGGAGCAATCGTAACTGAAATTGATATTTCAACGGAGGCTTATTCAACGATACAGTCTGTTTTTGAAGAAGCAGATGTGATATATTTTACCGGCGGAAATTCTTTCTTTCTTATGGACCAGCTCCGTAAAACGGGAACTGATGGGCTACTGAAAAAGGAATTGGCAAATGGAAAATTGATGATCGGCGAGTCGGCAGGCGCAATTATATGCGCTCCAAGCATCCAATATATCGAGCAAATGGATGAAAAGCCAGAGGACTACTCACAAGAAGATGATGCAGGGCTTGATTTGATTGATTTCTATGTTCTTCCGCATTATCTTACAGCACCATTTAAGAAAGTTACCGAGAAAATAATGACTGAGTTTTCGGATTTGAATCTATGCCCAATTAACAACCGTCAGGGAATTGTAATTGATGGTGAAGGTTCAAAGGTTATTTGCAAAGACTAATTTGAAAATTCTTGTTTGTATATATCTTTTAAAAGGTATATGATTAAGAAAAACGGCAGGAGGTATCTGAATGAAATCACATAAATATTGGTCTATCGGTGCACTGATTACAATGCTTGGAACTTTTTATACAGGTTATAAGGGATCAAAAGAAGGCCATAAGTACTTTGCAGCAAGTTCTTTGCTTTGCATGATTATGGCTATTTATACAGGACACAAGATGATTTCTGGTAAAAGTAGGAAGAAAAAAGAAGTTTCAGTAGAGAGTGTTGAAGATTAAAAAACAAAATATTTTAATAAATAACGCCGGTGCGGGATTTTTGATATCCAGTACTGGCGTTATTTATTCTACAGGGGCTTGGGGGGTGTAGCCACCAAATATATTTTTAATTTTCTTCTTCGGTAAGTTTGTTAAGGATCCACTCCCTATTGATAACAACATCCTCATCATCGCGGAGATCCTTGAAATCATCGCAGTGTGAAGAAGCAAATTCATACATATTGTCAATGTCAACTGCACCAGTAATCTCACTCTTATTAATGATTACAAGAATATTTGTTCCGTCGTCATCGACAGCAAAGCGCAGTTCATCAAATTCTTTATCAGGATCATTTTTGAGAATAGAATCTGTCACAAGTAATTTGACAAGTTCCATTATCCTGTCATCCTTACCAGCATCAAAGATCTGGATCTTTTCAACGAGCTGATTTGGTGACGTTACAACTCGGTTTAAGTACTTTTCAGTATGAAAATCAGCTAAAGCATTTTTTTCACAAAATATTTCACATGTCTTTTCCACTTCTGATTCCGGAACCAGATAAATCATGATAAGATCGGTTTTATGAATATGGCAAACACCATGATCATGAATATTACGACAAAAAAGCAGGAATATGGTGTATTACAGGCTGTGGGTATGACAAATAAACAATTAAATTTATGCCTGCAGCTACAGGGACTGATTTTTACGGTTGGCACCATATGCGTAGCACTTATCGTTGGTCTGCCACTCGGCTATGCACTTTTTTCCTATGCAAAACATAATGGAATATTTGGAATGAATGTCTATCATGTTCCAATTACACCAATTCTTGCTATGATTTTGCTGGTCGGTCTGTTGCAGATTGTGCTTTCCCTCGTTCTAAGCAGTAATCTGAAAAAAGAAACGCTGGTTGAAAGAATAAGGTATCAGGGATAGCAAGTATTGCTGGGATATCCTCAGTATCATAACAGGAATTAAAAGCACTTGGTTTCAAAAAGTTTTGTACTTTTGACAAAATGCAACCGATTTTTCATCAATTATAATAAATTTGATTAAGCAGCCTGTGTGTAATGAAGCATACAGGCTGCTTGCATTTTATAACTCTAATGAATCTTCTGTATCTACCCACATCTGTAAATTGCCCTCAAGATATAATCTCGCATATTCAAGTGGTTCATCGACTGCAAGTGAAGTCAATGCACAGTCTGATCCGGGTGTGGTTTTTAAATCCTTTTCGGCTTCCCAGCAGTCAATGCGAAGCATATAGCCAACATTTGTATAAATGTCAATGCTGTTTCGTTGTGGATTGTATTCTGCAAATATTGTTCTCATCGTATCCCATCTCCTTATCATTTAATCAATCATTAGTATATGGTCAGAGAATGAAGAAAAACCGGAATTCACGAACAGGATTCCGGTTTTTTAGCTGCCATAGGATGCAAGATAAGCTGTCACTGGCAGGTTCTTTGTGTGAATCCTCTATTTCGGACAAGAGATAATTTGACAGGAAATTTCAAAGAAGAGTATAATACATATTAAGACATTTTGAATCGGCATGTGTCCGGAAGAAGCTGTCACTGGCAGGTTCTCTGTATTATAAATAGACGCTATGGGGGAAAATAATTTGGAAAAAAAACTGACAATAAATGATATAGCCCAGATGTCCGGTGTGGCAAAAAGTACTGTATCAAGATATCTGAACGGGGGAAGCGTCAAAGATGCAACGGCCCAGAAGATAAAAAAAATCATCGAAGAAAATAATTATGAGCCGAATCTGTTTGCAAGGCTGAATGCAAAAGAGAGCCGGATCATAGGACTTACGGTACCTGGATTTAACTCGATAACAACACCGAGACTTGTAGAAGTAATCGTTGCCTATCTTAAGAAAAATGATTATACACCTCTTATCATGCATACGGAAAATGATATCGAAGAAGAAATACGCTGTATCGAACGGCTGAAGAATATGAATGTAGATGGAATTATGGTTCTTGCGACGGGAAGCACAAAAGAATACGAAGAAGCAGTAAAGAAGTTAAAAATTCCAATCCTGTTTCTTGGACAACGCTTCCCGGGAGAGAATTCTGTCATTAATGATGATTACAATGCAGGATATGCGGTGGGTAATTATATCGGACAACGTAAGTTCAAGGAGATTTATATGCTCTGGGTACCTGAAGATGACCCGGCAGTAGGAGGAGAACGACGCCATGGAGTGATCGATGGACTTATGTCCTGTGAGAAAAAGCCAAAAGAAGTCATAGAGACAACGTTCTTTTATGAAAATGCAATTGAAAATGTACAGAAATTTGTAGATCATATGAAGACACCGGCGGCAGTCGTATGCGCAACAGACCGTATCGCATTTGGCGTGTACAAAGTAATGTCAGAGAAAGGTATACGGATACCGGAAGAAGTATCCGTGGTAGGATTTGGCGATTACGAAGCAGGAGAACTGTTACAGCCGCCACTTACGACGGTAAAATTTGACTGGAAGAACTGGGGGGAGATCAGTGCTGAGTCGATGATCCAGATGATTTTAGGAAAGCCGGTAAGCCCGCTTCAGGTCAACCCGTATAAAATTATAGAAAGAAAAAGTGTAAAAGAGAACTGAGAATCAGGCGGATCTGTCAATTTGACAGACCCGCTTTTGTGCAATATAGACAAATTTAGATATCAATTTTTGGAACCGTTTCCAAAAATGAAATTGCAGTGACGTTTTGTGTTGACATACAAAAGCTGATGTATATAATAAAAACATGGGAACGGAACCGGTTCCAAAACAAAGCAATACAAGGAGAAGAGAAATGGGAAAGAACAATGAGTATCTGGAAATATCAAAACAGATCGTAGCCAATATTGGTGGAATGGATAATATCCAGGGAACAGCACACTGTGCAACCAGACTCAGGATCGTATTGAAAGATAATGATCTTGCAGATATTGAAAAACTGGAAGATATCGACAAAGTAAAAGGTGCGTTCATAGCAGGTAATCAGTTACAGCTGATCCTGGGAGCTGGAACAGTGAATGATGTATATGAGGTATTTGCCGAGTATACGAATACACAGAATATGTCACTGGGAGATCTGAAGGAAGAAAGTGCGAAGAGGCAGAATCCACTTCAGGCAGTGATCAAAGCGTTATCTGATGTATTTATCGGAATCATGCCGGCACTTCTTGCAGCAGCCCTTCTGATGGGAATTACAAGCGTCCTTGGCGGACTTGAAGTAGTAAAGACACATGATACCTTATATGCGATCAACCGGCTGGTAAGTCTTGCGTCTACAGGTATCTTTGCAATCCTTCCAATGGCAGTATGCTATTCAGCCGTAAAAAGATTTGGCGGGAATCCAGTTCTTGGTATGGTAATCGGAGCAATCATGTTAGACAGTTCTCTTGCCAATGCTTACCAGGCTGCACAGGGAACCGTTGATATAGAAGTTATCCGTCTGTTCGGACTGAAGATTGAGATGGTAGGATTCCAGGGAGGAATCATCATCGCGCTTATGATGGGATTTGTAGTTGCAAAACTGGATAAATTCTTCAATAAGGTAATTCCGGATGTAATCAAGCTTCTGGTTGCACCAATGCTGACAGTATTTATCTCTACGGTATTACTTTTTACACTTGTAGGTCCGGCAGGACGAATTCTTTCTAATGGAATCACAGACGGACTGATGTGGAGTACAGAACATCTGGGAGCATTCGGGTATGCGTTATTTGCCGGAGTTCAGCAGATCGTAGTTATCACAGGTCTTCATCACATTATCGGTGCGGTAGAAGCACAGCTTATTGCATCGACAGGAACAAACTTTTTAAATCCACTGATGTCTGTAGCTTTATTTGGACAAAGTGGTGCGGTACTTGGTTATCTTTCCCTGAACTGGAAGAACTTAAAAGCCAGAGAGCTTTGTATTCCAAGTTTCTGCTCGACATTATTTGGTATCAGTGAACCGGCAATCTTCGGAGTAAACTTACGTTACAAGTTTCCACTGATCGGTGGATGTATCGGTGGTGCAGTTGCAGGTGCATATGTATACTATTCAAAGCTTACTGCTCTTGGATTCGGTACAACTGCACTTCCTGGAATGGCAATTTCTAATCCGGCACATCACGGGTACATTAACTACATCATTGCACATGCAATCGCGATTACGATTGGATTTGTATGTACAGTCATCTTTGGAAAAATGTGGTCAGCACCGGATAAGAATAAAAATGACAAAAAGAACGATACAAAAGAAAATGATACAACAAAGACAGTTATTACAGAAGAGCCTGGTGCAGTCTATGCAGCAGCAGAGGGAACAGTAAAAGATATCGAAGCATCGACAGATCCGACATTTGCAAACAAGGTACTTGGAGACGGTGTCGTTATCTTTCCGGAAGACGGAACCGTTATGGCACCATGTAAGGCAACCGTATCACTCGTATATCCAACCGGACATGCAATCGGACTTACAACTGCAGATGGAGCAGAGATCCTGATTCACTGCGGGGTAGATACCGTCAATATGAACGGTGAAGGATTTGAGACACTTGTAAAAGAAGGACAGGAAGTAACAGCAGAAGAAGCACTTATCAGATTTGACATCGACCTGGTGAAGAAGCATGGATACTCTCCGGAGATTCTTGTTATCTTCACAGAGCTTCCGGAAGGAAAGACCATCAAAACAGAAGAAAAACATATTGCAAAAAATGATAAGATGGCTGAAATCGTGTAAGGATAAGGTGGACAGGAACAGATGAACAAAGAGACATATTTAACAGAATATCCGAAGCATGAAAGTATGAGGGAGAATGTAAAAAAAGATAAAAACAGACTTCACTTTCATATGATGCCGCCGACAGGCTGGATGAATGATCCGAATGGTCTGTGTGAATTTCAGGGTGTGAATCATATTTATTTCCAATATACACCATTTCTTGCCGGATGGGGAACGAAGCTTTGGGGACATTACACAACAAAGGATTGGATTCATTATAAAGAAGAAGAGCCGTTCCTTTATCCGGACGAAGAATGGGACAGAGACGGTGTATATAGCGGATCAGCCTATACCTGTGAAGATGGAATTCACTATTTTTACACAGGAAATGTAAAACTCTGGGATAAAGATTATGATTATATCATGAATGGACGGGAACAGAATACGATTCACGTATTCAGTCCGGATGGAAAGAATATTGCATACAAGAAGCTTGTAATGACCAATGATGATTATCCGGTGAATATGTCCAAGCATGTCAGAGATCCAAAAATCTATAAAAAAGACGGCCGTTATTATATGATCCAGGGAGGCCGTGATGCGGAATCTGATGGCTGTGCACTTTTGTTTTGTTCCGACGATCTGGAACACTGGAAATGGTACGATACGGTGCGGACAGCAAAGCCATTTGGTTATATGTGGGAATGCCCGGATCTGTTCGAGATTGACGGCCAGCAGATTATGACATGCTGTCCACAGGGAGTAGATCAGAAGGGATATGATTACCAGAATGTGTACCAGTGTGGATATTTTCCGGTAGAGTTTGACCTGAAGAACAAATCATACAGCTTTGGAAAATTTCAGGAATTTGACAAAGGATTTGACATCTATGCGACACAGACATTTGCAGATGAAGCGGGTAGAAGAATCCTGATTGGCTGGATGGGGATTCCGGATGCAGATTATGATAATGATGCAACGGTTGCATATGACTGGATCCATGCACTTACCATGCCAAGAGAACTGGAATGGAAAGATGGAAAGATCTTACAGCATCCATTAAAGGAGATGAAAGATCTGCGTAAAAATGCATTTACCTGCGAGCTGGAAGCATTTACAAAGTGGGCGCCTGCGGACTGCTGTTTTGAACTGAGACTTGACGTGGAAGAAGCAAAAAATCTGGAGCTTAATCTTCGTGAAGATGTTACAATAAGCTGGAAGGACGGGCTTTTTACCTTATCGATGGGAGAAAGCGGACGTGGAAGAAAGCAGCGCTTTGCTAAGGTGGAAGAGCTTTCGGATATTACCATCTTTTCGGATACATCAGCCATTGAGATATTCATTAATAACGGGGAAACAGTTCTGACAACAAGAGTATATAGTGAACATCTTGAACAGAAAGTAGAGCTTGTATCCAGAGAGGTAAAGGGAAGCGTTCATGGATATGAACTTGGATCATTCGAGGTTGAATATAAAAAATAGATTCCGGACTGCATAAGATATAACAGGTGAATATACGGAAAAGAAAATAAAAATGTGGACAGGTTCCTGAAAAAAGAGGTGCCAGTCCACATTTTTTATACCATAGTATGCAAGAGATGCTGTCAGTGGCAAGTTTTATGTATTGCCATGCATTTGTAAGAAGTAGCAGGTGGCAAGTTTTTTGTATCTGACTTTGTACTAGCATATTAGCAAAGAGAAAATTGCAAAATGTATAAAACAGAGATATTATTATAAAATAAGAATCTGTTATGGAAGATGTGAAATATCAGATAACAGGATATATGGAGTGAAGGTGGTTATGAAAAGTAAAGACAGTAAGATTTCTAAAATAGCAAGAATGCTGATGATGCTTTTAACAGTGATCCTGATCGCCCTGTTTTTGACGATCATGATTCTGGTCAGTAAGATACAAGGGACGGCGCGAGTGGTGAATTATGCTGGCCTGGTCCGGGGAAAGACCCAGCAGATCATCAAGCTGGAGGATGCAAAAGAACCGCAGGATGAGATGATTGCATCGGTAGCCTCTTTCAATGGGATTTGAATCGAAAGATGAATATAATGAGATTATGTTTCTCAGGGAGATCACGCATACTGTCAACGCATTTAACGATATGGCAGATGTGATAAGACTCTATTCTAAAAAACCAGAAACAGCAGAACAAAGGCTTGCCAATCTTTTATCCGAAGTTATGTATGAGGATTCTGAATCGGTATAGTAAGACAACCGGAGTTATGATACAATGAGCACAAGCGAGTCAGGCTGTTCACAGATTTGACGAGTGGCGAATTGGCTTATGGACTTGTCCATAAGATGCCTACACGCAAGAAGCATTTCAACAGTTCCGATTGTCTGATATCGAAAGGAGACATACGATTATGGCAAAAGGATCTGTTAGAAAAAAAGGAAAGAAATGGTACTATCGCTTCTATGTAGAAGATGCAAGCGGTAAAATGGTTCAGAAAGAATATGCTGGAACCGAAAGTAAAAGTGAGACGGAAAAACTTCTCCGCAAAGCACTGGAAGATTATGAAAACAAGAAGTTTGTCGCAAAGGCAGACAGCCTTACGGTAGGGGAACTTCTGGATATGTGGGCGGAAGAAGAACTGAAAACCGGAACACTCAGTAATGGCACAGTGGAAAATTACCTTGGTGCAATCCGATGTATCAAGAAACACCCGATTGCAGAACGCAAACTGAAAACAGTTACCGCAGAACATTTACAGAGTTTCCTTGACCTGCTTACATTCGGTGGCGAGTTTCCAGACGGAAAGGTGCGAAAAGGATACAGTAAAGATTATATCCATTCTTTCTCCGCAGTGTTACAGCAGTCATTCCGTTTTGCAGTATTTGCAAGGTTTGTGACCTTTCAAGTCCTCTATATAGCATGGTTGGATTTGATACCGTCCGTTCTGTCAAGGACTGCCCTACGGCGTATCGGCTTCGCCTTGTTCCTTGACATCACTTGGAAACAAAAATAGAATTATATTAAGGACTTTTCCTTCAATCGTTCCCTAATATGTATTTCAGTTAATGGTTCATCAAAATCAACAGTTAATAATGTCACTCCCTTTTCACGACATATTCTTGCTTTTCTGGAATCATGTTCCTTTTGCTTTTTTAACTGTTTTTCACCACCCCAATGTTTGATTGGATTATAGTGTTGCTGTCCTTGATATTCTATTCCAAGTTTAATTGCATCAATATAAATATCTAATTCTAATCCCTCTAACCATTTAGGACGATAATGTGTTTTAACTTCATAGTTAGAATAAATAGTTTTAATAATATTAGCTAAAGTTGTTTCACTAACCCATGATTCACCTACATTTTTAAAACCAAATTCTTTTCTCACCGTGTTTTCAATACTTTTCTCAAATTCTCTTCTTGCTTCTTTAGCTTGTATATACAAAATGTCAGAGCTTGGATTAGTTTCACTTTGTTCACTGGCTAATATAAACTTATCCCAATATTTTAGTATATTTTGAGGACATTTATCTCTAAGTATTAATTGTTTTTGTATATTAACATGTCCTTCTAACATATAGTCAATGCCATATTCTAAATACCGTTGTCGAATATACCAACCATATTGCCTTCTGAACGCAGTTCCATACATTGCTGAACAATATTCTTCTTGTGGTAATTTTCCATTGCATTTGTGACATATTTTGCTTTCAAATTTGAATAAAGAGAGTGGATTTCCTGAATTTTTTGATGTTATTTCTTCTATAAGTTTTGGAAATTCATCCGTTCTTAATACTATTTTTTCGCCTTGATGTCCAAAAATTTCTTGTCTTTTCTTTTCTAGAGCTATATAATTTTGTATAGCTTGTTTTTCACAATCACAAAAATAAATATCCTTAGATTCTCTAGATTTTTTAAAAGCGAAAAATCCTCCATATAAATCGGGGTATAAAACATAAGGAAATGGCAAATCTTCTAACGGTTCTTTTGGAATATACTCATAAAATGCATAGGGGTTGATTAATTCACTATATTCACCTGCATTTGCTTCTAAAATCTTCTTAAAATGCCACAAATCCGTTTTAGTTTCAAATTTTTTCCCATTTAATAGTATAATGACATTTTTCCACTTTCGAATTTTAGAAATTATATATTCAACAAAAATTGTATTATCAATATATTCTTGAATGGTATTTATAGTAAAAGAATGAGATCCATTATTTTCCGTATAATTAGGTAATGTTTTAGCTTTGTCAATTATATCATCGTAATATTTCGATTTAGTTTTTTTAAATTCGACATAAACGATATTACTATTTGATAATTTTTCAGTGTTCCAAAATCCATCTAAACTGCGCTCTGGTATTTGAGTGCTTTCATCATATCCTTCTATAGATAAATCCAAAAAATTCATAATGTACTCCTTGCTTTAATTTATATGCCTATTGTAACATATTAACAATATCTCCTGTATACCACCACAAATTATTCACCACAATTTTTTATTTCTAATTTTCCATCATCTAATGTATACACAATTTGTAATGCCATACAATTATATTGATAATGCCATTCAGTATTATATACTGATATAATCATTTCATTCGGCTTCCCTGTAATATCATAGGAAAAGCGAACATTTCTATACTTATTTTTAACAGCCTTTTCAATGAGTTCTTCTACATATTTTTCTTTGTCCAAGATAAACAGTTTATTAGCAATGACATCGAATTCTTGTTTATAAAAAGCACCAGACGTGCTGACCATAGTGTTAACAGCTTGTTCTTCATGTCCGTATTGTAAATATCCCAGAAAAGCAATAATACATATCAATATCCCCATAATAATATAGCTTTTTTTCATACAACACCTCTCAAGCTAGTGTTCGTATACGAACACTGTTATAAACGCTATTTTACGCTAATAATAATTACATAGCAAGGAATTATGAAAGCAAGCGGAAAATTCATGAGATGATTAAATACGATAAATTATGGGAGACAATGAAAGCCAAAGGCATTTCACAATATGATTTATATACGCATTATCATATGAACCGTTCTCAGCTGAACAGGTTAAGACATAATCAGAATGTTGAAGTAAATACAATTGATAAGCTGTGTAATATATTGGATTGTAATGTGGAAGATATTATGACACACTATCCAGACGATAATGTATTTTAGAGGAGATATGAAGTGATGCATGAAAAAGATGATACCATGCTGAACGATTTCTCCTTTCTTGTTTTTTATTTTTACCACCTATGTTGTCAAAAGGTAGTCAAATGTAGTCAAAACTCAATTGAAAAAATGCTTATTTTACGGGGATTGCGAGTATTTCTCATAGGGTTCAATTCTCTGCGTAATATCCCGGACTCTTTCAAGAAGATCGTCATTGTAAATGGCAGCAAAAAGCCTTGGAGAAATGATGAAGGTTTTGTCATCATGGGAATGAAGTATTTCTTGCTGAATGCGAATAGTCTGGAATTTTAAGTCGATTTGAGTTGTTGCTGTGGTGTTATTCTATTTCAAAAAAGAGTAAAATGATATAAATAAGGCCACGGCTGATTTCATGTTGGAACAGCCGTGGCTCAGTTTATTTTTTTATCCGTACAAACGAGACTGTTCCGCAGATTATGTAGAACAGACAGAGTACGATTCCGATAGTGAGAACATACTCCAACTGCACGGTTACTGTTGCTGATGAAGTCGATCCGGAACTTCTGGCAAAAGTATTGGCAAATCCAGAGATGCGGGCGTTGCTCAATTAGCTGGCAAAGACGATGAAGTAATAAATTCTATATCCAAATGAGTATATTTATTGTGCATATGGGAAATTTATCTCCATCAAATCTATTGAAATCTCCATCATTTAGCATTAAAATGATGGAGATAAATTCAAAATGAAGGAGATTTCAATGAAAAATTTTGATTATATTACAAATCCTGCGAAGTTGCTGACACCTGAAATTGTTCAGATGGTTGGCAGTATTCATGAGCATAAAGGTAAACAGGAATTATTTCTGGAAGCAAACATAGATGAACTGAAAACACTTCTGGAAGTTGCTTTAATTCAAAGTACGGGAGCATCTAACCGAATTGAAGGTATATTTACAAGTGATAAACGTTTGGAAGAACTGGTAAGTCAGAAAGCAGAGCCACGTAATCGGTCTGAACAGGAAATTGCCGGCTACCGTGAAGTGCTGGCTACGATTCACGAAAGTTATGAATATATCACTCCAAGACCAGACATTATTTTACAGTTACATCGTGATTTATATTCTTATTCCCAAGGAAACATCGGTGGTACCTATAAGAATTCAGACAATGTAATTGCAGAAACCGATGCCGAGGGACACCAGAAAGCTCGTTTTATTCCAGTTCCAGCTTTTCAGGCTGCAGAAACAATAGACGAACTTTGCGCTCATTTTCTTGAAGCATGGGAAGCAAATCTCATTGATAAACTGATTTTAATTCCCATGTTCATTCTGGATTTTCTGTGTATTCATCCTTTCAATGATGGAAATGGTAGAATGAGCCGTCTGTTGACTTTATTGTTGTTCTATAAGGCTGGATATATCGTTGGAAAGTATGTCAGCATGGAAATGCTGATTGAAAAAACGAAAGAAACATATTATGAAGCTCTTCAAGCAAGTTCTGTCGGTTGGCATGAGGATGAAAACAGTTATGAGCCTTTTGTTAAGTATTATTTAGGTATTATGCTGAAAGTATACAATGAATTTGAAAACCATGTAGAACATTTGAAGTATCATAATCTTTCCAAGCCGGATAGAATTAAGGCGGTGATTGATAATAAGGTCGGTAAGATAACGAAGAAGAAAATTATGGAACTATGCCCTGACATAAGTAAGGTTACCGTTGAAAGAACACTGACGGATTTAGTTAAAAGTGGGTATATCGCAAAGGTCGGTGCAGGTCCATCCACCGGTTATGTCCGTATTTGAAAAATTATTTTCAAATAAATTACTTGTTTTGCTTTTAATTTCGATAAGAAGCATGTTCTTCTTTTACGGCCTGTAATTCGTCAGGATGCGATGCTAAATGAATGATAGCATTCCCCATAACGAGAGCTCCTGTTTTCATTCCATTTTCACCAAATAATTCGCTCATTTATTTCGCAAGCACCCATTCCAAGCAAAATGAAAATCTTTAAACTTTGGTTTCAACAGTTGTAATACGTAAGAATCTTCCATAATCTGTATCCTCTCTTAATCCCTAAGATCACAAGCACTTTCCAGTCATGCTTACTTTTGCTGTTGCTCACTCAGCAATAGTTAGTTTAACCGTTTTCCTTATTCTATCGCAGTATCATGTTATTCTTCCATCAGTTTTCAAACCAAGTATTAATATGAAAATAGATCATACGCTCTCTTTTTTGCAATATTTTATTATCTTGCGAATTTATCATTGTAACGAATATGCATATCTTTCCAATCCATGAACAATACGTAAAATACCTTTCCGTATTGCGGGTTCTCTACAATTCTTCCATGATCAAACACAGAAAAATAAGTTCCGTCAGCTTTTCGAAGATGGAAGTGAATATAGTCATTTTCATTACCACTGTCAATCTGTTCCCAGATACTTGATTCTATCTGTTGCTGTTCATCTTCCCGGATCAAGTTGCGAAAACTTTTCTTAGTAAGTCTGAACAGTTCATCTATATCTTTATATCCTGACATATGAAGAAATTCATCATTTGCAAAAAATAGTTCATCATCTTCTTTGTCAGCCCTGTATATGATGAATGCACCTGGAAGATGTTCCGCGATATCCTTGAATGCGAATCCAAGCTGTTTGCGGGCACCTGACCGAAATCCTTCTCTGTAGACCATACATCCATTTTTTCCATGAAGCTTTATTTCATAAAGAGCGGCATCTGCGCAGCGCATGAGTTGTGAACGATTGGATGCAAATGTTGGATATTCTGCATATCCTAGAGAAATATAAAATGCATGTTCCTTACCATGGTATGAGAATGATTTAGGAAGTTTGGTGAATTTCTGCAGCTGTATATCTGCTTCTGCAAAGGTACAATTTGGTAAAAGAATGCAGAATTCGTCACCACCATTTCTTCCAAGTAATGCATCGGATGGGAAAAAAGTCTTCATGCTGTCTGCAAGATTCTTTAATGCCCTGTCTCCGTAATTATGTCCATAGATATCATTAATAAACTTGAAATCATCGATATCAAGGAGCGCAGCCACAAAATGTGCTTTTGGATTTTTTTGAATCATTTTTTCTGCAAATTCATCAAATCCATAGCGGTTATAAATATTTGTAAGAGAATCTGTGCGCGCCAGTATCTGAAACTTTTTCTTATGTTCTTTTGCTACTAACCATACTCTGGTAAGAACTGACAGGAGAAGGCTTATTGTAAGAAATATTCCGATGATGATTATCAATAATGTGGCATTTCTCCATCCACTTTTAGGAGTTACTTCAAATTTCCAGTTTTCATCTCCTATTGTAAATGTATAAGAAACAGGACGATTTATTTGCCCATCTGATTGATAAACCACTTTATAAGTATCACTCCATGGAGCGTCTGTTTTTGAAATTTTGTATTCGTATCCAAAATTTGAAAGTGCACTGATTGAATCTGAAAAAATATCCGGAACACGCAGGATAACAATAGTAAATCCCCAGAAATACTCATGTCCGTTTTTATCTTTCAGGTATACGGGATTGCGGACTGCAATTCCATATCCTCCCTGTTTTAATTTGAAGGGTCCCTGCGTAATGATTGTATGGTGGTCTCTTGCGTAACAGGAAATTTTTCCGCGGTCTTTATCATGGATCAAATCAATCTTACCTGCCTCCTTTTCATTAGTCGGATAAATATCTGTAACAACACCATTAGGAGCGAGCTGTACACTTTCAATAGAATCAGACATAAGATTTCCTGCAATTGTTTCAAACTGATGGATTTCGCCATCTTCACTTATTAAGATTTGCTTCAAGGTATCTGTGATCTCAATTCCATTTGTAATTTCATTCTTTATTCGTTCGTCATAGGTGGCTACGTTTAATTGTGCTGTTATGTGTCTCTGCTCTTTTTCGTGGGTGTCTGTTTTGTATACAATCAAACTAACAAAGCATATGCCCAGTAAAAAAATAATAAGAGGCACAAGTGTTTTCTTTTTCACTTGGTTCACCTCATTTTGTCCATGGAAATTATTATAATAAAGCATTATATCACAGAAGTTGAAAAACAGAATAAGTTTTATGAAAAAACGGACTGTGCATAATCCTTATACATGAAATGAAAGAAATCCTTGCTGATGAAGTCGATCCAAAAGACAAAAGAAACATATTATGAACCCCTCAAACCATTATCAATGAAACGAATCAAAAGCTCTGTTCTTTCATGAGTGAAAGTCTGTATACACGTCTGCCGGTTTCTTCATAATGCTGATCCAGAAGATCACAGGTTGTCTGGAGATCGTTAATCCGGATGGCCTCCAACAGACATTGGTGTGTCCATACTGCAGCACTTCCGTTATAAGAGGTATTTTGATCCGGTGTGTTTGGTTCTAAGCATTTGGCATTCTGAAGCGTTTCAGCATCTCCGCTTAACTGTCCAAAGCGATTAGCATTTTGAACCGAGAGGAACATGGCACCATTCAGTGGACTCAGCAGCTCCCACATTTTGGTCAGTCGGTTAAGCTGGGCAGAGCGAATGATCTGCAGGTGGAATGTCTCATCTGCACGAACAGCCTTCATAGTATTGCCTTCGAGAATAGCCTTTCGAAATTCTTCAATACTGGCTTCCATTATCATGAGACTATAGTCACTGATAAGGCAGTTGCTTTTTTGGATTGCCAGTTTTTCAAGGCTGCCGCGCAGAAAAAAGACTTCATAAGCGTCTTGTGGAGAAAGCAGTGCGACTGTACATCCTTTGTTAGGACAGTAATCGACTAAACCTTCGACGGCAAGCTGTCGGAGCGCTTCGCGCACAGGACCTCGGCTGAGTCCGAATTTCTTGGCAATTTCAGCCTCTACCAGTTTTTCTTGAGGCTGAAGGATCCCATTGATGATCTGCTCCCGCAGAGATTCAAGAACAATTTCTGATGTAGTAGTATTTGATATTTTTCGTTGTTTCTGCATATTTACCTCATAAAATTTTCAGAATAAGTATCCGTTTTCAATAGGTGCACTTGGTTCGTAGTAGAACATACCGCCAATTTTTCGCATGTTTCATTTCCTTACTCATTAATAGAAAAGATTACACGGATGTCTTTTGTCCATTAGCAAAAAACTTATTATAATTATAGTGGATTGTTAACAAAAACGAAAGTATTATTTCCGTTGTTAACATTAAATTGAAATTGTTGACAATCCTATTAGCCTAGACTATACTTGTTTTATCAAGAGTGACTCGAAAATTCTGCATTGTCAGAAAAAGTAAATCCTAAAAAGGAACAGAAGGCAACGCAGTAATTGATGGTTGTCGGACTGTCTGGTTTCCGAATAGTCCGATTTTCAGCAGAGAAGAATAATTATTATAGGAAGGAGAGAAATTATGAGACTTACAAATTTGACTTGGCCGAAAGCCCAGGAATATTTTGAAAAGAATGATATGGTACTTATTTCTATCGGCAGTATTGAGTGTCACGGTCGTCACATGCCACTTGGAACCGATACACTGATTCCGGAGCATTTGTTGGAAAAAATCGAGAAGAAGAGTGATGTTTTGATTGCTCCGACCATTCCATATGGTTCCTGCCAGTATTTAGCTCCGTATCCAGGTACAATTGATATTGACAATGAGGTACTCTATCAATTTTGCCGTCAGATTTTTCTGAGTCTGTATCGTCACGGCGCAAGAAAATTCGTTTTCCTGAACGGACATGGCGGAAACATCAAGATGATTGAACGCCTTGGCATGGAATTCGAAGATAAGGGCTGTCTGGTGGCTATGCTTAACTGGTGGCTGATGGCATGGGATATGAACCCGGCGTGGAAAGGCGGCCACGGCGGTGGTGAGGAAACAGCGGCGATTCTTGGAATTGATCCGTCTTTAGTTGATAAGAGTGAGATAGGCGGTGAACTCCAGTTTAAGCACCTGTCTGAAAATCTGAAGACAACCGGTTTCTGTTCTGTTGAGTTCAAGGGAGTTAACGTTGATATTATACGCAATACTCCGCATGTAACAGACAACGGCTGGATCGGACCGGATCATCCGAATACCGCTACAGAAGAGTGGGGCAAGGAGATGCTTGAGACCACAGCAAACTATATTGTTGATTTCATGGAAGAATTCAAGAAAATAAAACTTTCATAAAGAGGTGTCAGAATGGATAAAAAAACAACGCTTGAAATGATTGCAGCAATTTCAAATGCAAACGGTACATCCGGTTTCGAAGATGAAGTGGTTGCAGCAATTCGTCCTTACGCAGAAGGACTCGGAGAAATTACAGAAGATCGCATGCGCAACCTGTATATCCGCCGTAAAGAAAATAACGGCAAACGTCCGGTTGTTCAGCTTGACGCACATAGTGATGAGGTTGGGTTTATGGTGCAGGCTATCTGCCCGAACGGAACTCTCCGCATCATTCAGGTCGGAGGTTGGGTTAACCATAATATTCCGGCTCATAAAGTCTTGGTTCGCAACCGGTTCGGAGAATATATTCCGGGACTTACTGCCAGCAAGCCTCCGCATTTCATGACAGAGCAGGAGCGTAAAGCTCCTCTGGATATGAAAGATATCACGGTTGATGTTGGCGCTGTTTCTAAAGAAGAGGCGGTTGAAAAATTCGGCATTCGTATCGGTGAACCGGTAGTGCCGGATGTGACATTTACATATTCAGAAACCACCGATCTGATGGTGGGCAAGAGCTTTGACTGCCGTCTGGGATGTGCGGCAATTCTTAAGACCATGCATACCCTGGCTGGTCAGGATCTGAATGTAGATATTGTTGGTGCTTGTGCAGCACAGGAAGAGGTTGGTGTGCGCGGTGCCACCGTGACAACACAGGTAATTAAACCGGATATCGCAATTGTTTTTGAGGGATGCCCGGCAGATGATACCTGCGTTGAGTCGTATATGGTTCAGACAGCTATCAAACGAGGACCGATGCTGCGTCACATTGATGCCCGTATGATCACCAATCCGCATTATCAAAGATATGCACTGGATCTGGCAGAAAAGCTTGGTATTCCGGTTCAGGATGCAGTTCGTAGTGCCGGTTCAACAAATGGTGCAGCTATACATTTGTCTGAAAAAGCGGTTCCGGTTATCGTTATCGGAGTTCCGGTTCGCTATGCACATACACATTACGGAATTTCAGCTTATGCTGATTTTGATAATGCGGTTAAGCTGGCATGTGAAATTCTTAAAAGACTTGACGAAGAGCAGATTATGAGTTTTTAAATACAATACATTAAAAAATTCTGGATTTTATGCAGGAGCTGAGATAAGCAGAAACTGCATAAAATCCATTTTTTATCTTCGTTGAAAAGATTTCGGGTGAGATAACACTAGTGGTCTGCCCCAAATGTGCTCAACCTTTGTCAGCCTCATTTAGCATACATCTTCAGTAAATGAATTATTTCTGGTCAAGTACGGACTGGATCTGCTTCATCAGCTGATCGTAGTTTAACTGATCGTCAATGCCACCCATGAAAGGTTCCCCAACGATATTTCCGTCTTTATCTACAAGAACGGTTGTAGGGAATGCCATAATGTTTCCTGCATATTTTCCAACTGTTGAATTAGAATCGAAAGTCAGGTTCTTGTAGGAAGCGCCTTGAGCTTTCAGGATTTCTTTTGCCTCTTTAATTCCGGCTTCATTGTTGTCTAAAGTATCCGTGTTGATACCAACAACTTCGCCACCCATTTCTTTGAGTTTCTCATTTAATTCATTCAGCTTAGAGAGCTCTCCGACACATGGCTTGCATCCGCTGAACCAGAAGTTTACAACTGTAACTTTGTTTTTAGCGAAAAGACTGTCATCTACATCGTTTCCATCCAGATCTTTTCCTTTGAAACCTTTGAATACAGCTGTGGATTCGTCTGATTTGGAGGAAGAACTGTCAGAGGAATCGGATGCAGCAATCTCTTTCTCAAGCTTGGCAATTTCTTCTTCAATTCCGCGGATTGTCTCGATGTCTTTGCACAGAGTTTCATATTCTTCTTCAGAGAAAGAGTCTTTGTTAGATTCCACTGTGCTTGCGAGGGAATCAGCATAGTTTTCGCTCATGGCATCACCGGCAGCGTTCTTGTTCATAAGACCAAAGGCTTTGTCCCATGCATCTTTGTGATCAGCAAAAAGCTGGTTTTCCTGCTGGTAAAGGTCATCCCGTTTTTTGTTCAGCTCGTCTGCGCTGCCCGTTTCTGTTGTGGAAGAAGATTCCTGTTTTGTGTTTGTATTGTCTGTTGAGGAGGAATTTCCGCAGCCTGTAAACGCAAAAAGTACAGAAATGGCAAGGGATGCAGCAATTACCTTTTTTAATTTCATTGAGTTTGTTCTATGTGTTTTGTTTTTCATGAGTTTAAATCTCCTTTTCAATTTTATTTTGTTCGTTTTAGTTTATTTATTGTCAGCCTTTTTTTTGTTTGAAAATCCGTAATGATAGCAGATTGCATCAGTCGGACAGGCTTTCATACATTCTCCGCATCGGATACACTCCGGATGGTTTGGTGTGTCTACTACATTGACATCCATCTTACAGACACGGCTGCATTTCTGGCAGCCAACACATTTCTCATGATCAACCTGAATCTTAAGAAAAGATACCTTGTTAAACAGTGAATAAATAGCACCCAGCGGGCAGATCCATTTACAAAATGGACGGTAAAACAAGATGCTCAGGATGATGAAAAGCGCAAGGATTGTGAACTTAAATGTAAATAAATGTCCGAGTGCGGCACGGATTCCTGAGTTGGCAAGTGCCAGCGGAATTGCGCCTTCAAGTACGCCCTGTGGGCAAATGTATTTGCAGAAGAAAGGATCTCCCATACCAAGTGAATTGGTTACAAATGCCGGAAGTAGTATAACAAAAACGACCAGAATCACATATTTCAGATACCGCAGAGGCTTCAGTTTTGCGGTGGAAAGTTTCTTGCCCGGAATCTTATGCAGCAGATCCTGGAACCATCCAAACGGACAGAGGAATCCACAGATAAACCGTCCTAACAGAACACCTAACAGGATGAAAAATCCGGTGATGTAGTAGGTAAATTTGAATTTTGAAGAACCGACCACGGCCTGAAATGCTCCGATCGGACATGCTCCGGTAGCGGCAGGACAAGAGTAACAGTTTAGTCCCGGGACGCACATCGTTTTTACATTTCCCTGATAAATTTTCCCTTTAAACAGATTCGGGATGTGAATGTTGGTCAGCAGTGTAGCAGCTGCCTGAATCCATCCGCGGAAGCGGGCCAGAAAGTTTTTGTTTGATTTCATTTTCTTATCCAATTCCAACACACTCCATACATAATTTTATTGCCTTACTAAGTACAACCGCTGCTTCTCCGCGGAAGATCCCGACAAGGAAAAACACCAGACCGGCTGCAAGTAAAAGAATCTGTGTTGCTTTTTCAGATTTCATTAAAATACTCCTTTCAATGTTCAAAGTCTATTTATTGTTACTGTTCACTCCCGTGTCAATCACTCCGCTGATTGACACGGAGGAGGCATGGTTGGGCTTGAATGCATCTCGCCCTATCGCCAAAGGCGATTTAAAATGGCGAGATGCGTTGCTGGTCGCACATCGTGTGAACAGTAACCGTTTATTGACCTTTCGATATTTGCATTATACAATAGAGGGTGTAAAATTCCTGTTAAGAAAATGGAGAAAAAATAAATTGAGATTATTAGTTGTTGAAGATGAGAAGAAATTATGTGATATGATTGCGAAAAGTCTGCACCAGGCAGGTTATGAGGTAGACACGTGTAATGACGGAGAGGAAGCACTGGATATGATCTATGCGGAAATGTATGATTTGATCGTGCTTGATCTTAACCTTCCGGGGATGGATGGGATGGATATTCTCCGGGAACTTCGAAAGGAAAATGAAGAGACAAAGGTATTGATTCTGTCTGCGAGAAGTCAGATCGCTGATAAGGTTGACGGTCTTGATGCGGGGGCAAATGATTATATGGAAAAACCCTTTCATCTGCAAGAGCTGGAAGCCCGTGTGCGAAGTCTGACAAGAAGAAAGTTTGTACAAAAAAATGTCTGTCTGGAATGTGGCAGTCTTCGTTTTGATACAAGAGAACGGACTGCATATGCAAAAAACAAGCCGGTTGCATTGACAAGAAAAGAGAATGGAATTCTAGAGTATCTTCTTTTGAATCAGGGAAGACCGGTCAGTCAGGAAGAACTGATCGAGCATGTCTGGGATTCTTCTGTGGATAGTTTCAGCGGCTCGATCCGAGTGCATATGTCTTCTCTGAGAAAGAAACTGAAAGCCGGGCTTGGTTATGATCCGATCGTGAATAAGATCGGTGAGGGGTATAAGATAGGAGGAGGTGGTAAAGCATGAAAAAAATATCACTCCAGTGGAGACTGACGATTCTTACGACGGTGTTGATTACCGTATTGTGTGGATGTCTTACATTTTTCCTATATAAGAACGGAGTCTATTATATTGACACGCTTCAAGAGACTGTTACGGATCAAAGTGCCGCACCGGAGGCAGTGTATATTGATATTCCGGATAATGAATGGGATGATTTTGCAGCGCAGTTTGCTACGAAGGTTTATAATTCGAAATCAGATTATAGAAATAGAAGTCTTCTGATTACTGTTGTCGTGGCACTGATTGGTGGCGCAGTTACATTTTTTGTCAGCGGCAGGGCATTAAAACCACTCAAAGAATTTTCAGAGACAGTAGAAAAGGTTCAGGCACAGAATCTGGCGGATTATACGATTGAAGAGAATAGAATCGCAGAATTAGACCGACTTCGTACTTCTTATAACAAGATGCTTTTGCGACTTTCGGAATCATTTGAGACACAGCGTCAGTTTACAGGAAATGCAGCACATGAGTTACGTACTCCACTGGCTTTAATCCAGGCACAGCTGGATCTATACCATACAACAGAACATCCGGATAGTACAACAGTGGCAGGAGAGACTATTCAGATGGTAACGGAGCAGAATGAACGTCTTAGCAAGTTGGTCAGAACGCTTTTGGATATGAGCGAATTACAGACCGTATCGCGAAATGACAGAATTGAGCTCCATAGTCTGATCGAGGAAGTGCTGACAGATCTGGAACCGCTGGCACAGGAAAAAAAGGTTGAACTGATACAGAGGTCCCAGGGAGCAGGAGCAAAGGCAGATGAAGAATTATTTTTGACAGGAAGTGATATTCTGATTTACAGAATGCTATATAATCTTGTGGAAAATGCGATTAAATATAATCGGGAAAATGGATCCGTTACGGTATCGGCAATAAGGGAGAAGAACGAAGTTGTTCTGACGGTTTCGGATACAGGAAATGGAATTGATGAAGCATTCAGGGAGCAGATCTTCGAACCGTTCTTCCGTGTAGATAAGTCAAGAAGCCGGGAACTCGGAGGTGTGGGGCTTGGTCTTGCGATGGTGCGGGAAGTTGTGCGGGTTCATGACGGAACGATTGAAGTTTATACAAATAAGCATAGCGGGACGACATTTGAAGTGAAAATGGGTATAGGGGCAGACTTTGAAAAAGCAGTATAATCGAAAAACAATTCGCAAATCGATCATACTGATGTTTATCGCTTCCACCTGCCAGAACATGGAGAATCCGTCTTACAATTCACTTACCGTATCAAAAATAAACCAAGGATTATTATTTTTGATACGGTTTAAATTATTTCAGACAGACATCCATAAAATCCTGCACTACCGCCGTCGGCTTCCGCCCCTTCTGCCAGATCAAAAGGATCTTCGTCACCAGATCCGGTTCATCAAGCACCTGACAAGTCAGCCCTTCGCAAAGCGGCTCCATGGACTGCGGGAAGATCGCCGTGGCAAGCCCTTCCTTCACCCAAAGGGTAGCGCCCCTGGCATCATCACACAGGCAGAACACCTCCGGAACCAGATTCTGCGCGTGAAATGCATCCATAATCAGCTTTTCATAGCGCCGGTAGAGAATTAACGGTCTGTGGACTAAATCTTCAAGAATGAGCGATTTTCGTCCTTCTGAAGGCATCTCCGGATTGGAGACAGCGATCATCGGCTCCGAATGCAGGACTGCGGACTCCACATCATCCAGCCGGAGCGGCGTGCGGACAACCGAAATATCGATGATCCCTTCCTGAAGATAATCATATAACGTATACGTGATCCCATCGTGAACCTCAAAATTCACGTCGGGATTTTTCTTTGAAAATTCTGCGATAAACGGCATGACTGTGCCGACCGTTGTCGGCGTGATCCCGATTCTCAGAACCCTTTTTTTACCCGTTTGGGACACCTCAAGCTCTGTCGATCTGGCATAATCCAGAAGGCTCGCCGCACGGTCATACAAAAGCTTACCTGCCGCCGTCAGGATCACCCCTTTATGGGTACGCTCAAACAGCTGCACGTTCAGTTCATTTTCCAACTGCCTGATCTGATAGCTGAGGGGCGGCTGTGACATATTGAGCTTTCTCGCCGCTTCATTGATGCTTCCCGTATTCGCGATTTCCCGGAAATATTCCAGCTGTCTGAGTTCCATTTTCTTTTTTCCCTCCGTTTAGTTATATGATGATACCAGGGTCAAAAGGTCAGAAAGCCGATGCAAGCTTGCTTGCAAGAGGATTTTTGACCTCTTGACCCGCCAAAAACATGAGTAAGTAGCCATGTTTCAAAGAAAAATGAGCGGATTACGAATGTTTTTGAGGATTGCGAGAGTGCAAAGCACGTAGCAATCTGGTATCAAATAGGTCAAAATACCTTTTGCCACTCACATTGTTATACTTTTTTTATATTAAGCTGTCATAAAAACAATATTATTCATATTGATGGTAGCGCATTATAATGAGTAGGTCAAGAAAAAACTAAGAAGTAAAGAACAGGAGTGAGTGTGTTTGAAGAAACTTTGGGTTTATCTGAAAGAATACAAGATAGAAAGTATTCTTGCACCATTATTCAAACTGCTGGAAGTCGTATTTGACCTTTTGGTTCCGGTGGTTGTCGCCAAGATCATTGATATTGGTATTGCAAACAATGACCACGGCTACATCGTAAAGATGTTCCTGGTGCTGATCCTCATGGCTGCAGTCGGTCTTAGCTGCAGTTTTACCGCACAGTATTTTGCTGCAAGAGCGAGTGTCGGCTGTGCAACCAATTTAAGACAGGCCGTATTTGACCACATTCAGGGCTTTTCATTTACCGAACTTGATACGATCGGTACGGACACCCTGATCACACGGATGACCGATGATATCAACCAGGTCCAGAACGGCATCAACATGGGACTTCGTCTTCTTCTGAGAAGTCCGTTTATCGTAATCGGTTCGATGATCATGGCATTTACGATCAACTTTAAATGTGCGCTGGTATTCATTGTGGCGATCCCTCTTTTATTTGTCGGCGTCATTTTCATTATGCTGGTCAGCATCCCGCTTTTCAAAAAAGTGCAGGCTGCCCTGGACCGCGTCACAGGACTTACCCGTGAGAATCTGACAGGTGTCCGCGTGATCCGCGCATTTTGCCGCGAAGAAGAGTCCGTAAATGAATTTGAAAAGAGCAACACCGAACTGACCAGGTTAAATGAATTTGTCGGAAGAATTTCCGCCCTGTTAAATCCATTTACCTACGTGTTGATCAACATTGCAACTGTCATTCTGATCGCAAGAGCAGGACTCCAGGTCAATCTCGGAACCATGCATCAGGGACAGGTTGTCGCGCTTTACAACTACATGGCACAGATGATCGTCGAGCTGATCAAGCTGGCTTCCCTGATCATTACACTGAACAAGGCGATGGCATGTGCAGACCGTGTAGCCGGTGTCCTGGATATCAGGACTACCATGCATTATCCGGAAACCCCTTCTGCAAAGGCAGATCCTTCTGCAAATGAAGTTGAATTCGACAAGGTATCCTTCACCTATGCAGGTGCCGGTGCATCAAGCCTTTCTGATATCAGTTTCTCTGTAAAAAAAGGGCAGACAGTCGGTATCATCGGTGGTACCGGATGCGGAAAATCCACTCTGGTCAGCCTGATCTCCCGTTTCTATGATGTAACCTGCGGAACCGTTAAACTGAATGGACGCAATGTAAAAGAGCTCACCAATCAGGAAATTCACGACAAAGTCGGAATCGTACAGCAGCGCTCCGTCCTTTTCAAAGGCAGCATCCGCGATAACATGAAATGGGGCAATGAAAATGCATCTGACTCCGAGATCTGGGATGCACTGAAAGTTGCACAGGCAAAAGAAGTCGTAGAAGGAAAAGACGGACAACTTGATTTCATGCTCGAGCAGAACGGAAAGAACCTTTCCGGTGGACAGCGTCAACGTCTTACCATTGCCCGCGCTCTTGTGAAAAAGCCGGAAATCCTGATCCTCGACGACAGCTTAAGCGCACTTGATTTTGCAACTGACGCAGCACTTCGGAAAGCCCTCGCAGGACTGGAAGGAGAGACAACAACCTTCCTGGTATCCCAGAGGGTTGCAGGCATCCGCCAGGCAGACAAGATTTTAGTATTAGATAATGGAGAACTCGCCGGATCCGGTACACATGATGAACTTATGAAATCCTGCGAAGTTTATCGTGAGATCTATTTCTCACAGTTCCCGGAAGACCGTGCAAAATATGAAAGAGGGGAGATGTAGGTATGAAAAAAGACAGTGTAATGAAAAAGCTTTTTAAATATATCGGAAAATACTGGATCCTCCTGATCCTCAGCATCATCCTTGCCGGAATATCAGTGGTTCTTCAGCTTTATGTGCCGGTTCTCTTCGGTAATGCGATCGATGAGATCGTAGCAGCGCACAATGTAGACTTTACCCAGATGTGGATCTATCTGAAGCAGATTCTTCTGTTCGTAGTGATCGCTGCAGCCGCAATCTGGATCATGAACCTTGTCAATAACCGCATGACCTATCATATTGTACAGGATATCCGATCCCAGGCAATCCGCCACATCCAGAAACTTCCGCTTTCTTATCTGGACCAGCACAGCACCGGCGATATTGTGAGCCGTATCATTGCCGATACCGATATCCTTTCTGACGGATTACTGCTCGGATTTACCCAGTTATTTTCCGGCGTTGTGACCGTTGTTGTAACCTTGATCTTCATGTTTTCCAAGAACGTGTGGATCACTTTGATGGTCATCCTTCTGACACCACTCAGCTTCCTGGTGGCAAAATTTATTTCCTCACGCTCTTTTACCATGTTTAAAAAGCAGAGTGAAACTCGTGGAAAACAGACTGCTCTGATCGAGGAAATGATCGGAAATCAGAAGGTTGTCAAGGCATTCGGATATGAGGACAAGGCTTCAAAGCGTTTTGATGAGATCAATAAAGAACTCAAAGAATACAGCCAGAAAGCCGTATTTTACAGCAGCCTTACCAATCCGTCCACCCGTTTCGTAAACAACATTATTTACGCTGCCGTAGCACTTGCAGGTGCATTCCTGATCCCGCTTGGAGCCCTGACTGTCGGCGGTCTTTCCGTACTGCTTTCTTACGCGAACCAGTACATGAAGCCATTCAACGACATTACATCCGTAATCACGGAAATGCAGAACGCCCTTGCATGTGCGACACGTATCTTTGACCTCTTAGAAGAACCGGAAGAAGTAAACGATTCTTCTGAAGTACTTGAAAAGGTGGATGGAAATGTGGATATCGACCACGTAGATTTCAGCTATGACAAGAGTAAATCTCTGATTGAAGACTTTAACCTTCAGGTTGAACCTGGTATGCGTATTGCGATCGTAGGTCCTACCGGATGCGGAAAAACAACATTTATCAACCTCCTGATGCGCTTCTATGACGTGGATTCCGGAAAAATCTGTATCGACGGTAAACCGATCGATGAGATTTCCCGACATTCACTCAGAAAGAGCTTCGGTATGGTGCTTCAGGA
Organism: Coprococcus sp. AF102-57; assembly: GCF_027686195.1. Taxonomy (NCBI): domain Bacteria; kingdom Bacillati; phylum Bacillota; class Clostridia; order Lachnospirales; family Lachnospiraceae; genus Coprococcus; species Coprococcus sp. AF102-57. The sequence continues at coordinate 33,503 of NZ_JAQCSY010000023.1, read as the reverse complement.
TACCTGGATCAAATCCGGTACTGTCCGTGAAAATATCAGCTTCGGAAAACCGGATGCCACGGATGAAGAAATCATCCGGGCAGCAAAAGAGGCAAAAAGCTGGGATTTCATCCGCAGACTTCCGCAGGGACTTGATACCGTCCTGCATGAGGACAGCATCAGCCAGGGACAGAAACAGCTCCTGTGTATCACAAGAGTTATGCTCTGTCTGCCGCCAATGCTGATCCTGGACGAAGCGACTTCAAGTATCGATACCCGTACCGAACTACAGGTACAGGAAGCATTTGATAACCTGATGAAAGGTCGTACAAGCTTTGTCGTTGCACACCGCCTGTCTACGATCCGCAACGCTTCCCTGATCCTCGTCATGAAAGACGGTAAGATCATTGAGCAGGGAACCCATGAAGAACTGCTGAAAGAAGGCGGCTTCTACAGTCATCTGTATAACAGCCAGTTCCAGGCAGTGTCATAAAACAGAATACGTCACGGGGCGCATGAAAAAATGAGAGTTTTTTCATGCGTCCTTTTGCTTATGGATACATAATATCAGAGCACAATTGACTTAGAGAAAAAACACTATTAGAGGCTTCAATTCGTTGAAGATTGAGCGAGCCAAGTGAATAAGCTGTTCCGGTAGGTAATTTCCCCTTGATTGCTGCTCTCATAGCAATTGAATTCAGTACGATGGCTGCATTTTTTGCTGAACGTAAAGGCGTGTTTCCCATTTTCCAGATTTCAATATTATAGGAATGAAGATAGCTTTTCATTCCCTTTGCATCGGAATAATAGTATAATGATAGAATAGTAGTTTCCTAAAATGAATATATCAAAGATGCTTCAGGGCACAGTGTGTTCCGAAGAGAGTCAGATTGGATGAGTATAATGAAATTTTATAACATATTTTTCAGCCCGACCGGGGGGACAAAGAAAGTAGCAGATATTATTATTAACGGAACCAGACAGGAAGCTGAAGTAATTGACCTGATCAAAGATCCAGAAAAGATTAAAAAGTTACAATTAAAAAAGGATGATGTGTGTCTGGTTGTTATACCTTCTTATGGTGGACGCATTCCGTCAGTTATAACAGATATGTTTCGAAATGTAAAGGCAGACGGGACGAAAGCGATTCTAACAGTGGTATTTGGAAACCGGGCAATTGACGATACTTTACTGGAGTTACAGGATGTTCTGGAAGCATCAGGTTTTGTATGTATCGCAGGAATGGAGGCTGTTGCAGAACATTCCTTAATGCACCAATTTGGAACTGGCCGTCCAGATTCGCTGGATGAAAAGGAATTGATGGGATTTGCTGCAAAGATCATGGAAAATATTACAACACAAAAAACACCTGAATTTCCGGGAAACAGACCATATCGTCAATATGGCGGTGTTCCGTTTAAACCGATTGTAAATAAAAAGTGTACTTCTTGCGGTTTGTGTGCAAAAGAATGCCCAACAGGTGCTATTTCATTAGATGATCCAAAGATTACAGATAATGATAAGTGTATTTCCTGCATGCACTGCGTCGCAGTCTGTCCAAAGAATGCAAGGAACTATAGTAAATTTATCAGTTTTATAGCTGGACGGAAGATGAAGAAGATTTGTTCAGATCGGAAAGAAAATAAATTATATTTATAAATCGAGCATAGACTGATTCCTAATATTATCTTTGGAAAAATTGAATTATATTAACAACAAGTTTGTGTTTTATCATAAGCTGCGAAAATGAATGGATTGTGCCAAAAGATCAACTATATGTCTTATTCCTATGATATACGGAAGGTATTGTCTATACTGGTTATTTCGCAAAATCCGGTAATTATAAAGAGTTAATTCTATGTGGTGAATGTATATTGTGAAGAGCTATTTTGTTATACTGTCACTATCAAAAGAAAAAATGGAGGAATTGATTATGTCTAACTATGGAAGATGTAAAGATTGTGAATGGGGAGAACCTGAAAGTGGTACCTGGAAATGGTATTGTAGTTATTACAAAACTTATGAGGATCCGGATGAAGTGCAGGATTGTAAACAGTTTAAGGAACGTGGCTCTTCAAGCGGTGGATGTTTTTTAACAACAGCCTGCTGTGACTATAAAGGACTTCCGGATGATTGCTATGAACTAGAAACTATGCGGAAATTAAGAGATGATTACATATCAAAACAGTCTTATGGAGAAAAATTAATAAAAGATTATTATGCAGAAGCACCGGAGATTGTCGATAGAATAAATAGTTCTGCGAATAAAGACGAAATTCTCGAAAAAATGTACGAGAAAATTACAAATATCGTTAAGATGGTGGATGATGGAAAGAAGGACGAAGCGATCATTCATTATATGATGTTATTGCATGACCTATCAAAATTAAAGTAGAGAGAATGCAATCTGTAACATATCCAGGAGCAAGGTATTCAGTGCCTTGCTCCTGAGTATTATTGTTGAAAATAGTTTAAATAAAATTTTTCAAAAATGCTTTTGTACGATTATGTTTTGGTGCAGTAAATATTTCTTCAGGAGTTCCCTGTTCTCAAAGATCCTGTTCAGCAGTTCCAGCCGAGATTGGTCGTCACAAAAGATATCTTCTTCTTTTTCATACTCTGTAATCGAAAACCAACAAAATTCTTTTTTTACCTCTTTCATTGTGCTACTTCCTGTGCGTTACGGTACAATCTGTTGATTCTTCTTAATTCCTGTTCCAGCACTTCTTTACCAAGGTTTGTAATCTGGTATATTTTTCTTTTTTCTTCTTCCCGTACAAATTCGATCAGACCGTCTTTTTCCATCTTTCCAAGAGTTCCATACATGGTTCCCGGTCCAAGGATGACTTCATTGTCGGTTAATTCTTTCACTTTCTGTACAATTCCATATCCGTGATTCGGCGTTCGAAGGCATAGTAAAATATAAAAACCTGTCTCGGTCATTGGAACATATACTTTCTTAATATGTGCATCCATAAATAGTTACCTCGCTGTTTGATATATCACACTTCGATATATCAACTGTATCGCACCGCGATGTATTTGTCAAGCATAAAGCTATACTTCTGAAAATTTATGTGCTATGATTAACCTAATTGTTGACTAATCTGTTATTTAAGGAGCAAAAAATGATTATCAGAAAAGCAGAAGAAAGAGATATTCCAAGAATTATTGAACTGTTAGGTCAGGTGCTGCAAATCCATGCAGACATAAGACCTGATATTTTTATTCCCGACACAACAAAATATACAGTGGACGAGTTGACAGAGCTTTTGAAAAACGAAGAGAAACCGATATTTGTTGCAACAAACGAAGCCGATATTTGTGTGGGATATGCATTTTGTCAACTGCGGGAGCAACCTTTTTCAAATAATATGGTGCCGTTTAAATCCCTTTTTATTGATGATCTTTGCGTCGATCAGAAGACACGTGGCCAGCATATCGGTGAAAAACTGTTTGAATATGTAAAGGCTGAAGCGAAACAAATGGGCTGCTATGAAGTGACGTTGAATGTATGGGCGGGAAATACTTCAGCAGAAAAGTTCTATGAAAAAATGGGAATGAAAACAAAAGAAAGACAGATGGAATATATCTTATAAAGTAGTTTCATTCATTTCGAATAATAATTCATTTGTTTGCTGAACAGACATATCTGTTTTGTAAAGACAGCAGAACTTCTTTCCTATTGACGATTATATCCATTTCGAAGTATAATATCTACGCTGCAAGAAAGCAGCCGACAGTTCATTTGTACCTTCCTGTCGAAAAATAAAACCAGGGCTGATCAAAAAGATTTCCGGCTCTGCGTGTATCACTACGCAGAGCTTTTTTTCACTTCCAGACGGCACCAGGCTTAAAGGTACATCCATTTTTATAATACAGGAGCATTTAAAAATATGTACTATTTGAGAACAGAAAGCAGTTTTGACGCAGCGCATTTTCTTTGGAAGTATGAAGGAAAATGCCGAAACCTCCACGGACATCGTTGGAGAGTTGTCGCTGAAATCAAGAGTCCGGATCTAAAGCAAGAAGAACAGACACGTGGAATGGTAGTAGATTTTGGCGATTTAAAAAATGACTTAAGATTACTTTGTGACCTCTTTGATCACAGTCTGATCTATGAAACAGGATCCCTGAGAGAGGAAACACTTCTTGCATTTCGCAAGGAAATGTTTCACTTAGAGGAAGTATCCTTTCGTCCTACAGCAGAAAATTTTGCAGCTTATTTTTATACAAAATTATCTGATCTTGGATATGAAGTTCACCGTGTAGAAGTATATGAAACACCAAATAATTGCGCAGCTTATGAGGGGAAATAAATGAAAGTTGTTGAAAAATTTACCAGTATTAACGGAGAAGGAACTCGCGCCGGAGAGCTTGCAGTCTTTATTCGATTCAAGGGATGCAATCTCAAATGCAGCTATTGTGATACCATGTGGGCTAACGAACTAGCCTGTCCTTATCAGGAGGAAACACCTGCAGATATCGTGAATTATGTTCTTGCAACCGGAATTCGTAACGTCACACTTACAGGTGGCGAGCCATTACTTCAAAAAGAAATCAAAGAGTTGATCCATCATCTTCTTAAAGCCGGAGTGCGAGTAGAAATTGAAACAAATGGTTCTGTAAGTCTGACCGATTTTTGTGAAGAACGACCGGTCTTTACAATGGATTACAAACTGCCTTCCAGCGGATGTGAGTCACAGATGATCTTAGAAAATATGGAACTGCTTGTATCGGATGATACCGTAAAATTCGTAACCGGCAGCCAGGAGGATCTGCCAAAAGCGATGGAAGTAATCCGTACCTATGATCTGACAAACCGGTGCCATGTTTATTTCAGTCCTGTTTTCGGTTCTATAGAGCCGGTACAGATTGTAAATTTTATGCTGGAGCATCAGTTAAATGATGTACGGCTGCAGATTCAGATGCATAAAATTATCTGGGACCCGAATGAACGGGGCGTTTAAAAAAATAAAGTGAGGTACTTATAATGAAAGCATTAGTTCTTTTCAGTGGCGGAATTGATTCAACAACAGCTCTGGCACTGGCAATCAACAAATATGGAAAAGACCGGGTGATTGCGCTTTCTGTTTCTTATGGTCAGAAACATGATAAAGAAATTCAGGCGGCAATCGCTGTTGCAGAATATTATGGTGTGGAACACCTGTTTTTAGATTTGAGGAAAATATTTACGTATAGCAATTGTTCGTTACTTAAGCAGTCTACAGAAAAAATTCCGGAAGAAAGTTATGCTAAACAGATTTCAAAGACAAATGGAGAAACACCGGTAAGCACATATGTGCCATTTCGAAATGGATTGTTTCTTTCTTCAGCTGCCAGTATTGCACTTAGCAAAGACTGTGAAGTGATTTACTACGGTGCTCATGCAGATGATTCTGCCGGTTTTGCTTATCCGGATTGTTCACCGGTATTTAACCGTGCTATGAATGAAGCAATCTGGGAAGGTTCCGGACATCAGCTTAAGATTGAAGCACCTTTTGTCAATGTCTCCAAGGCTGAGGTAGTCCGGATCGGATTGGAACTTAACGTTCCTTATGAGTTAACATGGTCCTGTTATGAGGGTGGCGAAAAACCGTGTGGAAAATGCGGAACCTGCATTGACCGTGCAGCTGCATTTCAGGCAAATCATGTGGAAGATCCTGCATTGCAATAGAAAGGAAAAAAACAATGAGAGAAAAAGAAGATTTAACATTATTAGGAAATCAGAATACAGCGTATCGCATGGACTATGATCCTTCTGTATTAGAGTCCTTTCAGAACAAGCATCCGGAAAATGACTATTTTGTCAAATTTAACTGCCCGGAATTCACAAGTCTGTGTCCAATCACCGGACAACCGGACTTTGCAACAGTTACTATTTCTTATGTTCCGGACGAACGTCTTGTGGAAAGTAAATCCTTAAAGCTGTATTTGTTTTCCTTCCGGAACCATGGGGATTTTCATGAAGATGTGATCAATATTATCATGAAAGATCTGATCAAACTTCTGTCTCCGAAATACATCGAAGTCTGGGGAAAATTCCTTCCAAGAGGCGGTTTATCCATCGATCCATATTGTAATTACGGAAAACCGGGCACCTCCTGGGAACAGGTTGCCTGGAATCGAATGAGTAATCACGACATGTTTCCGGAAAAAATCGATAACCGATAAAAAATATGATGTCGGTGCGGAAGAAAGCATTACTCGTGCGAATGAACGACTGAAAACTTCCACGGAAAATGCATTCAAGGTGATATCTTCTCGAATAATATGGGAAATGAATAAAGAAACGCGGTCTTCTTCTGCCACTTCAGAGGAAGACCGCATCTTTTTATTTCTCCAGATACGTGTTTTTGTATTCTTCACGAATTGCTTCCGGCACGAGACTTCCGCCTGTTGCCCATGCAATATGTGTCGCATTTTTCATTTTCTCTTCAAGATGATTCTCCTGTAAATATTTGCGTGCAGATTCATTCCTTTCAATCTGTATTGGTCCTTCAAAAGAAGCACAAGCACTTGGCTCAAGGAAAATGCTCTCTGTTCCGAGAAGGTCTCTCATGTAATCATATAATTTTCCATCGCGGATAGTAAATTCGCCGCCAAGCAGATTCTTCATTACTCTGCCTACAAATCCAGAAGGACGTCCCACGGCAAGCCCATCTGCATGGGTAAGTCCGGTAAGCCCTATATCCTGTACGGAAATCTCCTGGTTCAGTCCGGTTGCCATTCCGACTAGCATACACGGTGCCTGTGTCGGTTCTATGAAAAAGCAGTGTACATAATCTCCGAACAGCAGCTTAAGTCCAAAGCATACACCACCCGGTGCTCCGCCTACTCCGCAGGGAATATATACAAAGAGCGGATGTTCCTCGTCTACTGCAACATTCTTTTCTTCCAACTGCTTTTGCAGACGTTTTGCCGCTACTGCGTAACCAAGAAAGAGTGTTTTTGAATTTTCATCATCCACAAAGTAGCTGTTCGGATCTGCATCAGATAAAGCACGTCCGTTTTTCACCGCTTCACTGTAATCTGACTCATATTCCTTTACTGTTACCCCGTGGCTTCTGAGCAAGTCTTTTTTCCACTGTTTCGCATCTGCTGACATGTGTACGATCACCTGATAGCCAACTGCTGCACTCATGATTCCGATACTCAGTCCAAGGTTTCCGGTGGAACCCACCTGAATGGTATACTTTTTGAAAAACTCTCTGCATTCTTCACTCGCCAGTTTCTCATAATTGTCTTCCGGACTCAAAATCCCATGCTCTAATGCAAGTTCTTCTGTGTGCTTCAAAATCTCATAAATACCGCCGCGTGCCTTGATCGAACCTGCGATTGCCAGATGGCTGTCCTGCTTTAATAATAAGTTTCCTTCCAGATTGCTGTCGTATTTCTCATTCAGCAAATCCTTCATCTTCGGAACCGGTGTCAGAACAGATTCAATGATTCCGTTTTTCTCCTTTGTTTCCGGGAAACATTTCATAATGAACGGTGCAAAACGCTCCAGTCTGCGCTCCGCATCTTCTACATCTTCCATACCAAGTTCGATCTGTTCCATTGCTTCCCCACAAGCTGTTTTGTCCGGATTTTTCCAGAACACCTCTTTTTCGCTACAGATCTCCTTCAAAATCGGAGTCTTTTCCTCCAGCATTTTCAAATCAACCATTGCTTTCATCCCCTCTTTCCATGACTTGATTCATATCTATATATTACCTTATTTCTTGTATTCTGATTACCATATTTGTCTTGACCATTCTTCAATCAGAATGTATTATATCATTATAAAAAATTGCATCTATACACATTTTAACATATTTTTAATGGGAGTGATTTTCATAAAAACAATTCATAAAAAACACGGCTTTACACTTGTAGAACTCATTGTTGTACTATCTATTCTTGCAATACTGGCAACACTGCTTATTCCGTCTTTGACAGGATATATTGAAAAAGCAAAAAAACAGGCTGTTTTAACTGAGGCAAAAGAAGTCTGGACTGCTGCTCAGGCTGCTTTGTCCGAATGTTATGCTATGTACCCGGAAAGCTTTGAAAAATCTTGCAAATTTACCTCCACAATCGGTGGCGAAAAGATGACAAAGCTCGGAAGAATATCAAACGGTGCATTAAATGCTCTTCAAAGGAATCCCAAAGATCAGACCGACTTCAAAAGATATCCTTATTCAGATTTTCCATACAAAAAAAGGAAAAGTCGTTGCAATCAATTTTGGAAAAAATGGATACATGGTAACCATGATCGCAGGAAAAGAACCAACCATTGTTAAAGATGGAAATTGTCTTCCATCCTCTGAAAAATAAGCGGATAAAAGAAAAGCGACACTGCAAAACCACATGCTAAGGGAGTTCTGCAGTATCGTCTTTTTTTATTCTTCTACCTTCCACTCTCTGGTATCAAAGATGTGAAGATGCAGTGCTTCTGAAATATATCCCAACAATTCGCAGCCTGCGATACAGTTTCCTTTTTTGTCAAGAGACGGTCCGTAGATCCCGATTCCCATTTTCTTTTTCGACACGCTAAGGAGACCTCCGCCGACTCCACTCTTAGTCGGAATTCCTGTTCTTAATGCAAATTCCCCCGATCCGTCATACATTCCGCAAGTAAGCATAATGGTCTGCACCATCCGCACAGTTTGAGATGAGATCAGACGTTTTCCGGTGGAAAGCTGCACTCCGTCATTTGCAAGCAGAAGACCGAATCTTGCCAGATCTCTTGCATTTACCGACATGGAACACATCTTTGTATAAAAGGTAACACTTTCTTCTACATCGGTATCAATGATGTCCTTACTTTTTAAAAGATAGGCAATCGCCTTATTTCTTGCGCAGGTCGCCATCTCAGACTGAAATACGGCTTCGTCTATCGCGATCTCCGGATCTTCGCATACTTCCTGCATATACTTCTGCATATCTTCGATGGAATAATGGTTCACTAGCAGACTTGCAACCGTAATTGCTCCGGAATTGATCATCGGATTAAAGGGCCGGTTGCTCCGGTTATCCAGTTCTACCAGTGAGTTAAAAGCCTCTCCCGACGGCTCTACGCCCACATGATCAAACACAAACTCTGCTCCAAACGTTTCCAGCGCCAGACACAGTGCCATTACTTTGGAAATGGACTGTATCGTAAATCTGTCCTCTGTATTTCCGGTCTCAAATTGATTGCCGTCTATTGTGTAAAGGCAGATCCCCAGTTTATTCTTATCTGCCTTGGCAAGCTCCGGAATATACGATGCGACACTTCCATACCGGATCACTCCTTTTCCGATACGGATGGCATTTTCCAGTATTCTCGTAACCTCTTCTGATTTCATCATATTCTCCTTTTTCGCTCAGTCGTAACCACCTACAACTGCTATTTCCTAAGTACTAACATACATCATTTTCCGGCTTCAATCAACCACCATTTTTTGCTGAAACCCGACGGAATAAGATAGACAAAAAAGTGCCCTCATTGTATATTATTAGTAGTTTAAAATTGGGGAATATGCAAAGGGGAAAACGTATCATGAATCTAATTTCGCAATACAAAGGTCTTAGAAAAGAAAACTATGTCTTATGCTTCGGACGCTTTGTGACGGCCATGGGGGCAATGGTCCGTCCGATGCTGACGATGATCTTAAGCCAGAAGCTTGGGATGAATGCCGTGCAGGTTGCCTGGATCACGGCACTGATGGGGATTCTGACGATCCCGGCAAATCTGATCGGTGGAAAGATGGCCGATCGTTTTAATAAGAAAATGAATATCGTTTACCTGGATATGATTTCCGTCATTTCTTATATCATCTGCGGACTAATCCCGCTGACGACAAAATCCATTGTCCTGATGTTTATCGCATCGACCTGCCAGAACATGGAAAATCCGTCCTACAATTCGCTTACTGCGGATATCACCCTCAGCAAAGACAGGGAGAGAGGGTATTCCCTCCAGTATCTGACAGCAAATCTCGGCGGCGTGATGGCTTCTGCTGTAGCCGGATTTATGTTTCGCAATTACTTATGGCTTGCATTTTTGCTCAGTGGAATTTCCATCGGCACTTCTTCTGTGATGATCTATTTCTTTGTACAGAATATCACACCGGAAAAAGAAGAAAGTGATGGCAACGCCATTTATCAGGCCGAACGCCACGGGGAAAGCCTGCTGACGATTCTTAAAGAAAACCGGCTTGTTCTGCTGTTCATTCTGATCACCAGCGGGTACACAGCACTTTACCAGATGTATAATTATCTCTTTCCTATGGATCTAATCCGTCTACACGGGGATACCGGTGCGGTGATATTCGGAACAGTTACAAGCATCAACTGCTTTATCGTTGTTCTCTTCACACCACTTATCACTCAGATTCTGAAGCGATCCTCCGAACCAAAAAAGACAATCTACGGATTTTTACTGACACTGGTCGGCTACGTGATGTTCATCCTCTTTTCCGGACACATCCCGTTCTATTATGCGGCAATGGTCGTACTGACATGGGGTGAGATTTCTTACATGCTGGCGGAAAGCCCGTACATGACCAGGCGTATCCCATCCAGCCACCGCGGAAGAATCCACGGGCTGATGGAGATCATCCGTATCGGATTTATGAGTCTGTACCAGCTTTTGATCGGATTTATTTACAAAAATCATACGCCGATCTTTACCTGGGTCATCGTTCTTCTGACAGGAGTCGCATTCATGCTTCTGGCTGTTATCTTAACGAAAGAGGACAAAAAACGCTATAAAAATCTGTATCGCAGATTATAATAGAATACGTCACGGCACGCAGTGCCTTTTATTTAACATCCTAAATTTACGGGGATACAGATCAGTTATATAATCTGCATCCCCGTTTTATTTGTTCGCGCATATTTTCAGTCGTTAAACAGTTCCTTTAACTGCCTGACAAAGATTTTCTCTCGCGGATTCGGTATATATGCCGAATGGTACATCAAGTACGCGCTCATCCCACACGGTGCATTCACAACAGGAATTTCCACACACTCCGGACTATAAGACACATCCGAAAAACGCTTCATCATAACGGTAGAATAATTGCTTTGCTTGATTGCATCCAGAAGGCCACCCCGGTCAAACACATAAAGAATCTTGTTATCATCTTCAAAACCTAGAATCCCCAGCCACTCCTCAAATTTAAAATTTTCATACATAATACAGCGGAGCTCTCTGATCCGTTCAAATTCAATCTTCTTGCGCAATGCCAGCGGATTCTTCTTCGATGTCAGAAGAATCAGCGGTTTGCTTTTGGCAATCGGGATCAACTTCATATTATATTTTTCCGCCATTTCAAAATAGCTTTCACTGATTGAATCAAAGCAGTAAAATAATCCCATCCGGTATCTTTTATCCATAACATCTCGGATTACCTGGATCAGCCCTGTTTCCTTAAATGAATCTTCTATATTTCGTGCCGGATTTCTCTTCTTAAACTGCATAAAAAGGTTCATAAAATCAAAAGAATAGGTACTTGAAACCGAAATATTCCCCTTATTTGCAAAAAGAGAAGGGATGTTCCCGATCGCGTCCAGCTCTCTGACGATTTTACGGGCGGATTTCAGAAACAATTCTCCTTCACTCGTCAATTGTATTCTGTTATTGTTTCTTGAAAACACAGAAAATCCCAGTTCCTTTTCCGCATTTTTAATACAAACACTTAAATTTGGCTGTGACAAACCCAGATGTTTGGCTGCTTTGTTAATTGATCCACATTCATAAACTTCAATAAAATATCGAAAACATTTGCTATCCATTTTCACTCACTACCTACCTGTTTTTTCATACTCTGGATCTATTGACTTTATTGATATTTTTTATATGTTAACACAAAAAATCTCTGTAATCTATATCTTTTTATATTATTTCTTATATGGTTTTTCATATAACTTATCAAAGATCGATATAACACAAGCTTTTAACAAAATGCTATCATACATTCAACGAAACAAATATCGAACGTTCGCAATGATTACATATGATTTTAAGGAGGATACAGATATGTCAGAAATCAAACAGCCAGCAAGTGCTTTATCATCACCAAGATTTTGTAACATGGGAACTTTTATGAGAATGCAAAAGGTAGACACCGCAGAAGGTCTTGACTTTGCGATTGCAGGTGCACCATTTGATACAGGAAGTTCTTTCCGTTCTGGTTCAAGATTTGGTCCGAACGCAATCCGTAATATCTCTGCAATGATGAAACCGAACAATGTAATCATGCAGGTTAATATTATGGAAAGCCTGAAGGGTGGAGATATTGGTGATTTCAATATCACCCCTGGTTATATTCACCCGAGTTACGACGCAATCGAAAAAGGGGTTGCTGGAATACTTGAGAAAAATGCCTGTCCGATCGTTCTCGGCGGCGATCATGCAATTACACTTGCAGAACTCCGGGCAGTAGCCAAAAAATATGGTCCGGTAGCTCTTGTTCATTTCGATTCTCATTCAGATCTGTGTGACGAAGTATTTGGACAGAAATACAATCACGGAACACCTTTCAGAAGAGCGATCGAAGAAGGACTTATCGATCCATCTCATTCTATTCAGATTGGTATGAGAGGTTCCCTTTATGATCCAAACGAACACAAGATGGCTGCAGAACTTGGCATGAAACTGATTCCTGCACACAAGGTACGTGAAATGGGACTTCCGGCTTTGATTGAAACAGCAATTGAAAGAGTAGGAGATAAACCTTGTTTCCTCACTTTCGACATTGACTTTATTGATCCTGCTTATGCTCCAGGTACAGGAACTCCGGAAGTTGGCGGATTTACTTCTCTCGAAGGACTGGAACTTGTAAGAGCACTGAAAGATCTGAATTTTGTAGGATTTGATATTGTTGAAGTTCTTCCAGCTTATGATCATGGTGAAATTACCGCATATCTTGCAGCTAATATCGTATTTGAATATCTTTCTATTCTTGCACTCAAGAAAAAAAGAAAATAATTTATCTTAGATTATATTTTTAAGATAAATGACAGCACCAGTTTCTACTGGAACTGGTGCTGTTGTTCTTAAAATACGCATTTTTCAGGAAAGGAGACTCTTTATGGTTAAATCTAAGACTATGACCACGGAAAGTACCATAGCTACTACCGAACAAGTTACTTATGACAGCGATATGATGTCCGCCGAACTTGATAAAATCCAGTTGAACAAAAGCCAGACTATAAAGGGCATTCTCAGATTAGTCATCTGTTCAGCTATCGGTATCGCCGCTTTTTTTGTTTCTGTACCACACAACGGTAAGAGCGAAATTATCTTTAGTATTATTTATAATGCCTTTGTAAATATGTTTGGCAATTTTGCCTACTGGATCTTGACACTCATCGTTGCCGGAAATTTTGTCTGTCATATTTATTTTAAGTATGTGAAAAAAGGTACTCTTGAATCACCTTTTGCCAAAATTTATGATAACGACACGATTATCCATACATTTTTATACGCTCTCGGCTTCATCTATGTGGTCTTATATGCCTGTCATATAAATATCACAGGATTCCAGGGACCGGAAATCATCATTGGCGATTCTACCGGTGGAAGCGTTATTCCTCCGATCGTTCTTGGTGTTTTTGGAATCATCATCGTAGGTGCTATTTTCATGCCATTCCTTTTAAATTATGGAATCCTGGAAATTATCGGTGCCATCCTGGAACCACTGATGCGTCCGTTATTCAAGGTTCCTGGAAAAGCTGCTCTGGATGCCGTATCTTCTTTTGTAAGCTCTTCTTCACTTGGTGTCTTAATCACAAACAGATTGTGGAAAAGAAATGTTTACACTGAAAAAGAAATGGTCGCCATCATGACCGGATTCAGTGCTGTAAGTATTGGTTTTGCATACATGGTAATCAATACAGCCAAACTAGGTGATCATTTCGTAAAAGTTTACGCGATCAGCTTTGTTCTCGTATTCATTATCGAAATGATAACCGTAAGAATTCCACCGATCAGCAAGAAAAAGGATGTATACTATTCTGGACATGTGCAGACAGAGGCGGAACGTAAAAATGATACCAAATTCAGTTTCAGCCTTCTTCCTCTCGGTATAAACCGTGCAGTCAAGCGTGCTTATATTGCAAAGAATGTATCCGTAGAAGTTAAGAACAGCTTAAAAGACAGCTTACTGGTTCTCCCACAGGTTCTGACTATGTTATCGGCCATCGGTGTAAGTGGTCTGATCCTTGCAGAATACACTCCTGTATTCAAATGGTTAGGTTACATTTTCCAGCCACTCCTTGTTTTATTCCAGATTCCTGACGTATCAGCGATTGCTCCGTCAATCCCGGTTGGAATCGCAGAAATGTTCCTTCCTGTATTAGTCATGATGGGAAGCGGCGTTACCGTATGTGTAAAAGCAAGAGCATTCGTTGTTCTGGTATCCATGGTACAGATTATTTTCTTCTCAGAAACAGCAACAGTAATGTTAGCAACCAAATCCCCAATTAAATTCTGGGAAATCGTTGTATGTTTCCTGGAGCGTACTATTATCGCAATTCCGCTTGCTTCCTTAGTAGTCCATATTTTATTCTGATTACAATGAATTTTTCTGTTTGACATCCTGAAATCTCCTTTTTATACTTGTTGTATAAGAAGGAGATTTTTATATTATGACCATCAAAGAAATCGCACAGCTCGCCGGTGTCTCCAGCGCAGCTGTATCCAGATATCTAAACGGCGGCTACGTCAGTGAAGAAAAAAAAGAACAGATCCGTAAAGTCATCGAAGAAACCGGATACCAGCCATCCGCACAGGCGCGTATGCTTCGTACCAAAAAGGCAAGCCTGGTGGGCGTGGTCGTCCCGAAGATCAATTCTGAATCCATCAGCCGGATCACTGCCGGAATTGAAAGTGTTCTCGCCGAAAGAGGCTATCAGATGCTTCTTGCCGGAACCGACAACACCCCTGCAAAGGAAGTAGAATACCTCCGGTTATTTGAAAATTATCCGGTGGACGGAATTATTCTTGTCGGTACGATATTCACCGCCGGTCACCGGAAATTTTTAAAAGAGACAAAGGTTCCTGTTGTCGTGATCGGGCAGCGCACCTCACACGCAAACTGCATTTACCACGACGATTACGGTGCAGGAAAGGCAATGGGACAGACCGTTGCCGGATTCAGTAAAAAAGGAGTTGCTTACATCGGCGTTACCCGTGATGACAAAGCTGCAGGTGCCGCAAGAGAGGACGGATTTATCGCAGGACTCAAAAATGCAGGTGTCACGCTTTTCGAGGAAAATAAGCGAACCTCAGCCTTCACGCTGGAATCCGGATATGAGTCTGCTCTGGATCTTTTGGAAAGCAAATGTGATATCGATGTCATATCATGTGCAACCGATACCATAGCAGCGGGAGCAATCGAAGCCATTCAGACCTACTTAAAAAAGCAGATTCCGACAAATGCAGCCGATGCAGGTGCAAGAATGCGCTATATCCTTGAAAATACGTCCATCCGAGTAACCGGATTCGGAGATAACCAGATGTTAAAAGCCGTCACCGGAGGAATCCCAACCATCCATTTCGGCTACAAAACCAGTGGAATCCGCGGCGCAGAGCTACTTCTTGACAGTATTGAAAGAGGAGAACAGATCCCGATCGAGATGAAGCTCGGCTTCCGTCTTGTTGGAGCAGACCCTTCAGACTCCGAAAATCTTACCTGATTTTCCTGATTTCCCGGAGTTTCTTAAGGAAACGAAAGTTTCTTTCAACACTTTTCACAAAAAACAATATGAATTATCAGTAAAAATGCCATATTTACAAATGGCATTTTTTTTCATATTATTTAAGCATAAGATATGAAATCGATTACACATTGTATCTAAAGGAGGAGAGAATATGGATTACAGAAAAACCGCAAAGGAAATTCTGAATCATGTGGGTGGAAGTAAGAACATCGTATCTGCTGCCCATTGTGCTACCAGACTTCGCCTTGTCATTACAGACAACTCGAAAGCGGATAAGACAGCACTTGAGAATGCAGACGGGGTAAAAGGTGTATTTGAAGCATCCGGACAGCTCCAGATCATTCTCGGAACAGGAACCGTCAACAAAGTATTTGATGAATTTATTGCAATCGCAGGCATCACAGCCAGCACGAAAGCAGAAACAAAAGAAGCTGCTGCCGAAAAGCAGAACTGGTTTATGAAAGCCATCAAGCTTCTGGGAGACATTTTCGTACCGATCATCCCGGCGATCGTAGCCAGCGGTTTCCTTATGGGAATCATGAACGCACTGGATTTCATGAACAGTAACGGGTTCTTACACATCAGCACAACCAGCTCGATCTATGTATTTGCAACCCTTTTCAGTAACATTGCTTACACATTCCTGCAGATCCTGATTGCATTCTCCGCTGCAAAAGCATTTGGCGCAAATCCTTACCTTGGCGCAGTTATCGGTATGATCATGATCCATCCGTCTCTGCAGAACGCCTACACAGTTGCAACAGAAGGTGTTCAGCAGACACAGAGCGTGTTCTTCGGACTGTATCACATTGACATGGTCGGCTATCAGGGACACGTTATTCCGGTTGTCATCGCTGTATGGATCTTATCCGTACTTGAAAAAAAGCTTCACAAGATCGTACCGGAAGTTTTAGACCTTTTTGTCACACCGCTTGTCAGCGTATTCGTAACCGGATACCTTACACTTTCCATCGTCGGACCGATCTTCGTATGGGCTGAAAATGCGATTCTCGGAGCGATCCAGTGGATGCTGACACTTCCACTCGGACTTGGAAGTCTGATCATGGGTAGTTTATATGCACCGACCGTTGTTACCGGTATCCATCAGATGTACACAGCCATCGATATCGGACAGCTTGCGAAATACGGTGTAACCTACTGGCTGCCACTCGCAAGTGCAGCAAACGTGGCACAGGGTGCGGCAGCACTTGCCGTTGCTGTAAAATCAAAAGACCAGAAGATCAAATCCCTTGCACTTCCATCATCACTCAGTGCATTTATGGGAATTACAGAACCTGCAATCTTTGGTGTAAACTTAAGATTCTTTAAACCATTTATCGCCGGATGCATCGGTGGCGGATGCGGAGCCCTTTATGCTTCCCTTGTTCACCTCGGTGCAAAAGGAACAGGTGTAACCGGTATCTTCGGAATCCTGCTCTGCCTGAACCAGCCACTTCAGTACGTCATTGAGATGGCAATCGCAGTCGGTGTTGCATTTGCAGTATCCTTCGCACTTTACAAAGACAAGAAGAAAGAACCAGTCGCAGAAGCTCCTGTTACTGTTGCAGCTTCTGTTGAGGAAACAGACAGAAAAGAATCTGCTGCTTCCGAAACTAAAACAGCTTCAGACAATACAAAAACCACTTCTTCCGAAGAAATGTTAAATGCTCCGGTAAATGGAAAGATCATTCCAAATGATCAGATCGCAGACGATACATTTGCAGCAGAAGTCCTTGGAAAAACCGTAGCGATCGAACCTGCTGATGGCATCATCACCGCACCTTGTGATGGCGAAATCGTAAGCATTTTTGATACCGGTCACGCAGTATGCATCCTGACTGACGGCGGCGCAGAGCTTCTGATCCATGTCGGAATCGACACTGTAAAAATGGATGGAAATGGATTTACAAAGAAAGTATCTGACGGCGCAAAAGTACACGCCGGAGACGTGCTGATCGAAGCAGATTTAAATGCAATAAAAGAAGCCGGACATCCGGCAACAACCATGATGATCCTTACCAATACAGATCTGTATGATTCTGTAGAATGTGCCGCACCCGGCACTGTAACCGGTAAATCATCTGTTATGAAACTTACGAAATAAAATAACTCATGACAAATAATCAAATTTGTCTCCCGCAGCGGGTGTCGGATATCCGTATCAATACGTTTTCCGGACCGTTGCCTGCGGAACTATTTCCAGGAGTGAATCAATATGAACGCATTAACCAGAGATTTTGTAAACTTAGTAAATACAGCAGAAGAGAACCAGACAGCAAAAGAACAGACATCCGGCACACAGTTCCGCGAGAAACTGCACCTGATGCCTCCGGTTGGCTGGCTCAACGATCCGAACGGACTTTGTCAGATGGATGGTGTGTTCCACGCATTTTTCCAGTACTCCCCATTTAACGCCGAAGGCGGTGTGAAAATGTGGGGTCATTACACCAGCACCAATCTGATCGACTGGGAATACAAAGGTGTATCCCTCTACCCGGATCAGCCATTTGACTGCCACGGTGTATATTCCGGATCTGCCTTCCTCGAAGACGGTACAATGTATCTTTACTACACCGGAAATGTCAAGCTGGAAGATGGAGATTTTGATTATATCAACACCGGCCGTGAGGCAAATACCGTACTCGTCACAACCAAAGACGGAATTCATTTTGGCAGCAAAAAAGAGCTGCTCCGCAACAGCGATTATCCTTCTGACCTGACCTGCCATGTGCGCGATCCGAAGGTCTGGAAAAAGGACGATACCTACTACATGATCCAGGGCGCACGTACTAAAAATGATGTCGGTCAGGCACTGATTTTTGAATCCTCCGATAAAATAAACTGGCACTTCCGCAGCCGTGTAGAATCCGAAAAGCCTTTCGGTTATATGTGGGAATGCCCGGACTATTTTGAAACGGACGGCATCAAAATCCTTTCTTCCTCCGTTCAGGGCCTGGAAGGCAAAGAGTGGGCTGACCGAAATGTATACCAGTCCGGTTACTTCCTTGTGGACGGCGACATTTTAGATTCCTACAAATTATCCCCTTATCATCTGTGGGATTATGGTTTTGACTATTACGCTCCGCAGAGCTTCGAAGCAGAAGATGGAAGACGCATCCATATCAGCTGGATGGGAATGCCGGATTGCGAAGAATATACCAATCCGACCATCAAAGACGGATGGCAGCACTGCTTTACATTTCCAAGAGAAGTCTTCATAAAAGATGGCAAAGTCTGCCAGAAACCGGTTCGCGAGCTGGATGCAAAAAAACAACAGCTTCAGGATGTTCAGAATGAACTTACCCAGAGCGGCTGCCCGGTATATGAAGTAAATGTAGATGGAATTAAGGAGAATCATTTCCAGGCTGTCCTTTCAGATGAACTGATCCTTGACTATGAGAATGGACGGTTCCAGATGCATTTCACAACCAAAAGTAAAACTTCCGCATCCGCAGGCAGAAGCCTTCGCTACGCCAACGTCGGCACTCTGGAAAATGTAAAAATCCTTGCAGATACTTCTTCCGTTGAAGTATTTGTAAATGACGGAGAATTCGTATTCTCTACAAGATATTATCCAAATGATTATAAGATTGTGGTGCATTCCCCAAGTGCCCACATTACATTCGATAAAATTCAGTAAATCGTATATGGGAAATCTCCCCAAGCTTCCCGTATACGAAAACGCCAGACGGGGTACAGCAATCCCTTTTCCTCCTTTGCATGCTGTATCCTGCCTGGCATTTTTTAATTCTGATTGTTACACAATTGCTTCTATAATTGTCTTTCCGTCAATTGTAATTTCTTTGATACCGGTTTCTTTTTTCCTGTTAAAATTAAAGCTGATCATATATCCTTTCTTCACATGGTAATCATTAAGATATTCTATCAACTGATTTTCCCCACGATTATTATATTCCTTTCCATGCCAGATCTTCATTTCGATAATATACTGTTCACCCAAATAGTCTACAATAATATCTGTCCGTTTCTGCTCTCTGGTTTGAGTCTCTATATAATAATTGCCTGTTCCATTGATAATCGGTCTTAAATACAAAAGAAAATATTTTCTACCTTCATCTTCAAGAAATGTCTCGTCACTGTCGCCATATAAATCATGAAAATGCTGCACAAATTTTTCAAGGACCAATCTCATATTCAAATAACCATTTGTGATAAACTGATTCTTGTCAATCAACGATGCCGCATAGATTTCCTTTTTCTGCATCTCCGCAGATGACAAATACAGATTATATAACCACGTCTCAAAAATACGATTGGAAACTGCAAGCACTCCATTTTCATTTTTCACAAAGCCGAACATGGTCGCAATATTGATTGATGTCTCATAATAATTATACACAATCGCTTTTCCTGTAAATAAAAGCGAATAGAGCATACTGTTCAATTCCGGATAGCTTTCCAGCTTCTCACGCAAAGACTCAAACAGCATATTTTTTTCTGAAAGTAAAATCCTTACCGCTTCCAAAAATCCCTTCTTCGTCCACGCACTTTTCTTACCGCCATACGCCTTCTTCGCACTGATTTCCTCATCCAGAAGCTGACATATCCTCGACACCAGGAATGGATATCCGGATGTATACTCTCTGATCAGTCCGGCAAGTAATTCCACATCCATTCCTGTATGATAATCTTTTTCATACTCATCGAGCATTCCTGCAATTTCTTCTCTTGAAAAGCTCATATCCACTTTAAAATCCGCTGCGATATTCCACGGACTGTTATATTTATGAACTTCATCCGGACGGATTTTCCGTCTTAAATTCTTTACGTCATATACACCCGCCAAAATAACAGCTCGAAATGTCGGCTGTATATCTCTTTCAATATACTGTGCACGAAGCTGAGCAAGAAAATCCAGAAACACCTGATTATTCGATGCACTGTCAACCTCATCAATCATCAGTACAATCTTTTTTTCAGCTGCCGCACAGAGATCACTCAACTGTTCAAACAGCTCTTTTAAGGAAAAATACTTATCTGTATAATCCGTACTATGCAAAATATTTTTTATCGCATCTTCCAGTTCTGGTGAAAGAGTATTTCTTTTTAACGACCGCAAAAATGAATTGATAAATGCTGCCGAAAAAACGTTTCCATTTTCAAATTTATCATTGTCAAAAGTCTGAAAATCCAGAAGGACAACATAATATTCTTTTTGCAGATAGCGATACAATGCACGAAGTGTTGTTGTCTTTCCATATTGCCGCGCACGGTTGATCGTAAAATATTTGCCGGCATCTACGAGGCTTTTGATCTCCTCCAGCCGTCCGGATATATCGACCATATAATGTTCTTCCGGTATGCATACTGCTGTTGTATTGAATACTTTTGGCATCGTCTTCTCAACTCCTTTTCGCACCACTGTTTCTTAGATTTTATCATTGCGGTGGGGGAATGGCAAGGGATTCTATCTTTCAGTTTTCTTCTCCACCTTTTCTTTTTTTATTTCAAATGTTATACTTCATATACAGCAAAAAACAAATAAAGGTAACGAAACACTATGTTAATCAGAAAAACACTTCCAGAAGATGTAGACACGATTTTAAATATTTTTGACACCGCACGCCAGTTCATGCACGCAACCGGAAACCCGACACAATGGAATGCAAATTATCCGGCTCTCGAAGATCTCGAACCGGATATCCAGAATGGTAACAGTTATGTCTGCGTAGAAAATGATAAGGTCGTTGCCACTTTTACACTTATCATCGGAGACGAGCCGAACTATCAACTCATTGAAAATGGAAGCTGGCGTTCCGAGACTCCATACGGAACCGTTCACCGCCTTGCATCTGACGGAACAACCAAAGGGATTGCACGGGCTTGCTTTGATTTTTGCAAGACACAGATCTCACATCTGCGTGTAGATACCCACAAGGATAATCAAACAATGCAGGCTTGCTTTAAGCAGAATGGATTTGAAGAATGTGGGATTATTTACGTCAGTGACGGGACTCCGCGGATCGCTTATGAATTTATTAGGATATCTGAATAGAGGGGTATTTTTATGACAATCAATAGTATTTTAGAAGAAATTATAAATCTGGCAAAAAAATATTCTGCAACTTCAAATGATATCAACACAATTGAAAAATGTTGTCCGGGAAATGCTGGCAAATCCTCACGTTGACCTCACCAGAAAAATCCGAATCCTCTGGCGACCAGAATTGTATTCAATCCAGCAAAAATATCATCTGCCAGAATATAAGCAGAAGAGTAAGGCTTTTGTCCAGAAGAAGCTTGTAGAAAAATTGCCGGAGATGATATTAAATGAGCAGATCAGCCAGAAGCTTTTTGAGCGAGACTATACACAGATTGCAGAAGAAATCCGCAATTATAAAAAAGAAAATTCCCGTGTCAGATGTCAGGAGAAAGTAACTTACACTTTCTCCTGACATCTGACACGGGATTCTTATTTTACTCTATTCCATATTCTTTCAGGAGTTTTTCCTGATACTCGGTATCTTTCGTTGAGCGTTCTAAATCACTGTATCTTTTATCTGCTAACAGATATCCGTTCAGTCGATTGATATTTTGTATCCCTTCATCACGCCCTTCTCTTCTCAACGTCTTCTCATGCAATTTTTTATTATATGTTGTCAAAATCATTTCCAACACCTCCGCTCGATGTTTCTTCAAAAAATCCGTCAACACATTCTGCCTGATACAGGCATCCATTGCTTTAGAAACCGCATCTTCCATTGTATCTTCCAACTGCATATATTCCCTGACACATCGCACAAATATTGCATACTCCTCCAGCCGTCTGCACTGATGCATCAGCTCCTGATTATGACCATAATTGATATTCAGCATAATCGCTGTACATTCCAGACACGATTTTTCATCATCTGTCGCTTCAAAACAATCAGACAGCTTTAATTCCATTGAATCTGGTTCATCCTTTGTTCCATTATAAAAAACAATGTACTTCGGTATCGGGAGCCGTAGTCTTTTTTCTCCGTATATATCCAGATCATTCTTTGCTACATATCCCTGATATAGCCTTCCGAAATAGAACACGCCACGTAGTGGCATATTGGGATTAAAGGTACTTTGATGTTCATACAGATTCATTGTACCACCCACCAGAAAGGATACATCATTTTTCATAGATAGATAAAGGACATCTTCTAATGTGTTTACTTCCAGATCATCAGGATTCTGATAGTCTGTGTGATTGATTGCATTGTAAAGCTGCAACAGATCTTCTTTGTTATTAAAGATCATTCTCCATAATCGGTCTTTATATTGCCGGTTATGAGTTTGTTTGTTATGACGAATCTTTTTCTTTTGTTTTCTCATTTCTGCCTCCATTATAATCGAAAAAGGTTAATAAGTAAATTCGTCATAACTCATGTTTCGTGTAGATATAAAATTTTATCTACAATAAATACACTCATATCTATATATGATTTGATTTTCTACATTCGCCTTATTTCAAATAATACTGGTTTCTCTTAGCAGAAGCAATTAAAAAATAATAAAATTTGTGTTATCATATTCATAAATCTTTTAATCACTAATCATATATTTTCAGGAGGCTTAATTTCATGTACTATCCACTCGCACAACAAGAATTTGAATCTTACCTTAACGGATACGACCGCGAAAATGACCGCATAAAATTAAAAATCATCCACACCTACGGCGTTGTAAAACAGGCAGAAGAGCTTGCCGGAAGGATGCATCTTTCGGCCGAAGACACCGACCTTGCAAGGCTGATTGCACTCCTTCACGACATCGGGCGTTTTGAACAGTTAAAGCGCTACGACAGCTTTGAGCCTGGCACAATGGATCACGCTGCTTACGGTGTAAAGGTGCTTTTTGATGAAGGCATGATCCGCCGCTTTCTTCCGGATGACAAATGGGACTCCATCATTTACACTGCAATCGCCCACCACAGCGATTATGAACTCCCTGAGATCTCAGATCCGCAGACACTTTTACACGCAAAGCTGATCCGTGATGAGGACAAGCTGGACAACTGCCGGGTAAAGCTCGTAGACTCCACAAGCACCTTTATTAACGTTTCTGAAGAAGAACTCGGTACACAGAACATAACCCAAAAGGTATACGAAACAGTGTTTGAAAATAAATGTATCCTTTCCGCAGACCGCGTCACACAGATGGATTACTGGGTATCTTATATCGTCTATTTCTTCGATATTAACTTCAAAGAAAGCTTTGATATTATAGCGGAAAATGACTACTTAAACCGCATTATTGACAGGATTCCATATAGCAATCCTTCTACAAAAAAGCAAATGGAAAAAATTCGGACTTATATGCAGAAGTTTATTAACTCACATACAGGCAATCGGTTATCTTAACCTTCTTAGTTCACGAAATCAATGAACTGACATATGCGCTTTCAGGAAAACAAATTCTAAGATTTATTTGCACCTTGAAAGCGTGTACATCATTTTCCTGTTTTTTTTATCCTCCTATTGTATTATTTGTATTATGTGGTATAATACAATCAAATCTCACAGAAAGGAGATGCCGATATATGATCATCAAGATCAACATGCAGTCCGAAATCCCGATCTACCTTCAGCTGCGCAACGAGATTGTCAAAGGAATCGGGCGAGGGGAATTTGAGCCGGGGGAATCGCTTCCGACCGTCCGCCAGATGGCAACCGATCTCGGTATCAACACCATGACCGTCAGCAAAGCTTACCAGCTTTTGAAAACAGAAGGCTTTCTCGAGACAGACCGCCGTAAGGGAACAACCATCTGTTATCCCACTTCCTCTGCTCCACAAGATAACCGCTTTGACGAAAAGCTGACAGATGAACTGGAACTTTTAAGCGCAGAAGCAAAGTTCCACGGCATGACTTTGGCAGACTTCCTGGAACTCTGCCAGAGAGCATTTAACGAAATGGAGGTAACAGCGAAATGATGATGCTGATTATATTTTTAATTACAGACATTTCCATGGTCGGCATCTTTGCCGGAGTCTATGGAAATATTGCAAACTACCGGGAAGGAATGCTGATGGGAGTCCATATTCCTAAATCTGAACTTGAACATCCCGACGTAAAAGAGCTTCTCCAGCTTTATAAAAAGCGCAACCGCCAGTTTTATTTGTGGAACATGCTTGCAGGAATTGCGGTATGCCTGCTTTGCTTTACTTACTTTTCTATTTTTATTACCGTATGGACACTGTGGTTCGTAGAATTCTGCCTTCTTACCATCCTCCGTGTCTATCATTATCACCAGAAAGTATACGACATTAAGCAGAAAAATGGATGGATCAGCTCAGCAAATGCAGATGTGTCCGCTGCAGTGGATACCCGCACTTCCTCACAAATTGCGAAAAAGATACTGCCGGCAAAGCTGCATCTGATCCCGGCTGCAGTGATTCTGATCCCTCTGTTTTTCCCGCAGGTCCGTACTTATCTGCTGACCGAAAGTGATGGAAGAGTCATGCTTCTCTGCACAATTCTTGTCGCGGCAGCTTACATGGGTACCGGCTATTTATTCGCCCATATGCCAAACAAAATTTACAGTGAAAATTCACAGATCAACCTGCAGATCAATGCACTGGAAAAGCGTTTATACACCATATTCCTTTTTGTCTCCAACATTTGCAATACCGGCGCCTATCTCGGGATCATCCGGGATATTGCATCCAGCAACTGGATTGGAGGAGTTGGAATGGGCATCTACATTTTCCTCGAACTGATACCGGCTGCCATCATATTGATCATGTTTTTCTGGCTGCGTAAGGAAAAAGAGCGGATTCTCTCCCAGGACAGCACACCATTTTATATTGATGATGACTATTACTGGCGGAAAGGCTGGTACAACAATCCAAATGACAAACGGTATTTTGTACAGGACCGTGTGAACAGCATGAATTATTCTCTGAACTACGGACACCCTTCTGCAAAATATGTCACCGGAGGAATGCTCGTCGGCACCGGGCTTCTTCTCCTCTGGATGTGTATCCTCTGTATCCGGATCGATTTTACACCGATCCGCCTGACAGAAAATGCTGCCCAGTATTCTATTACATCCGGCTATAAAACAGCAACCTTTGCTCTCGCTGATGTTGAATCAGTAACTCTTCTGGATCATCTGCCGGATGAAAAATTCTACCGGTCTGATGGCTCCGAAGATAACAGCAAACTTCTCGGTAATTTCCGTGGCAGCAAAACCGGACATTGCCAGATGTATATCTGGATTGAACATCCTCCGGTTCTTCAGATAAAGACAACAGATACCACCATTTTTCTGAACAGCAGCAACGAAGCACAGACTAAAGAATGGTACGATCAGTTAAATGATACAATTTCTTCGAATAAATAAGCCTTTTCATTACTATGGCAATGCATAATACGAAATATCTTGTAAAGTGTAACACGTCATGCTACAATCATGTTAAAATGTTGGGGGCAAAAATATACGAATTTCACAAAGATAAAAAAGTTCAGAAAGGACTGTAGACAATGACACTTCAAGAATGTTATGTAAAAATTGGTGGCGATTATAATGATATTCTTCACCGGTTTATGAATGAAAATATGGTACGCAAATTTGTCCTCAAATTTCCGCAGGACAACAATATGGCTTTATTTGAAGAATCCTGGGCTAAAAAGGACTACGAAACCGCATTTCGTGCAATGCATACCTTAAAAGGTGTTGCCGTAAACCTTGGATTTACTGCACTTTACAATGTCAGCAGTACTCTGACCGAAAAGCTCCGCAGCCAGGAATACGACAACCTTGACGGTTTGATCGCCGATGTCAAAAAACAGTATGATATCGTGATCGAAGCAATTGCAGCCCTTGACTAAATCTTAAAACACTGACGATAAACAGGAAGAGACTGCTTCACCGCAGTCCCTTCCTGTTATGTTTTTCTATAACTTTTTCTTCAGCATTTCCGGATTTGATGCATAGGAGAGAGCCGTCTCCGCCGTGATCCTCCCATCTTTATACAGATTCAGAAGACCAAAATCCATCGAATGCATTTCTTCTTTATTAGACGAATACACGACTCCATCAATCTGCGGAACCTTATTGTCGCGGATCATATTGCGGATCGCCGGAGTGATCGTCATGATCTCAAATACCGGGACCTGTTTTCCATCCACTGTCGGCACAAGCTGCTGTGAAATTACAGCCTGCAATACCATGGACAGCTGAACTGCAATCTGCCTCTGCTGGTTTGCCGGAAATACATCAATGATACGGTCAACCGTATTTGCTGCTCCGATCGTATGCAGGGTAGAAAATACCAGATGCCCGGTTTCCGCTGCTGTCATTGCCACATCGATCGTCTCATAATCACGCATTTCACCAAGCAGGATCACATCCGGGCTCTGCCGGAGCGAAGCACGTAGCGCATTGACATAGCTTTCCGTATCCACATTGATCTCTCTCTGGCTTACAATACTTTTATCATGCCGGTGCAGATACTCAATCGGATCTTCCAGCGTAATGATATGCTTTTCCATTGAATGATTGATCTTATCCACCAGACAGGCAAGCGTAGTAGATTTTCCACTTCCCGCCGGGCCCGTCACAAGCACCAGTCCTTTTGACAGGTTATAAAAGCTCATCACAGGGTCCGGAATCCCGATCTCATTCGGCTCCGGCAGTTCAAATGTGATCACTCGGATAACGGCTGAGAGCGCACCCCTCTGTTTGTACGCACTGACACGGAATCTCGAAAGTCCCGGAACAGCAAAAGAAAAATCATCATCTCCTTTTTCTTCAAGAACCCGGATGTCCCGTCCTCCTGCCAGCTTATATAATTCCTCAACGCATTCTTTCGTCTGCGGCGGCATCAGCTTTTCTTCCTTCTCCCTGCAGATTCTTCCATTTGCCCGATAAGAAACCGGAAGACCTGCTACAACAAATATATCCGATGCATGATTTAAAACTGCCTGCTGAAGCAGTACAATGATATCCATAGCTCAAACTCCTTTCGCGTCAGTCACTTCCAAGGACCGGAAGTGTTGACTTTTCTTCCCATTTCTCAGATGCTGACTCTTTCCATTTTACAACCTTCTGCGTTCCCTTTACCGGATCTGCCAGGATCTCGACTTCCAGATTCTGACTGTCCGTGACCGGAACCACATAGGAAATATCCAGATTCGCTCCATCTTCTTCAGCTGTCACGCCCTCAATCTGCCGAATCGCAAATACAGGATCCTCTTTTGCAAATGCATCATCGATCTGCGCCATGATCTGCGCCGCCTTTGCATTTGCCTCACAATACGCCGTTTCCCGGCCGGCAAGCTGCTGACTATAGCTCTGATCCCTTTTTGCACTTGACAGTGAGAGTGTGGCAAATGTCACCAGACACAGGATTACAAAGATCACAAGCAGGTACGACGTTCCGATCTGAATCCCCGGGTATGATCCACTTTTCTTTCTCTTCATCCTGTCACTCCCTTTCCGTGCCTGTCATCCGGTCTGTTTCCACCGAATAGATTTCTTCCGGCTGTTCTCCGGACAGGCGCTGCACCGTAAATGTTCCATGCAAAAGCTTTCCATCCGGCTCCACCCGAATCACGATCTCATACGAAGCCTCATCCTTACTGCATTCCTGCCAACTTGCGTCATAGAAAACCTCCGTGTCCTCCGTCAGCGCATCCGCAAGAAAAAGCTCTGTATACCCGGAAACCTTCTCAAGCGCCGTATTCAGTTCCTGTGTCCCGCGGCTGATCGTGTGCGCCTTCACAAAAATCTGCACACACACCGCCGAAGCAAGGCAGAAAAATAAAATTGCAATCATCAGTTCCAGCAAAAACAGGCTGGAACGCTTTGCCGGTGTCCGTTCCATAAATCTTCTCCAATCTATCTTGCAGCGCTCTTCACACTGACAAATGTATCTGTCTTTTTCCCGTCTTCATTTTCACAATACAGATGAAAAATCCCATCTGAAGTTTCCTTAGCCTCGAAGTCCTTTGTTGCCAGGATCTTCCGTCCATCGGATGCTTTTGCTTCCGTTCCATCCCGGATAAAAAGCTCTCTTAAGTATCCATCATACGCATACAGATATGTCACATAATCCTTCTCATCATAACGCTGCCGGATCACGAGAGCATTTTCCCCATCGAAAGTTCCATCTGCTATCGCACCATTTTCATCATTCTGGTGCATTTTCTCCGTCACATAGGCAAGTGCCGTCCGTCCCGAATAGGAATCCGACGAGGTCTTCACCTGCCGGCTGTAAAACCCCGATGCAAGAACCACAATTGCGACCGATGATGCCGCCAGCACAAAAAAGACTGCAAGAGGAAAAAGGAAATCAATCACATGCTTTTTTTCATTTCTACGATTCATGTCCGTTTCCTCCTCGTTCGATTACCGTAATGTCCGGAAGAATATTGGCACCGGCAATCTGATAATCAATAAAAAACTGCTTCTTGTCATACTGGATCCCACAGTTTTCCGTCAGATCATCAAGCGTCTCCGGATAGTGTCCTTCCAGCGCATAGTACTGCGTCACACCACGCCAGAGTGCATTTTCCAGACTTTCCTTCTGCCTGCGTCTTGTCGTGTCCGAAAGCCTTTCAAATCCACTGAAAAAAGCACTGCAGATACATACAAACAGCAGAAGGGACAGACAGAAATTCCGAAGTGGGCGCTGCCGTTTTCCGTGATAAAACCGTTCCCGTTCTTTTCTCCACATAGCATACGCCTCCTAAAGTCCTGACATAATTCCAAGAAGCGGAAGCATAACCGACAGAAGGATCGTTCCGACGATCACCGACAGGATGATCACCAGCGTCGGTTCCAGAACTGCGATCATAGAAGAAAGCTTTTCATCCACTTCCTCCTCACACTCATCGGCAATCCTTCCCATCATCTCATCCATCATTCCGGCTTTCCCGGCAATGGATGTCATCCGCGCATAAACACCTGTGAAGATTCCGGCTTTCACCAGTGCCTCTGCGATATCCGTTCCATTTTCCATATCCGCTTTGCATTCTGCTACTTTCTTCCGGAAATCATCATCCTCGATCAGATTCTCTGAAAATTCCATTCCCTGTTCCGGCGTCAGTCCGCTTTTCAGTGCCAGTGACATTCCTCCGGCAAACCGGCATGCCGACAGCTTATCCTTCAGCTCCCTTGAAAATGCAAATCCGGATCCGATGTGATACATTTTCTTTCTGCCGCTCTCTGTCTTTGTAAAATAAATACCCGCACAGACAATCACCGCCAAAAGTACCGCAAACACCGCCGAATATCTGGAAAGAGCATTGCCTGCAAGCAGGATCCCTCTTGAAAATCCGGTCATTTCCTGACCAAACTGGCGGAACACCTGATCAAATACCGGCATAACCTTTGTCATCAAAATGATAATGATCACCAGCATCATCCCGATCATCAGAAGAGGGTAGGAGATGGCACTCCGGACACTTCTCCTGATCGCTTCCTCTCGGTCATAATGCTCCGCCAGAGATTCCATTACTTCATCTAAAGTTCCTGTCTCTTCTCCGATCTGCGTCATACGGATCAGATACTCCGGAAATACTTTCGTCTCTTCCAGCGCCTGATCCAGCCTGCCCGTATCCATCACTGACTGATAAATCTCATCCAGCAGCTCTTTTTCTGCCTTCGTCTGCGCATCTTCCCGGAGAAGATCAACTCCCTCCAGGGAAGAAATCCCAGACTTCAGGATCATTGCCATTTCACTGCAGAACGAAGCAATTTCCAGATTCGTAAGCTTCCCCTGCTGTGTCCGCTTTTCCATATATGCCATCCTCCTTTTCACATTACTGCCACATTCTTCTTATCCGGCTTCCTTTTATCTAATAGGTATACTTTGTGACATAATTCTTTCCATTTCCCACATACTTCTTCACATCCGAAGCACTGTTGTTTGCAGCAAGTGTCGGATCCATGATCGACCAGTTCTTTCCGTCAAATTCAATGATGTTATCCACCCAGCCAATCTCATCAACATAACAGCTGATCCATGCATGATACACATCACCGGAATAGCCAACCTCCAGCTTCGTCGGGATCCGCTGCGACCGGAGCATTGCCGACATCAACGCCGCATAATCAAAACAGATTCCTTTCCCGGTATCCAGTGTCTCATCTGGATCCGGTGTGTACCCATACGGAACATTCTCCGCTTTCTTTTTATCATAGGAAATATTTTTAATTACAAAATTATAAATCTGCGTTACCACATCCAGATCAGAATAGCAGTCCTTTCCTGCAAGACTCTCACCCTTTTTTACACACTTGGAATCTGCCGTGAAATTCACATAATAATTCGGATGCAGAAACGGGGCAAATTCATCTGTGATCTGTACGTCCAGATCCTGGGTAAAGCTTACCGCATACAGATTGTCCTCTACAGACACACTCTCCAGAAGTGTTACCTTATAAGAACCATTCCCGCCCGGAAGCGGATAAACCGCATAATCACCAACAACCGTAACCGGATAGGTATACTCTGTGCCATCCGGGGATGTCACCTGGAGCTTGACTTTTTCATTACTTCCATTATAACAGATCATCACATAGCCATCTGCCGTATGGGATGCATCCAGTACAACCAGGTCATTTCCATATGTCACTTCACCGGAAGCCTCCGTCTGAAGCACCTGCGCCGATGGATCTCTCGGATCCCCCTTTTTCCCGGACTGGCTTTTTTTCCCCTCCGATGCACATCCGCCAGGTATCAGTACACCTGTCAGAAATAGCAGAAAAAAGAAAAGAAAAATCCTCTGCCAGCGTCTTTTTTGTTCATATAAACCGTTCTGCCGCACAGAATTCCTCCTTTCTTTTCCACAGTGAAACAGTCCCAAAAACTCAACTAGAAAAATTATAGCATAATCAAAACATTAAAAGAAGTTATTTGATCTAATATGCTTTAATTTATTTGACAAAGAAATCAAAGACCATTACAATAGAAATCAGTTATAAACCATCACAATAGTAAAATTGGGGGTTAATTTATGAGTGATCATTTACCTGTCTTAAAGGTTCGTTTATTCGGAGGATTCTCAGCAAGCTACGGAGAGATTCCCGTATCATTCGGACGCAACACAACGACAAAAGCAATGAAATTGTTGCAGATATTACTCTACCATGGCAATACCGGTATCTCCAGAGATAAGCTTCTTGATGAACTGTACGGAAGAGAAGAACTTGCCGATGCTGCCAACAACCTTCGGGTAACCGCACACCGTCTTAAAAAGATCATCGTAGACGCCGGACTTCCGAGCCATGATTATATCAACATCAAAAAAGGTATTTACCGATGGGATGCTCCGATGCCGACCGAAGTTGATGCACATCAGTTTAAGGTTCTGTCAAAAGACGTGCAGACGTGTACCGATAAGGTAAAAAAGCTGGCACTTCTTAAGAAGATCTGTCTGATGTACCGTGGGGAATTTCTTCCGGAACTTTCGGGAGATGAATGGGTTCTTGTTGAAAGCGTCCAATATAAGAATATTTATTCCGAATCCCTTCAGGAGCTCTGTAAGCTTCTGATCGAACGCGGAGATTATGAAGAGACACTTCGTTTCTGTGAGCCGGCATGCCAGTTATATCCGTTCGATGAATGGCAATCCGTCCGCATCGACTGCTATATGGCATTGAACCGCTATAAGGATGCTGTGCAGGAATATGAGAACACTGCCAAATTATTTTTCGAAGAGCTTGGAATCCGCCCTTCTGAACATATGATGCAGCAGTTCGAGCAGATGAGCAGCCGCCTTAACTACAAACCACAGGAACTCGGCGACATCAAGGAACGTCTGAAAGAGGACGATATACGCGGCGGTGCTTTTTACTGCAGCCTGCCAAGTTTCCGTGACAGTTACCGTCTCGTTTCCCGAATCATTGAGAGGAACGGACAGTCCGTATACTTAATGTTATGTAGCATCACCAACGGAAAAGGAATGCCGATGGACAAGCCGGACAAGCTTGAAGTTCTTTCAGGTGAGCTTCAGAATACGATCCAGCAGTGTCTGCGTAAAGGGGACTCCTTTACCAAATACAGTCCATCACAGTTTCTGATACTTCTCGTTGGTACGAATAAAGAGAACTGCAGCATGATTTTCGACAGAATCCAGAGATACTTCTCCAGAGAGCATAAAAGCTGGAAGCAGTACCTGGACTACTTCGTGTCCTCTGTAGCCGAAGTAGACCGGCAAGATTCACCGATTCAGTTCAATACTGAGAATAAAACCTGGTAAGCTGCAATCATGTTATCTTCGCAGCAGGGCAGAAATGGAGATAATTTATGGAACAGAGCTATCAAATCAGTTGGTATGCACCAAACTTTATTAACATGTGTATTGATAATATTAATGATGGAGAGCTGTCCGGTCGGATTTATCACTGCTACAGCAAAGAACCCTGGAAATTCACCAATATCCTTCAGCTGATCGAATTAGCTGATGATTTCTTCGACAGACTCGAATTTCCACAGGCATCCACCAGCGCACGTTCTTTCACTTCAACCCAGTTTTCAGGTGTTGACCGGCTTGATAAAGTACGGTCACCGGAAGATTTCATCGAGAATCGTGGACAAAAAGGGACTTTCTTTCTCAATGTCAGATACCGCCAGAATTCATCCTGGCAGGGCATCGTCCGCTGGGTCGAAGGTAACTCTACGCAGCAGTTTGTAAGCGTACTTGAACTGCTTAAAATTCTCAGCAATGCATTAGTTTAAAGGAATGGCATTGTGAGAGATATCATTACATGAATGAATAAGAATTATACAGGCATTGTCTGATCACGGAATATGATCGGAGGGTGCCTTTTAATTATCTTAAAATTTTATTCTTTCTTAATTGCTTTTCACAAAAAACTCCAGT
>NZ_JAQCSY010000022.1:0-60610 GCF_027686195.1 Coprococcus sp. AF102-57 | reverse complement strand
TAGTTTCATCAATATTCTCCTTTATAAATACCAATTTATCTTTTTCTTTCTGAAAATGGGCAATTCCGCAATGGAACTGCCCATATATCTTTAAAATATGCGATTTTTAAAGCTCTGCACCGTTTCAAGCACCATTTGGTGTAAATTTGGTGTATTTGTGTATTTTCAGAGCTTTTTCACAAATGAAGTACATCCCGTTTTATAGGGTAAAACGGTACTTCTTAATAGAGCTTTGCACCTGCCGGAATATGGTCATCTACCATAAGGAGATGAAGCTTTTCTTCGCCTTCTTCTTCGTGTACTGCACTGAGAAGCATACCACAAGAGTCAATGCCCATCATAGCTCTCGGTGGAAGATTTGTGATAGCAATAAGAGTCTTTCCAACCAGTTCTTCCGGCTCATAAAAGCTATGAATACCGCTTAAAATGGTTCTATCTGTGCCTGTTCCGTCATCAAGAGTGAACTGAAGGAGTTTCTTTGACTTCGGTACAGCAACGCATTCTTTAACCTTAACTGCTCTGAAATCTGACTTTGAGAATGTATCAAAATCAACATCTTCTTCAAACAAAGGCTCAACCTTCACCTTAGAAAAATCAATTTTCTCAGGCTCTGAATTTGGTGTAGAAACCTCTTTAGAACTTACACCATTTTCGGATTTTACACCACCGAGTGACTTCATTGTTGGGAACAGCAGCACATCTCTGATCGCCTCAGCCCCTGTCAACAGCATACACATACGGTCGATACCGAATCCGATACCACCTGTAGGCGGCATACCAATTTCCAGTGCGTTCATGAAGTCTTCATCTGTTGTGTTGGCTTCATCATCACCCTGTGCAAGCAGTTCTTCCTGTGCTTTGAAACGTTCTCTCTGATCGATCGGGTCATTCAGCTCTGAGTATGCATTTGCCATTTCCCATCCGTTCATGAAGAACTCGAAACGTTCTACATAGTCCGGATTTTCCGGTTTCTTCTTTGTAAGTGGTGAAATCTCAACCGGATGATCCATAACGAATGTCGGCTGAAGAAGGTGTTCTTCTACATATTCTTCGAAGAACAGATTCAGAATATCACCTTTTTTATGTCTTTCTTCAAATTCAAGATTGTGTGCTTTCGCAAGTTCTCTTGCCTGTTCAAGAGTTTCTACTTCGTTCCAGTCAACACCTGCATATTTCTTAACAGCATCAACCATTGTGATACGCTCGAACGGCTTTCCGAGATCCATCTCGATTCCTTTATATACAATCTGAGTAGTTCCAAGAACTTCCTGTGCAACAAAACGGTACAGGTTCTCTGTCAGATCCATCATGCCATGATAGTCTGTGTATGCCTGGTAAAGTTCCATCAGAGTGAATTCCGGGTTATGTCTTGTATCAAGACCTTCGTTACGGAATACACGTCCAATCTCATATACTCTTTCCAGACCACCAACGATCAGTCTCTTCAGATAAAGTTCCAGAGAGATACGGAGCTTCAGGTCTTCGTTCAGGGCATTGAAATGTGTCTCGAACGGTCTTGCAGCTGCTCCTCCGGCATTCTGTACAAGCATCGGAGTCTCTACTTCCATAAAGCCTTCATTTCCAAGATATTTACGGATTGCGGTAAGGATCTTGGAACGTTTAATAAAAGTATCCTTTACTTCCGGGTTCATGATCAGATCCACATATCTCTGACGATAACGGGTATCTGTATTTGTCAGTCCGTGGAACTTCTCCGGAAGGATCTGCAGGCTCTTTGAGAGAAGCTTTACAGCAGATGCATGAATGGAAATCTCCCCTGTCTTTGTTTTGAATACTTCTCCTTCAAGACCTACGATATCACCGATATCCATCTTCTTGAATGCTTTATATTCTTCTTCTCCGATACTGTCTCTTGCTACATAAGACTGGATATTTCCCTGTAAATCCTGCACATTACAGAAAGATGCTTTTCCCATCACACGTTTGGACATCATACGTCCTGCGAGTACAACGTGTTTTCCTTCCAGTTCATCAAAGTTGTCTTTCACTTCCTGGCTGTGATGTGTTACGTCATATTTTGTGATCTCAAAAGGATTCTGTCCGTTTGCCTGCAGTTCTGCAAGTTTCTCACGGCGTACCTTTCTTAAATGATTCAAATCCTGTTCCTGTCCATTGTTCTGCTGTGTTGCCACTTTTTTCACTCCTTCTCTCTGCTGTATACCATCTTATACTGAACGATTGATCTTCAGTACTTCGTACTCAATAACTCCTGCCTGTGTCTCAACTGCTACTACGTCTCCGACTTTCTTACCGATCAGGGCTTTTCCTACCGGAGATTCATTGGAAATCTTACCTGCCAGGCTGTTTGCTTCTGTAGAACCTACCAGCTGAAATACGATTTCCTCTTCAAATTCTTTATCATATACATCTACTGTACATCCGATGTTGATGGTATCAAGATCCACGTCATCTTCTACTACAACTTCTGCATTCTTGAGGATTTTCTCAAGTTCTTCGATACGTGCCTCGATATCACGCTGCTCGTCCTTTGCTGCATCGTACTCAGCGTTCTCTGAAAGGTCTCCCTGTTCTCTGGCTTCTTTGATCTTTCCTGCTACTTCTTTTCTTTTCACAACTTTTAAATTTTCAAGCTCATCTTCCAGTTTCTTAAGTCCTGTATAGGTGAGTAATGTTTTCTTTGCTTCCATTATAATTCTCCTTACTTACCGACAAATCATTTTCTATTCAAGCCGCAGATACTGATTTTATCCGCATTTAAAGCTACTTTCACAATTTCATTATTATACATATTTCCAGCGGCTGTGTCAACAATTCTTTGCTGGTTTAATATATGCAAAAACGCATTCTCTCATGCGAAAGAACACGTTTTATGTCTATCCGATTTTTTCCATTAAAAGGTTCTCCAGTTCTTCATAACTTTCCACCTGATTGATCTCATCTCTGAGCTTCGCAGAACCCTGCATTCCCTTGGTATACCATGCCACATGCTTGCGCATTTCACGGATTCCGATATAATCTCCCTTGAACTCGATCTGCAGTCTTGCATGACGCAGCATTGTTTCCCGGATCTGGTCTGTGCCCGGCCTTTCCGGAATGGA
Organism: Coprococcus sp. AF102-57; assembly: GCF_027686195.1. Taxonomy (NCBI): domain Bacteria; kingdom Bacillati; phylum Bacillota; class Clostridia; order Lachnospirales; family Lachnospiraceae; genus Coprococcus; species Coprococcus sp. AF102-57. The sequence continues at coordinate 57,530 of NZ_JAQCSY010000022.1, read as the reverse complement.
TCCGGTCTCTTCATATGCCAGTAATTCCCTGAAGATCCATGGATTTCCCTGGCAGCCTCTTCCGATCATCACACCATCACAGCCGGTCTGCTCAAACATATCCAGTGCCTTCTGTCCGCTTGTCACATCCCCATTTCCGATTACAGGAATCTTCACTGCTTCTTTCACCTTACGGATAATCTCCCAGTCTGCATTTCCGGAGTAATACTGTTCTCTGGTCCTTCCATGTACTGCGATTGCCGCTGCACCTGCTTCTTCTGCAACCTTCGCAATCTCCGGTGCATTGATACAGGTATCGTCAAATCCTTTGCGGATCTTTATCGTCACCGGTTTCTTGATCGCTCTCGCTGTCTTATATACAATATCATAGATTCGCTTCGGATCCTTCATCAACGCCGAACCTTCTCCATTGCTCACGACCTTTGGAACCGGACAGCCCATATTGATATCCAGGATCTGAAATGGAAGTTCTTCGATCCGCTTTGCCTGCTCGGAAATGATGTCCGGATCTTCCCCAAAAAGCTGAAGTGATACCGGGTATTCTCTTGGATCGATCGCAAGTAGCGCCTTGGTATTCTTATTCTTATACCGGAGCGCCTTTGCACTGATCATTTCCATGCACAGAAGCCCTGCTCCCTGTTCCTTGCATAACAGACGAAATGGCAGGTCTGTTACCCCTGCCATCGGTGCCAGCACATAACGGTTCGGAAGCTCTACATTTCCTATCGTCAGTGTCTTTATCATTCAATCTCTTCCCCCAGAAAAAATACTTTGTAATAAAGCTGAAGCTGTGTCAGAAGCTCCTGCTTCTTCTCGTCTGTCTGAATCTCCTTGATCTTCAGACGGCTTCCGATCTCGTCAAACATCGGATCTCCCTCTGCAGAAGTCACTTCAAATTCCAGCTCCCCATTCTCCTCAAATACAAGTGTAAGGATTCCCCCGACATCATGTACATACAGCACACACATGATCTTCAATTCATCTTTGATGTGCTGTGGCAGATTATCAAAATCCGGATTCATATAAAATTTTTCTTCGTAAGAGTTGGCTCCGCATAATACGATCTTATCCTGATACATAAATTCTCCTTCTATACATACCCATAAATTCCACGTACCGAAACTTCTCCGGCAAAGACAGACTTTCTGCTGCCGTCTTCGCATTCTACCTGCAATTCCCCGGTCTTGTCAATCCCCAGTGCCAGTGCATCATATTCATGTTCCGGTTCCAGTACACGCACCCGACGCCCACAGTTTACCAGCAGACGGTTATAATCTTCCATGATCGGCTCCAGACTTCCCGCCTCGCAGACCGCTTCGTAGGCTTTTTCAAAATGCTCCATAATCGCAGCGATCAGTTCAAACCTGCGAAATTCTTTGCCCGCTTCGATCCGCAGTGAAGTCGCTGTCTTTGCGATATCTTTCGGAAAAGACTCCATATTGACATTGATTCCGATTCCGATCACTACATGATTGATGTAATCGATCTCTGCGCTCATCTCCGTCAGTATCCCACTGATCTTCTTTCCACTCACGACCAGATCATTCGGCCATTTGATTCCTATATCCAACTCGGTCTTTTCACGCAAAGCTTTCGTTGCCGCATATGCCATGACAAGTGTCAACATCGGTGCATCTGACGGATTCATCACAGGTCTTAACAGAATCGACATGGAAATACTGCTGCCCGCCGGTGATTGCCAGCATCTGCCGCGTCTTCCTTTTCCCGCCGTCTGCGTCTCTGCAACAAAAAGAGTTCCATCTGCACCTCCGGCCTCGCCTAGTGCTTTGGCCCGGTTATTAGTCGAATCGATCTCGTCATAATACTCCAGATTTTTCGCCATCCATTTTGTCTCCAGACAGCTTTTTATCGCATCTTCGGTAATCCGGTCCGGAATATCCACAATGCGATAACCTTTGTTTCTCACGGCTTCAATCTCATAGCCTTCTTCTTTTAACTGATTGATTGCTTTCCACACAGCAGTCCTGGACACCTGAAAGTGGTCACAGAGCTGCTGCCCCGACAGATACCCATCGCTCTGCCGGAGCATCTTTAATATCTCCGCTTTCATGCTTATTATTCGTTCTCTCCTAAAGTTGCAACCATAACTGCCTTGATTGTATGCAGACGGTTCTCAGCTTCATCAAATACTCTTGACTGTGGTCCTTCAAATACTTCTTCGGTAACTTCTTTTTCTTTGATCGCCGGCAGGCAGTGTGAGAAGATTGTAGTATCTTTTCCTGTACGTTCCATCAGAGCTGCATTTACCTGATATGGCTTTCCGAGACGCTCTCTTTCCTGCTCTTTCTTTTCTTCACCCATGGAAATCCATACATCTGTGTAAATGACATCTGCTCCCTTTACACCATCAAGGTCATCGGTGATCTCGATAGTTGCTCCGGATTCTTTTGCATATTCGTCACATCTCTTCCACAGAGATTCCGAAGTCCAGAGTGGCTTCGGTGCAACGATTGCTACATCTACTCCGATTTTGGCGCATCCTACCAGAAGGCTGTTCGCAACGTTGTTACGTCCATCTCCAAGGTATGCAACCTTCAGACCTTTCAGGTGTCCGAATTCTTCTTTCATGGTAAGGAGCATAGCCAGACATTGTGTCGGATGTGTAGTATCTGTCAGACCATTCCATACCGGAATTCCACTGTACTCTGCAAGTACATCTGCGTATCTCTGTTCAAATCCACGGAATTCGATTCCATCGAACATTCTTCCAAGTACACGTGCTGTATCTTCGATACTCTCTTTATCGCCTAACTGGATCTCATTACCTGCAAGGTATGTCGGGATTCCACCTTCATCCTGTGCTCCTACGGTAAATGCACATCTGGTTCTTGTAGATGGCTTTTCAAAAATAAGGGCAATGTTCTTTCCTTCCAGGCTGTGTCCTTTAATTCCTGCTTTCTTCTTTGCCTTTAATTCACCTGCCAGGTCAACGAGATATTCAATCTCTGCCGGTGTATAATCTTCCAGTTTCAAAAAACTTCTTCCTTTTAAATTCATCTTGTAGTCCTTTCTCAGCTTTGCAATCGCATGGACGAATTTCGGCAGTTTTTCTTTTCCCTCATCTGTACGAGTCTCGTACTTTCTGCTCGTCTCATTCCACAGTTCATCTGCTGTATAAATATTATATTTTGGAATTCTCATGAGCTTCGCACTTGCCTCCAGCATTCCATAGAACAACTCTCTGTCTGAACAGCCGATCGGCAACTTGAGTTTGAAACGATATTCCGTCTTTTCAAGTTCGCTCAAAAGCTTCATTATTTCTACATAATAACACTCTTCTCGTGTTTCTTCAATATAGTAAATCGATCCAGTGAGCCCGTAAAGCGCTCTTTTTGCATCATAATAGCCAATTTTCAAATTCTGTCTGCTCCGCTTTGCCGAAAATTCGAGAATACTGCCAAGTCCTACTCTCGGTTCGATCTCCAACAGAGAGCCGTCTTCCGGAATCGTCGTCTTCGGCACTCTTCCCGGACCAAAGATCCTTACCTGGATCAGATCCTTATATCCCCTTTTTAGAAGAGACGCGGTTGGCACATTATTAACCGCACCACCATCAATATATGTCTTGCCGTGCAGCGGTTCATTTTTAAATCCAAGCAGATATGCGCTGGCAAGAAGAAAATCCTCCAGAAGACCTTCCGGTATATCTTCAATACTCAGATCAAGTTCCTTCATATCCGATACAGAAAATGTCAAAAGGCAGAATTCTTTTCCGCATTTCCTGATCTTTTCTTCGTCTACAACCTCATGGATCAATTCCTTAAGCGGTGTAATATCAATTCCACCATCTGCAAGCTTCTTCCAGAGACCTTTCAAAATCTCTCTTATGGATGCCTCTCCATCAAAGAACTGTTCCATCAACTCATCATCCACATCCATAACACGGGAAAATGCCATCTCTTTCCAGATATGTCCTGCTTTCTCCAGATCTCCCATACAAACAAGGGCGCCATTCAGGGCGCCCACAGAAGTACCCGCTACTGCACTGATCTTCACACCAGCTTCCGAAAGAGCCCGCCACGCACCGATCTGATACGCACCTCTGGCTCCTCCTCCATCGAATACCAATCCATATTCTTTATTTAAATCGATTATCGGTTTCATCAAATCACACTCTCCTTTGCGCTTGATTTCCCCTCATCACTACCGTCGCTGTCTTGCCGCCTCGAACATCAGAACCGAAGATGCAACCGCCGCATTCAGCGATTCTACCTCTCCACACATCGGAATCTTGATATAACACTCTGCTGCATCTGCCACTTCATCCCGAAGTCCGTTACCCTCATTTCCAATTAAAAATGCTGTCCCTCTTGTGTAATCCTCCTGATCGTAGCTGTTCTTTCCTTTCAGATGTGCCGCATAGGAATGAATCCCGGCTTCTGCAAGTACTTCCAGAGTTTCTGGCAAATGCTCTACATACACAAACGGCATTCGGTAAACCGATCCCATCGTTGAACGGATCACCTTGGGATTGTAAATATCCACACAGTCGTGACTCATGATCACGCCGGTTACGCCTGCCGCTTCCCCTGCACGGAGAATGGTTCCCAGGTTTCCCGGATCCTGCAGATTATCCAGCACCATCAGAAGCGGTTTCCTTCCCTGCGCGTCCAGATCCAGCATCTCACATATCTCACAGCTTCTCTGCTCCATCACAAGCAGGATCCCCTGTGGTGTCTTTGTATCTGACACGTGGGAAAATACATGATCTGACAGGATTTCCAGCTGTCTTCCCCATGCCGAAAGTCCCAGCTCTTCTCCATATCGGCTGTAAAACTGCTCCGATACATAAACCTCTCTCACCTGCGCACGCGGAGCTTCCCGGTACATCCGGATCCCTTCTACGATATAGACGCCTTCTTCATCACGTGCCTTTCTCTTTTTCTGCCATGTAACAAGCTGTTTTACCCTGGCATTTCCTGTACTGGTTATCATACTGTAATCTCTTTCCTTTTATTCTTTTTCATTACATCTTGAAACGATATCCCACACCCCAGATTGTCTCAATATACTGTGGGTTTGAGGTATCATATTCAATTTTCTCACGGATTTTCTTGATGTGCACAGTTACCGTTGCGATATCTCCGATGGATTCCATATCCCAGATCTCACTGAAAAGTTCATCCTTGGTATATACATGGTTCGGATGACTGGCAAGGAAAGTCAGAAGATCAAACTCTTTTGTTGTAAAATTCTTCTCCACTCCGTTTACCCACACTCGGCGTGCAGTGGTATCAATCTTAAGTCCACGGATCTCAATCACCTTATTCTCTTCCACGGCACTTCCGATCAGCCGCTCATAACGTGCCAGATGTGCTTTTACCCTTGCCACCAGCTCGCTTGGACTAAACGGCTTGGTCATATAGTCATCAGCCCCAAGTCCGAGTCCTCTGATCTTGTCGATATCATCTTTTTTCGCAGATACCATGATGATCGGTGTATTCTTTTCCGCACGAACCTTACGACAAATCTCAAAGCCATCCACGCCCGGAAGCATCAGATCCAGGATCACCAGATCAAAATCACCGAAAAGCGCCTTATCAAGCCCTGTCTGTCCATCATTTGCAACCTCTACCTCAAATCCACTCAGCTCCAGATAATCTTTCTCCAGATCTGCAATACTCTCTTCGTCTTCTACAATTAAAATCTTACTCATTTATCGGTACCTCCTGATATTTTCTGATTACAAAATACATCACTGTGCCAACACCTTCCCGGCTGGTCGCCCAGATTTTGCCACCGTGATCTTCAATGATCTTCTTCACGATCGAAAGACCGATTCCGCTTCCGCCCTTGGATGAATTCCTTGAAGCATCCGTCCGGTAGAACCGGTCAAATATATTTGGCAGATCTTTCGCTGCGATTCCTTTTCCGTTATCCTCAAGCTCTACCTGAATAAAATCACCTACGTCTTTTACCCGCAGATTGATCAGCCCGTGCTCTCGTTCCATGTATTTCAAAGAATTGCTGACAATGTTGTTGATCACTCTCTTTAACTGTTCCGGATCTGCAATGATCTTCTGATCACCCTCTACATAATTGAAATAACCAAACTCTACATTCTTTGAATCCAGCTCCATCTCAATATCTTCGGCACAGTCATTGAAATAATCGTTGACTGAAAGCGGTGCAAAGTTGTACGGGATCCGGTTTGTATCGATCTTCGCATATAAGGTCAGTTCGTTGATCAGCGTATCCATCTCATTCGCCTTATTATAAATGGTTCCGATATATTTTTCCATCTTCTCCGGCGTATCTGCAACCCCGTCACGGATTCCTTCCACATAGCCCTTGATCGCTGTGATCGGCGTCTTTAAGTCATGGGAAATATTGCTAATCAGTTCTTTGCTTTCCCGGTCACTCTTCAGCTTCTCCTCTGCATTATCTCTCAGACGGATCCGCATCTTTTCAAATGCCTGCATCAGCCGTCCCATCTCATCATCTTTTTCCGGCTTGATCTCAAAATTCAGATTGCCTTCTTCTACGTTCTGCGCTGCTTCCTGCAACTTGTGAATCGGACTGATGATACTTCCATAAATCCACACCATCATGATCATCGCTGTAAATGCCAGAATCAGGACTACTGCGATACATGCGCTTATAATAAACTGCTGGATCTCCGGCATATCTCCCAGCACTCTGATGGATTTTGCAAAATCTTTATATTCCTCACCGGTAATTCCATAAGTATGCTCGATGACTCCGATCTGATAACGCGCAATTCCAAATATAAATGCCGTTGTCAGGATAGTCGGTATCATGATCATCGTCACAAAAGAAATCACCAGTTTCGTCCTTAGTTTCATGCTATATTCATCCTCCATTCATCGTGCACGCCCGGTTATGAGGTCCGTATGGCGCTCACGCAAGTCTGCCTGATAACTAATAGCATATCATAAAAACGGGTGCTTCACATCAAAGCACCCGTAAAATTTTCTAAATTTTTTCTAAAACGATCAAATTCAGAACCTGTTATTAAAGATATTTCTTCAAAGTATCCACTTTATCCAACTTCTCCCATGGAAGATCCAGGTCGTTACGTCCAAAGTGTCCGTAAGCTGCTGTCTGTTTGTAGATCGGACGTCTCAGATCAAGCATCTTGATAATTCCAGCCGGACGAAGGTCAAAGTTCTCTCGAACGATTTCCACAAGCTTATCATCTGCAATCTTTCCTGTTCCGAAAGTATCTACCATGACAGATGTCGGCTGTGCAACACCGATTGCATAAGAAAGCTGGATCTCGCATTTTTTGGCAATTCCTGCTGCTACGATATTCTTAGCAACATAACGTGCTGCATAAGCTGCTGAACGGTCTACCTTTGTACAGTCTTTTCCTGAGAAAGCTCCACCGCCGTGACGCGCCATTCCCCCATAAGTATCTACGATGATCTTACGTCCGGTAAGGCCGCTGTCCCCATGTGGTCCACCGATCACAAAACGTCCGGTCGGATTGATGAAGAATTTTGTATTCTCATCTACCATATCTGCCGGAAGGATTTCATCAAAAATGTATTTTTTCACATCTTCATGGATCTGTCCCTGTGAAACATCCGGATCATGCTGTGTAGAAAGTACTACTGCATCAAGGCGGGCCGGAACTCCATTTTCATCATATTCTACTGTTACCTGTGTTTTTCCATCCGGACGAAGATATGGAAGTGTTCCGTTCTTTCTTACTTCTGTAAGACGTCTTGCAAGTTTGTGTGCAAGAGCGATCGGATAAGGCATATATTCTTCTGTCTCATCAGATGCATATCCGAACATCATTCCCTGGTCTCCTGCACCGATTGCTTCCAATTCTTCATCTGACATCTTGTGTTCCTTTGCTTCAAGAGCTTTATCAACACCCATGGCAATATCGCTTGACTGTTCGTCAATTGCTGTCAGAACGCCACATGTGTCAGCATCAAATCCGTACTTTCCTCTTGTATAACCAATTTCACGAACAGTATCACGAACGATTCTCTGAATATCTACATATGCATTTGTAGTAATTTCTCCCATTACCATAACAATTCCTGTAGTCGCGCATGTCTCGCAAGCTACACGGCTCATTGGATCCTGCTCCATAAGTGCATCCAGGATCGCATCGGAAATCTGGTCGCACATCTTATCCGGATGTCCTTCAGTTACTGATTCAGAAGTAAATAATAATCTCTCCATCTTTTTTCCTTTCTTTTCTTCTTTGTATCTGCCTCTCTTATCTCTGGAATAATGAAAATCGACAAACAGAATTTCTCTTCTGTCTATGCAAATTTAAAGGTCAGCCCCAAAGGACTGACCTGATATCTCATCATCAATCCTCTTATTGTTCGATTGCTCGCTCAGGTTGGCACCTTCCGGCTTACCGGGGTTGCCGTGGCTTCGCAGGTCCTTTGTACCTCCACCACTCTGAATAAGAGAAAGCGTATTTAATTGTTACCGCTACACATCATAACACTGTCCATAGCTTCCGTCAATATACATTTTGGGAAATATGTTCTATCAAAACAGGAATTCCTGTCTTAACCTACTTTTAACTTGAATTTCTGGATCTCACGTTCTGTAGAAACTCTCTCGATCACTGCGCCGAGACTTCTGAGCTTCTCTTCAAAACGTTCGTATCCCCTCTGGATATATACGATGTCATCTACGATCGTAATGCCATCTGCGGCCATTCCTGCAATCACAAGTGCTGCTCCTGCACGAAGATCCGGTGCACTGACCCTTGCTCCCGAGAATTTATCTACGCCTTCGATAGTCGCTGCATTGCCTTCAACCTTGACATTTGCACCCATTCTTGCAAGTTCTGAAAGATATTTGAAACGATTCTCGAAAATACTTTCTGTAATCGTGCTTGTCCCTTTACAAAGAGCAAGTGTAACACCGATCTGCGGCTGCATATCTGTCGGGAATCCCGGATATGGAAGAGTCTTCACCTGTGTATTATGAAGATCTCCTTTAGACACAACACGCACTGCATCATCAAATTCTTCTACTTCACATCCGATCTCAACAAGCTTTGCAATCGTAGCTTCCAGATGCTTCGGAATGACATTCATAACAGTCACATCACCTCTGGTTGCTGCTGCCGCAAACATAAATGTGCCGGCTTCGATCTGATCCGGAATGATAGAATAATCTGTCTTATGAAGGCGGGATACACCGCGGATCTTGATCACGTCCGTACCTGCTCCACGAATGTTCGCTCCCATACTGTTCAGGAAGTTTGCCACATCGACAACATGAGGCTCTTTTGCCACATTCTCAAGGATCGTAAGTCCTTCTGCCATCGATGCTGCCATCATAACGTTGATCGTAGCTCCTACGCTTACCACATCAAAATAAATGTGCTTTCCGATCAGACGCTCTGCTTCTGCGATAATCTTGCCATGCTCGATATCCACATAAGCACCAAGCGCACGAAAACCTTTCAGATGCTGGTCGATCGGACGGCTTCCGATATTGCATCCTCCCGGAAGAGCAACTTCTGCTCTTTTATACTTACCAAGAAGTGCTCCGAGCAAGTAATAAGATGCACGGATCTTCTTGATGTAATCATATTCTATATCAAAATTTTCAATGTTGCTTCCGTTGATTCTGACTGTGTGCCGGTCAATACGGTCAACCTCGGCACCAATTCCACTGATTGCTTCCAGCAGAACGTTGATATCGTTGACATCCGGAAGATTATCGATAGTAACTGTCTCATCTGTCATAATCGCAGCTGCCAGAATTGCCAGTGCTGCATTCTTTGCTCCACCGATCTCAACTTCGCCGACCAGCGGATTGCCACCCTTAATAATATACTGTTCCATTTCGCACCTCAATTAACGATTTCTTTCCCTCTGAAATATATCCTGTTCTATACTTCTGTCAAACACTCTATTCATACTCTTTATTATTTCATGAATAAAAAACCTCATACTTTTTATTCTTTCCAGATCTCTCAGGATTTGTATGAAGCTTTTTGTATAATCCTCTTTATCACATATCAGTATAGCATATTTCTATATTCATTGCAAAATTATTTATCTTGCCTTCTTCATTTTCGTAAAACTTTTGTAATAATTTCTTTAAAAAATTTATTGATTTTCCAAAATTTCCATTACATTTTCAATGGTTTCTTCCAGCTCCAGTCCATCCTCTGAAACAGTAATATCTGCATATTTTTCAAATAATACTACTCTTTCGTCATATAGATCCTTCAGCGTCTGCCCGTCCCGAAGTGCTACTCCCCTTTTCTTTGCATTCTTCAGTCTGGAATTGATAACCTCAAATGACGCATGCAGATAAACAATGGTTCCGATCTCTTTGTAATGCTTCATTGCTTCTTCACAGTAAACTACGCTTCCTCCCGGGGAAATCACCGCATGTTCCGCTTCCACATCACGATTGACCTGATTCTCAATACTTAAGAATCCGTCCAGACCTTCTTCTGCGATAATCTCCCGCAAAAGTCTGTTCTCCTGCTTCTGAATCAACAGATCTGTATCAATAAACTCGTATCCAAGCCGCTTTGCGACTACCACTCCGACGGTACTTTTTCCAACTGCCGGCATTCCGATAAATATAATATTCTTCATATGTACCCTGGCTCACTCCTTACCGAAACTGTGTTTCAGATGCTGTCATTTTTATATCGGACGATATTATAGCACAAGTCCTGTGCATGAAGCAACTGTTTTTTCCTGTTGCCGCCTGCCTTTTCCTCTTCTTTCCATCAATTCCTGGTACATCAGGATTTCTACGATCTCCCGGATCTGTTCCGGAGTATAGGTCTCTTTTTCCCATTTTTCCTGTTTCATGACCTGTTCATACGCCCTACGACACATCAGGCACAGCTGGAGCTTATCCGGGTACTCATCATAGATCATGCTTCCTTCATATTCTTGGCGGTCGCATTCTTCCTGTATATATGGAAAAATCTTTTTTGCTGTTGCCGGATACATACTTTGCAGGTATTCCCGGTCGCGCTTCTGGATTTTGTCTTCGTCAAATGCGTATGGAATCGGATACATCATATAATAAGGCAATCTCAGGTCCATGTCTGGCACTTCCATTTCTTTTTTCTATGCTTTAGTGTATGCGGTATGGGGGAGTGGGGTTCCTGGGAGGTGGGTGTGGAAGGGGGACGATTTTCGGGCAATCCTGTTTCCGGGGCGGATTCGGAATGTAACAGGGAGGTAACGGGGAAGGAAGCGGCAAGTGGCGGCACCGGACAGATTCGCCCCGAAATCTGATGATTTCGCGGCTCAGGCTGTCCTCACCAGTCGTGCGGGAGGCACGGCTGGTGTCCACCTCTTGCCGCTTTCTTCTCCTAACTCCCTGTAACGTTCCTGCATATGCCCTGGAAATAGGATTGCCCGAAAATCTGCGTGCTTCAAGACGGGAAGGGCGCCCCGGAACTCTACTCGCGAAGTTGAGTGTTGTTCAGGACGGGCGCCAGGCGGACATTTGTCCTGTGGCTTGGGATATTGTGTGGAGATTTATTTTACTGGATTTTGGTTGTAAAAAGGACATATTCTATATTGAAATAATTGGGTTTATGGTATACTGAATTATAGGTATATATTTTTTCATGCTTTACGAGGGAGGACATATATGGATATAATTATCAGACCTGCGGAAACCAGTGATTTTGACAGTGTAGTACATATCCTGAATCAAGTTCAGGCTTTGCATGTGAACTGGCGGCCTGATATTTACAAAGAAAGTAAGGATTTTTTCTCTTTGGATGCTTTTCAGGATGCTTTAGGTAGAGAAACTTTTTATGTTGCTGCATATGAAATGTACAAAAAATATGGCTTTACAGAAAAATCAATCAACATAGAATTATTATAAGTAGTGAGGTGCAAAGTTATGAATAATGAAATTGTGAATGCTATGGAGGAACTTGAAAACTGGTTGGCTGATCCGGCTGAGCTGGGGCGGAAACCGGCGAAGATTGAGTATACAGCTTCTTTTGAGGATGAGGATGGGATCAAATGTATGATCTTTAAATTCAAGAAATCTTTCTTTGGAAAATGGCTTCTTGGGATCGTCAGTGAATCCGGAACCTTTAGTGAGATGAAGGAATACAATTCTTCCACAGAAACAGAAGATGCAAAATCGTTACTTCATATATTAAAAGAATACTGGAAAAAAATAGCAGAAAAAGAACAGGGATTTATCGAAATCCCGATTGAAAATCTAATCGAATGGGGCGAGCCGAATGGGGAAGGTTGTATCGTTTCCGATAAGATCACAAAAGAAGGCTACAAAGTCGGCTACATGCTCCGCGAAGAGCCAACAGAAGGGAATCCGGACAGTGGCTGGAGATTCATGGCTGGTAATGAAGATGACGAATATATGGACAATCCGGATAATCATCATGTCTTTGCACTCAACACCATCTGCAATTACGACAGCGATATTATCCCTTATCTTCATGCCAAAATCGGATCTGCTTTCATACGTGTAGATGAGTCCCATTTTGAAAAATATCATGAATTTAAGCCTATGTTCATCCAAAAGCAATAAATAAGTAAAAATAAACTCTGTTTTTTCCACTTCGCCACAACATCCTCGTCTGCCAATGCACAGGCGTGTGGAAGGTTTGACTTTTCGGTTCCGTTTTGTACTACAGCCATCAAGTCAATGAGACGTACCAGAAAGCCAAACCTTCCACACGCCATCCCATTCGCCACCTACAACTTAATCTTAGCCAGCGCATCCGCAAATGGATTATTCACCGGCTCATCCTTCTGCTGTCTTAAATATTTCTGCACATCCTTCTTGCTGACTCCCGCACCTTCTTTCTTCCGTCTCTCCTGGAACGATGTCAGCTTCTCCTTATGTCCGCAGACACACACAAAAATCTGTCCATCCCCTCTTCCTTTCAGCTGCATCTTCTTGTGACACACAGGACATCTCGCATTCGTTGTCCGTGATACTGTTTCGCGGTATCCGCACTCTCTGTCCTGACAAACCAGCATCTCACTGTTCTTTCCTTTCACTGCAAGCATTCTCTTACCACATCGCGGACATTTACTATTCGTCAGATTATCATGCCGGAACGTTCCAGCTCCTGTCTTAATCTCAGAAACCACCTGATCCGTGTATTTATCAATATCCTTCATAAAATCCTTCCGTGAAAGCTTTCCCTTCGCAATTTGCGACAGACGCATTTCCCAGTCTGCTGTAAGTTCCGGCTGTTTTAACTCTTCCGGCACAAGTTCCAGAAGCTGCTTCGCTTTCGATGTAAGATAGATATCTTTTCCACGCTTTTCCAGCAAAAAGCTTTTAAAAAGTTTTTCAATAATATCCGCTCTTGTCGCAACCGTTCCCAATCCTCCTGTCTCGCCAAGCGTTTTCGCCATCGCTTTGTCATGGCTTTCCATATAAGCCGTCGGGTTCTCCATTGCTGACAGAAGTGTTGCTTCATTAAAATGTGCCGGTGGCTTCGTTTTACCTTCTGTCAATGACAACACAAGTCCTTTAATCTCCTGTCCTTTTTCCAGTTCCGGCAGTGTCTGTCCTTTCAAACCCTTTCCAGACTCATATGCTTCTTCCTCTTCTTCATCCTCAGCCGAATAGATTTCCTCTTCATAAACAGCCCGCCATCCCTGCGCTTTCACAATCTTTCCAGACGCAAGGAAAGTTTCACCGCCAACCTTCACCGTAACCTGTGTCTGCTCATACTCAAATGGTGGATAAAGCACAGCAAGAAAACGCCGCACAACCAGATCATAAATCTTCCGCTCTTCATTTGTCATATGACTCAGATCCACAAACTGCTCCGTTGGGATGATCGCATGATGATCCGATACCTTCGCATCATTTACAAAAGCGAGCTTTCCGCTCAGATCCTTTTTCTTCGCTGTCATTGCAAGCTTACGGTACGGTCCTGTACCACACGCCTCCAGACGGTCCTTGATCGTCGGAACAATGTCTTTGCTCAGATATCTGGAATCCGTTCTTGGATAGGTCAGCACCTTATGATTCTCATACAGTCTCTGCATGATATTCAGCGTCTCTTTCGCCGAATATCCAAACCGCTGATTGGCTTCTCTCTGCAGCTCTGTCAGATCATACAAAAGCGGTGCATACGTTTTTTTCGGTGTTTTTTTAATCTCTTCCACTACCGCTTTTTGTTCATCCAGCTTTTTCATCAGTCCGGTCATTTTCTCTTTATCGAATGAGCGATAACTCTTTGACTTCTGATCCTGCCAGGTCAGCATAATATTTTGTCCTTTTGCAGTCATTCCATAATAACCTTCCGGAATAAAACTACGGATCTTTTCTTCTCTCTTTGCAATCATTGCAAGCGTTGGTGTCTGCACACGTCCACAGGAAAGCTGCGCATTATATTTACAGGTCAGTGCCCTTGTTGCATTGATTCCAACCAGCCAGTCTGCCTCGGCACGGCACATTGCAGCATCATAAAGCGCATCATACTCATGCCCGTTCTTCAACTTTGCAAAACCTTCTCTGATTGCTTTATCTGTTACAGATGAGATCCACAGCCTCTTGATCGGCTTTTTGCTTCCTGCTTTTTCCAGAATCAGCCTTGCTACCAGCTCTCCTTCTCGTCCTGCATCCGTAGCAATGATAATTTCATTCACATCCTTGCGGTGAATCTGTGTTTTCACCGCTGCGAACTGTTTTCCGGTCTGCTTTATTACTTCAAGCTTAAATGGAGCCGGCTTCATCGGAAGCACATCCATTTTCCACTCTTTATATTTTTTATCGTAATCTTCCGGATCTGCCAGGGTAACCAGATGACCAAGTCCCCAGGTTACAATATAACGCTCTCCTTCAATTGCTCCATTTATCTTTTTCCCACATTTAAGTACACGCGCAATATCACGCGCAACAGAAGGTTTTTCTGCAATTACAAGTGCCTTCATTCTGTCTTTTCTACTCCTTTTTATTCTTTTTCTGCTACTTCCATCATTGTCTTTAATTTATCCTGTGCTTCGGTCATACACTGGAGTAACAGTGGGTTAAATGTACCGCATTCACCATTTTGGATCATTTCCAGTGCTTTTTCATGCGAAAATGCCTTCTTGTAAACACGTTCACTCACCAGGGCATCGTACACATCCGCCAGCGATACTACTTGTGCCGAAATCGGAATTTCTTCTCCGACAAGTCCGTCCGGATATCCCTTTCCATCATATCTTTCATGATGCCAGCGGCAAATCTCATATGCAAGCTTGAGCAGCTTTTCACTCCGGTACATATCCAGATTATCCAGCATTTGTGCACCGATCAAGGTATGTGCCTTCATAATCTCAAATTCCTCTTTGGTAAGCTTTCCCGGTTTGTTCAGAATTCTCTCGTCAATTCCAATCTTTCCGATATCATGCAAAGCCGATGCTGTTGCAATCAAAAATCTATCTTCCCATGAGAGCTGATATTTTCCTGTCTTTTTCACCAGTTGTTCCAGTAAAAGCTGTGTGATCAGATTGATATGGATCACATGCCGACCGCTTTCTCCGTTTCTGAACTCAACAATCTGACTCAGGATACCAATCAGCATTCGGTTATTTCTCTCTTTTTCGTAAATCTGTCTGGTCACCAGACGGATCAGTCTCCTCTGTTTTGCATATAGCTTGATCATGTTCAGGACGCGTTGATATACGATTTTCGCATCAAACGGGCGGCTGATGTAATCTGAAACGCCCATCTCATATGCCCGTCTGATATAGCTATCTGAATCTTCACTGGAAATCATGATTACCGGAATATCTTCAATCCAATGATTCTGGTTCATCGCAGCAAGGACTTCAAATCCATCTATTTCCGGCATCACAATATCGAGCAGCACTAGTGAAATCCCTGTTCCATACCGTTCCAGTTGTTCCAGACATTCTTCTCCATTAGCCACCTCCAGGATCCGGTAGTCCTCTTTCAGGATCTCTTTCAGAATCTCGCGGTTTATTTCCGAATCATCCACGATAAGGATCTGTTGTTTCAGTTTTTCTGATGCAGAATTTTCTTCCTTTTTCTTTCCATTTTCATCCCATTCTGTGACAACCATATTTTTATAATTTTTAGCTATATACATCTGTCTGTCAGCACTGGCAACAGCATCTTCAATATTGCCTTCGCGGAATATAGCTCCGCCGATGCTGACCGAAAGCTGCATTTTCTCATAATTCGGCACAACCGCATCGTGGATTTTTTCCTGGATCAGTTTCAGCTTATCCTCAAAAATATGCTTCTTAATCGAAGGTAGGATCAGTAAAAATTCATCTCCACCATACCGGATCAGAATATCTGTCTTCCGGATATATTTTTTGATAATGTTCGCAGTCGTTATAAGTGCCGCATCTCCTGCACTGTGTCCATAAGTATCGTTATGGAGCTTAAAATCATCCAGATCGATCACTGCAATTCCGGCTTCATCCTCCATCTTTTTGATCTCTTCTTCAAAAAAACGCCGATTATATATCCCGGTCAGTACATCCGTATATAACTTTTCATTATATCCTGAAAGTTTACTGATCAGCTTCTCATACCCTTCCTGATCAATCTGAATACTCTCATCAAGATTCTGAATCATTTCCATAACATAAGGTCTGCCATCAATCTCAACATAACGCGAGATGACCTGAAATACCTGCGAATCCAGAAATTCAAATTTTATCTTCTGCGTCTGTTCTTTCAGTGCCAGAAGAGAGCTGCAGTTCTTGCATTCCTTGTCTTTTTTCCAGAAAGTGTAACACTGACACGTTTCAGATAAATCTCCTGCATTTATCCGTTTTTCCCGATCCATCAGCATTTTCCCGTCTACCAGTCTGACAACCTGAAACACTTCCCTCAAAGATTCCATCTTTCTTTCCGCTTCCTGCATTGTCATTTGGTCCTGTTTGTTCATCCCTTTATCCTCTCAATTTTATCCTGCCATTCATACTCTTTTTTACGCTATATAATGATGTTGGGGTCAAAAAGTATTTTGACCCCTTTGATACCAGATTGCTACGTGCTTTGGCACTCTCGCAATCCTCAAAAACATTCGTAATCCGCTCATTTTTCTTTGAAAAATGGCTACTTACTCATGTTTTTGGCGGATCAAGAGGTCAAAAATCCTCTTGCAAGCAAGCTTGCATCGGCTTTCTGACCTTTTGACCCTGGTATCATCATATAATAAAATTATTATAGGCAAATTCCTCCTTATTGTCCAGTTTTCCTTCATTAAAAAAACCGAAAATCCAACAAAGGATTCTCGGTTTTTAATGCTTTATGACTGAGCTGCTCCAATTCGGGCAACTGCTCTTTTCAGTGCCGCCTCTGCACGGCGCATATCTGTGCCTTCCTGCTTCGCAGCAATTCTGTCCTCAGCGCGCTTCTTCGCCGCTTCGGCACGTGCCACATCAATTTCATCCGGCCACTGTGCATCTTCTGCAAGCACCGTTACCCTCTCCTGCAGGATTTCTACAAATCCTCCGAGAATTGCCGCTTTCTTAATCTCCCCGTCATTGTGGATTCGCATCACGCATGGTTCAAGAATCGTCGTCAGCGGAATATGCTTTGCATAGATACCAAGTTCTCCTTCAGTACTTACAAATTCAAGGAATTCGCAATCACCCTCCAGAAACTTCTTTTCCGGCGAAATAATGTTAAGTTTAAATTTATCTGCCATAGGACGTCCCTCCTATTTCACACGGGCAAGCACGTCATCGATATTACCTGCATTCAGGAAATATCCCTCCGGAATATCATCATGCTTTCCTTCGAGGATCTCTTTAAATCCTTGAATTGTCTCGCCAATTGGAACATAACGTCCTTCCAGACCTGTAAACTGTGTCGCAACGTGGAATGGCTGGGAAAGGAATCTCTGGATCTTTCTTGCTCTGGATACGACCAGCTTATCTTCTTCGGAAAGTTCATCCATACCAAGAATTGCAATGATATCCTGCAGTTCTTTGTATTTCTGAAGAATTTCCTGTACTCCACGGGCTACTTTATAGTGTTCTTCTCCGACAATGTGTGGATCCAGAATACGTGAAGTAGATTCCAGTGGATCTACAGCCGGGTAAATACCAAGCTCTGTGATCGCACGGGAAAGTACGGTCGTTGCATCCAAATGGGCAAATGTTGTTGCCGGAGCCGGGTCAGTAAGGTCATCGGCTGGCACATATACTGCCTGCACGGATGTGATGGATCCGTTCTTCGTGGATGTGATACGCTCCTGCAGCGCACCCATTTCTGTCTGCAGTGTCGGCTGATAACCTACCGCTGAAGGCATACGTCCAAGAAGCGCTGATACTTCGGAACCTGCCTGTGTAAAACGGAAAATGTTATCAATGAAAAGAAGTACATCCTTTCCACCTTTATCACGGAAATATTCTGCAAGAGTCAGTCCTGTAAGTCCGACTCTCATACGTGCTCCAGGTGGTTCATTCATCTGACCGAATACCATCGCTGTCTTTTTGATAACTCCGGATTCTGTCATCTCATAGTAAAGGTCATTTCCTTCACGGGTACGTTCTCCTACACCAGTGAATACAGAATAGCCGCCATGCTCCGTTGCAATATTGGTAATCAGTTCCTGGATAAGAACGGTCTTTCCTACACCAGCTCCACCGAACAGACCGATTTTTCCACCTTTCTGATATGGGCACAGAAGGTCAACAACCTTGATACCTGTCTCCAGCATCTCTGTCTGTGTTGCCTGCTCTTCAAAGCTTGGAGCTTTTCTGTGAATCGGTGCATATTCAACATCCTTCGGAGCCTCTTTTTCATCAATCGGCTCACCCAGTACGTTGAAGATACGTCCGAGTGTTGCTTCGCCAACCGGAACTGAAATCGGTCCCCCGGTTGCTACGGCGTCCATGCCTCGCACCAGTCCGTCTGTCGGTCCCATGGCGATACATCTTACGATATCATCACCCAGATGCTGTGCAACTTCTACCACAAGTTTTCCTCCATCCTTGCGCGTAATCTCAACCGCATCGTTGATCTCCGGCAAGTATCCTTCCGAAAACTTAAGGTCAAGAACGGCACCGATAACCTGGGTAATCTTCCCTATATTTTTATCTGCCATTTTCTCCTCCTTACATACAGAAACCTATATTTATCCGATCGCCTCTGCTCCGGCAATGATCTCGGTAAGTTCCTGTGTGATCGCACCCTGACGTGCTCTGTTATATTTCAATTCCAAATCATCTATCATCTCTTCCGCATTGCTGGTTGCCGAATCCATCGCCTGCATACGTGCACCGTTCTCACTGGCAACTGCTTCCACAAATGCGCCATACAGAATGCTGCTGATATATTTCGGAACAAGAAGGCTGATTGCCTCTTCCGCTTCCGGTTCAAAGTTCATCGGTGTAAGCTGCGCCTTTGCATCCTCTTCTCCCGCTTCTTCCTGCACCTCTGCCGGAAGGACTTTGATCATCGTCGGAATGTGACTTACCGTATTTTTGAAAAATGTGTAGATCAGATAGATCTCACCAATCTCACCATTTTCAAAATCTGTCAGAAGTCTTTTTGTAATACTCTTCGCATCATCATAGGACGGTTCTTCGATCATCTCTGAATAATCAGCGACAATATCATATCCTTTGTGTTTCAGAAGTTCCAGTCCTTTTCCTCCAACTGCATAGATCCGGATATTCTCCTTCGTAAAGGCTTCGTTTTCAGTCACCATCTTCACTACATTGGAGTTATATCCACCTGCCAGTCCACGATTGGATGTTACAACAATGACTGCTTTCTTCTTCGAATCATCTGCTTTCAGATATGGATGATTGATATTCCCTGCCTTTGCAAGCAGAGAGGTCATTGTTGCATACATACAGTCAAAATACGGCTTTGATTCTTCTGCCCGGGTTCTTGCTTTCTGCAGCTTTACGGTAGAGACAAGTTTCATGGCTTTTGTAATCTGCTGCGTGCTCTGTACACTGGTACGGCGACGCTTGATATCTCTCATAGATGCCACTTTGTATCACCTACCTTGCCTGAAATTGTTCTTTATATTCTCCGATTGCTTTTCTGAGAGCTTCTTCTACTTCTTCTTTCAGCACTTTGTCATTCTTGATAGATTCCGGAATTTCCGGATATTTTGTCTTAATATAATCAAAAAGTCCGCTTTCAAAAGCCAGAATATCTTCTACCGCAATATCAAGAAGAAGCTTCTTAACTGCTGCATAAATGATAATAATCTGGTATTCTACCGGCATCGGCTGGTACTGCGGCTGTTTCAGGATCTCTTTGATCCGGACTCCCTGTGCCAGACGTTCGGAAGTCTCTGCATCCAGTTCCGATCCGAACTGTGCAAAGGATGCCAGCTCACGGTACTGTGCAAGATCAATACGGATTGTACCAGCGATCTTCTTCATCGCCTTGATCTGTGCCGATCCACCTACACGGGATACAGAAAGTCCGGCATTAACGGCCGGTCTGAAACCAGAGTTGAACATCTCTGTTTCCAGATAAATCTGTCCGTCTGTGATGGAAATAACGTTGGTAGGGATGTATGCTGATACGTCACCTGCCTGTGTCTCGATAATCGGAAGTGCAGTAAGTGAACCTCCGCCAAGTTCATCTGAAAGACGGGCTGCTCTTTCAAGAAGTCTTGAATGCAGATAGAATACATCTCCCGGATAAGCCTCACGTCCAGGTGGACGTTTCAGAAGTAAGGAAAGGGTACGGTATGCAGTTGCATGTTTGGACAGGTCATCATAAACGATCAGTACATCATCTCCGTTCTCCATCCATTCTTCTCCCATCGCACATCCTGAATACGGTGCGATGTACTGCAGTGGTGCAAGCTCACTGGCTGTTGACACAACTACAGTTGTATAATCCATTGCCCCAAAGGTCTCCAGAGTCTTAACAAGGGAAGCTACGGTCGAAGCTTTCTGACCGATTGCTACATAAATACACTTTACACCCTGCCCTTTCTGGTTGATGATCGTATCGATCGCGATCGCTGTCTTACCGGTCTGTCTGTCACCGATGATCAGCTCTCTCTGTCCACGACCGATCGGAACCATGGAGTCGATCGCTTTAATACCTGTCTGAAGCGGTGTATCTACTGACTTACGGGAAATAACCCCCGGTGCCACACGCTCGATCTGACGATGCCTGGTTGCCTGGATTGGTCCTTTTCCATCGATTGGCTGTCCAAGTGCATTAACTACACGGCCAAGCATACAGTCGCCTACCGGAACCTCTACAACTCGTCCGGTTGTCTTTACAGTATCACCTTCATTGATATTCTTATGATCTCCAAGAAGAACAGCACCTACGTTGTCCTCTTCCAGGTTCAGAACCATTCCGTATACTTCTGAAGGGAACTCCAAAAGTTCACCCTGCATTGCATTTTCAAGGCCGTGGACACGCGCAATACCATCTGCCACCTGAATAACCGTTCCGACATCCGATACGTTCAGCTCAGAGGAATATCTTTCAATCTGTTCTTTGATCACAGAACTTATTTCTTCTGGTCTTAAATTCATGGAGCGAATCCACCTTCTTTCTACTAATTCTAACTGCTATACCTGAATTTTCTTCAGGCTCTTTGACAGTTCATACAGCTTTGTCTTAATACTTGTATCCACAACTCTGTCACCGATACGGATCACCATTCCGCCGATCAGAGAAGCATCTACCTGATAATTCATCTCAAAGGATTCATATTTTGTCGTCTGAAGAAGCCGCTGCATGACTGCTTCTTTCTGTGCCTCGCTCAGTTCTACTGCTGTAGCGATATATGCAATCCCGATTTTCTTTTCTTCTTTTACAAGTCCGATAAAATATTCAAATACAGAATCTATCTTGCTGTAGCGCCCTTTTTCGATCATCAGCTTCATCAGCTCTACAATCTCATTTGAAACACGTCCGCGGAAAATCGTCTCGATCATCTGCTCTTTGTCTTCACGCATAACTCTCGGATTTCCGAGAATCTTCTGAAGCTCTGCATTTTCTTCGAGGATCACTCCGATACTCTGTACTTCCTCGAATATCTCATCCATTTTTCCGCAGTCACGGGCAGCTTCAAACAGGGCGTCACCATATACCTTTGATACTAGCTTAGCCATGTCTGTTCTCCCATTTCTTTTAATGTCTCTTCGATCAGTTCATCCTGTACACTGGTATCGATCGAAGCTGCTACTACTTTACCTGCCATTGCTGATGCAATGGAGATCATCTCCTGCTTCATATCATCAAGCGCACGCTTCCGTTCCAGTTCGATCTCATTATTGGCACGTGTGATGATCCTTGCTGCTTCTTCTTTTGCTTCTGCAACAATTTCATTTTCGGTCTTCATCGCTTTTTTCCGTGCTTCACTGAGAATAGCCTGCGCCTCTTTATCGATTTCTTTCAATTTCTGTTCGTATTCTTCTTTGTAAACGGCTGCCTCTTTCCGGTCATTCTTTGCTGACTCCTGTTCATCAGCAACTCTCTGCTTTCTGTCCTCCAGAAGTTTTCTTACCGGTTTAAAAAGCAGATATGACAGAAACGTGAACATGACAAGCATACTGAGTGCCATGACACAGGCATCAAAAAGAAGCTGCGCATCCAGATTAAACAAACGTTCCAAGGCGTTGCCTCCTTTCTCTTATTTTACAGGCAAAACCTTTTTTACAGCTTTCCAAGAAGCGGGTTTGCGAACAAGAGAATAAGTGCAATAACCAAACTGTACAGACCTGTTGTCTCTGCTACTGCCTGTCCTAAAAGCATTGTAGACGTGATGTCTGATCTTGCTCCCGGGTTACGTCCTACTGCAGATGCACCATGACCTGCCGCAATACCCTGTCCTACACCAGGACCAATACCTGCGATCATCGCAAGTCCTGCGCCGATTGCTGAACACGCTAAAACTAAAGCTTCATTTGAAATATTACCCATAATAATTTTCCTCCTTAATCACTGCAAACCTGATACTGTCTGAACTTAGATCCCAGTTTGCTTTTTACTCCGCTGACGGCATCTTGTCATTGATATATACCATCGTCAGCATGCAAAATACATATGCCTGAATTGCTCCCGAGAACACATCGAAATAGATGTGTAGAAATCCCGGCCATGCCCATGCGATCTTATACAGAAGACCATAGATAAGTCCCATGATTACAGTACCGGACAGCACATTTCCAAACAGACGAAGTGAGATGGAAAATGGTGCTGCGATCTCCCCGATCAGATTGATTGGGAACAAGAACGGCAATGGTTTGAACAGGCCTGTAAATGCCTCAATTTTGTTGTATTTGATGTTATTGAACTGAATCAGCACAAATGTGATAAGTCCAAGTGGAAGTGTTACACCATAATCTGCAGTTGGTGGCCGAAGCCCCAAAAGTCCCGAAAGGTTTGCCACAATCAAAAACAAAAACAAAGACCCGATATAATTCCGGAACGCCAGTCCGTTTTTCCCCATGCTTCCTTTTACCATATTGTCAAGCATCTCAACGATAAGCTCGGCAATATTCTGCAGGGTTCCGGGTTTGCCTTCGGCATCGCTCAGCTTAGCTCGGACAACCAACGCAAAAATCAGCAGTAATAACGCTACGATCAATATGCTGACATGTGTAGTGGTGAGCCATAACTCCTGCCCAAATAACTGGAATTTAACGAGACCGTGAATTTGAAAATCCGGCTCCTTAGCTGCCAGCATTCCTAAGCTGTTCCCCACGCGCTCTACCTCCTTTACTTAGATTTTTTGAATTTAGCGAAAAGCTTATGCATAATTGGCTGCAAATATGCCGCAAGCTTTAAACTCATAATTCCTGCAAACAGTGTAAGTACATTCGCAATCCGAAGCCAGCTGACGGCTATAAATACTACAACTACAACCAGATATCTTATCGCGTAAGATTTCTGCATGTATCTCTGTGCTTCCTGTTCTCCATAAAGTACCGCCTCATCCAACGAGTTTTTCATATGGATTACCATGAAAACACCTGCAGCCACCCCGATCCAAAGCCCTGCTGTCATTCTCAGATGATCCCCTGGGATAATCAGACATACAATCTGTACGATTATTCCATACAGAAGCATAGTGATGATCATATCCTTCAGTACGGTATTGTCTGTCTTACTCATGTTGTTTCATTCCTCCCTGCTCAATTTTTGTTTTTGTCTTCCGGATCTTCATTCGCATGTCTCGCAAGTACCCATGCATTGCGCAGACCTGCCAATACACCCACTATCACCAAAGGGATAAAAACTGGAAAAGAAACCTTCTTTTCCAGCCATGTACCAAAAAAAGTGCATAGCAAAATGGGAACCAGTATACTGATGCCTAACTGACTGATGAGTGCAAAGGTTTTATATACGCTTTGTTTATATTTCATGATACTTATCTCCATTCTCTATATCACTTTCCATTTATTATATCCTTTTTTATGAAATATGTCCACTGGTTTACACACGATTGTATTTTTTCTTATACAATTTCCAAATATTGTCATCACTTTTACCGATAAATGCCATTAAATGCGTTGATTATTTAAAATATTTTATATGGTCATTTTTTTCACAATAGTAAAAGTGCTGCAAAGCGTTTTTAGCCTTGCAGCACTTTTTTATTCATCCCATTCCAGTCTGTGAAGATGTCCTTCTGTATTCATTCCGGCAAACCCATTCTGCCGGAGCGCTTCATATAACACGATCGCAACCGAATTTCCAAGATTCAGTGAACGGATATCTCCGATCATCGGAATCCGGATGCTGTCTTCCTTGTGGTGACAGAGGATTTCTTCCGGAATCCCTGCGCTTTCTTTTCCGAACATGATATAACAGTCCGGTTCATATTTAACATCCGTATAAAGATTCGGTGATTTTGTAGTTGCCATATAAATCTTCGCTCCCGGATTTTTTTCCATAAAATCCCGGTAATCAATATAAGTCGTCACATCCAGATGCTCCCAGTAATCCATCCCTGCCCGTTTCAGGTTCTTTTCATTTAACCGGAAACCAAGTGGCTCGATCAGATGAAGTCTGGTATTCGTCGCCACACAGGTCCTTCCGATATTTCCAGTATTTGCCGGGATTTCCGGTTCAAAAAGTACAATATTAAGCATTTGCATTCTCCTTCATTTCGTAAATTCGTGCCAGTTCGTCCGGTGCCGGTCTGTCGAGAAATCTTTTTTCTCCCCCACCCCAGATAATCCGCTCGTTTCCTTCTGTTGTGTGTCCGATGATCTCTGCCGGAATACCTTCCCTTTTCAGTCTTTCCTTTAGTTCTTCACCCTTCGGTGTCACCATAAGAACCGCTCCTGTACTGGTAAGCTGGTAAGGATTCAGATGAAATACTTCACAGACTTCAATCGTTTCCTGACGTACCGTCATTTTCTTCATCTCTACCGAAAGACCAATTCCTGCACCTTCTGCCATATCCCAAAGTGCTGCAAGAATTCCTCCTTCTCCGATCGGATGCATTGCTGACACCCCGTTCCGGCCGGCAATCTCCATTGCCCTGTCACTGAAAATTTCATCTCTCATATCTTCCAACTTATTTAAGAATCCCGGCGCAAACCGCTCTGCCAGAGCCGCCCCTTCTTCCCGTATGATCCGTAAGGTTCCTTCCATACCAATCCATTTAACCAAGACAATCTCTTCGCCTGCTTTTGCCGATCTGCTTGCAAGCAGCTGTTCTTTTTTTGCCTCACCGTGTGCTGTTACATGAACAATACTTGTCTGGATCCCATTTATACTTTGCGCATCTGCAAAGAAAACCCTGAGACCTTTTTCTTTACATATCTCCGAAATCTCCACCATCATCGCTTTCAATCTGGACTCATAGGCAAACGTCGGGAGCATGATCCGGACACTGATCCCATATGCCCGCGCTCCTCTGGAAGCCAGCTGATCCACTGCCTGCGCTATGGCAAATACTCCAAGATCTTTTTCATTTCCGGCTAATGAAACATCCGTTGCGATTGTGATCCGCTCTTCACTTTCATCTGCTATATAACAGGTTTCCTCCTGTGACGGTCTTAAAAAATCTATACCTTCTATATTATTCTGTATCTGTTTTAAAACCGAACGTCGATAGACGGTCTGTGACACTCTTCCTGCTTTCATACTTTTATCCTCTTTCTGTTCTGCCATTCTTTCCAACAGCCGCCTGCTTTTTATTGCTTAAGTGCAGATGCCTTGCTGATCGCCGCATTAATCTTCTCCTGATCCTGGGTTGCAATTGCTTCCTCCACCAGCTTAGTTGCCTCTGCATTATCTGATTTTGTCCCGACTTTCACGGTAACATCAGAAGTCTGATAGGTGCTGTTATTGATTACTTCCCGGCTGACCTCTTCTCCGTTTTCATAGGTAACTTTCCAGAGCCGTGCCGTGCTTCCATCCATTCCGGCTCCCTCTGTTTCCTGTGAGCCGACCGCACTTTCCGTATCTTCTACATACTTTTTCGTATACTCTGTCGTCTCCAGAGTCTCACTTTCAAATTCCACGGAATGTCCTGCAGCTCTGGTATCTTTTCCGTAAATATAAAAACCAAGCTGGTTATTGCCATCAATATATCCTTCGATCAGGATCGGTGTATCGTAATTATTGACAAATTTAAAATCACTGATTCCTTCCGCTATCATTGCATCCCTTGATGGTTCTACATAGCTGACACTCATGGAATGCGGTGCACGCCGGGTGACCTCCAGTTCCGCATAAAGAACCGCATTATAAAGCGTCGTAGATACCTGACACAGGCCACCTCCGATACTCTCTACAATCTGTCCGTTCTCATAGGCACTTCCTGCCACATAGCCATTCTCTTCTGTGTAAGGAAGTGTGGCCTGTTCCACTGAAAATTCTTCTCCCGGCATAACAACAGTTCCGTTGATCAGCTCCGTTGCACGCCTGATGTTCTGCACGCGATCCCCCCATCCGGCGTTTGTCGTATAAGAACCAAGCTCATCCTGCAGGGATTCCAGATCTGTCTTTTTGATCGTCGGCTCTTCCGTATCCAGTTTTAACGCGACTTCTGCGTCCTCGTAATTCCATTTTTTGTTCATGAAATTCTTAATCTTCTTCACGGATTTATCTACATCAACCGTATAACCTTCTGCTTCATCTGTCAGATCGAATCCGCTTCCGTTATAGGATGCCGATGCATTGACCGCTTTCTGTTCCAGCGGAACCGCACGTTCCTGGATCAGCTCTCTGAGTTTTGCTTCCTCAACTTTAAAGCTTTCATCTATGACATATTTCTTCTTATCTAAATTATGTATCTTCTGATAGCGGCTCCAGATGCTTCCATTTTTTCCGTATCCGACCGCCTTTTCTGCAAGCTTATCAATATTTTCTACTTCCGCTCCCATTTCCTCGATTGACACATCTGCGCCCTGATCTTTTACCTTCAGTACAAGTTGCTTGTTCCGATAATCTCCAAGTGTATTGTCTACCGCTTTCACTGCTTCTTCCTTGGTCATTCCGGATACATCTGTCTTCCCTATAAAAACATTTTTGCAGATATGCTCCTCATCTACCTTGCTCACATACCGCCATAATGTGAACTGAATCACGGAGAAAATAATCACGATGGCTGCAATAACCGTAATCCCCACATGCAGATTTCTCTGCCGGATACGCTTTTGTGCCTTTTCACTTAACTCTCTCTTTTTCTTTCGTGCCGCCATCAAAAAAATCCTCCTGATTTTATATGATATATGGAATAATTGATGTTGCTACCATTGCAACAATAACAACAAGAATAATCACTGCCGCTATCTTTCGTGTCTGTTTTGGATTAAACACTTTTTTTCACCTCAAATCACACATTTGTTTTCATTCTATACTCTTTCATTTCTTTTTTCAAGATATCCATTACTACTGTCAGATGTTACTGTTTGCATAATTCCCGGATTTCTTCTGTAACACAAAATACCTTTGCCTGATGATCCAGTGGGTTCCGGTTCTGGTAGTCAAACAGAAGCACACATTCTTCCTCTTTCATATCCCCCAGAACATCATAAGAAAACCTCTCGATGTGCGTCATTTTTCTAAGCTGCCGCTTCTCCATATTTTCATAATTTTCCAGATAACGCCTCTCTTCATCCTCACGGTCATAGAACAGGCGGAACTCTTCTTTGGAAATCCGCTCATCGCCTGCAAATAACGGACGGCTCTTTGCATTCTCCCTCAGATAAAAGTCCAGTGTCAGAAGCTGCTTATACGCCTCACATCTTTCTGCATCATAAAATCTTGCAAAATCATACAGGATCTCATATCTTGCCGTGCGTGCATGACTTAAAGTATCCAACCCATTTTCTTCATAATACTCTGCCAGCTTTTCAAAAAGCGTAAATGGTCTTTTAAAGTGTCGGATCAGATAAGGAAGCGTGTAACAGAACTGCCTGCTGTTATAGTAGGTCTCCACCATTTCCTCGATCCCTTTCAGGCGCAGGGTATCCTCATATGGAAGCCACTTTGTATACAAAACTTCATACGGTGGCATTCCTTTATAAACCAGTCCGTAATCGTCTTTCTTCTCTTCCATATAAGAACCCTTCAGTACTTTCAGAAAACCAAGCTGCAGCTGCTCCGGTTCCAGTGCATAAACATCATCAAAGGATTTCCCAAAGCTTTCATAATCTTCATACGGCAATCCTGCGATCAGATCCAGGTGCTGATGTACATTACCATAAGAATTGATTCTCCTTACCACTTCTGCAACCTGTTCAAATTTCATTGTCCGGTGAATCTCACGTATCGTATCCAGGTTGGTAGACTGCACACCGATTTCCAGCTGGATCAGCCCCGGTCGCATGGTTTTTATCAATTCCATTTCTTCTTCATTCAAAAGGTCTGCCGCAACCTCAAAATGGAAATTGGTAATGCCGTTATCATGCTCTTTGATATAACGCCAGACTGTCATGGCGTGATCATGTTTGCAGTTAAATGTACGGTCTACAAATTTAACCTGAGGTACTTTATGATCGATAAAAAACTGCAGTTCTTTTTTTACCAATTCCAGATCACGGAACCGCAGACACTTATCTATAGAAGAAAGACAATAACTGCACGAAAATGGACAGCCACGGCTTGTCTCATAATAAATAATCTTATGTTCAAAAAGCCCCATATTCTCATATACAAACGGAACCTTACTCAGATCCATGGTCTTGCGCCATTCATTTTCCACAATCTGTCCGGTCTGTTCACGGTAAACGATTCCTTTCATATTCTGAAGTCCGTCCGCCGTCTTGTTCTGATAAAAGTGTAAAAGATCGCAGAAAGTCTGCTCCCCTTCTCCTTTCATGACGCCATCCACTTCTGGCAGACGTTCCAGCACCTTTACTCCATCATAAGATACCTCCGGTCCGCCTATCCAGATGATGATCTGCGGCATCACTTTCTTGATCTCCCTGCAGATCTCTTCAACATAAGTAAGATTCCAGATATAGCAGGACAGACAGAGCATGTCCGGCTTCCTTTTGTAGATATCCCGCAGAATCTCATCGAGCTGCTGATTGATCGTATATTCTCCAATACTGATCTCATCTGATGTATCACCATACTTTTCCACATATGCTTTCAGACAGTAGACTGCCAGATTGGAATGTATATATTTCGCATTGACTGCACCTAAAAGTACTTTCATATCGTTTCCTTTCCGTTTCCAAAAAGTTTTATCTTTAGTATCATACTCCATTTTCAGATTGGCGTAAACCAAAATGATAAAATAAAATCTCCTCAGATACATTGACATTTTTACAAAAACACGGTAAAATAATGTTCTGTGCAGCCGGGGTGCTAGCGGTACCCTGTACCTACAATCCGCTATAGTGGGGGTGATGCTGTGCCGAGGGCTTTACTTGTCAAAGCTGCCTCTGGTTTGTGGCGTTGAGATTTGGGTCTTACGCGGCGGGACTCTGTGAACCGTGTCAGGTCGGGAACGAAGCAGCACTAAGCAGAACCTCTCGGGTGCCGTAAGGTAGCCTGGGTTGAGTTTACAGCCAGAGTAACGTTTGGTAGGCTTTAGTTCGACGCACAGCGCACAGAAAAAAGAAATTACAAAAGCTACGGATTTTGCTTCCGTAGCTTTTTTCATACAAAAAAGCCTGCCTTTGACAGGTTCTTCGATTAAGGATTTTCTTCCGGCATATTTGCTGATTCCTGTTCTTTCTTTTTCATCTTCTGCTTCTTGCGCAGTTCCTTGAAAAAGCTCTTCATCATCTGTGAGCATTCTTCTTCCAGAACTCCTGTCGTAAGCTCTGCCTGATGATTAAACGCTTCCACCTGTAGAAGATTCAGGATGGAACCGGCGCATCCGGCTTTCGGATTCATACATCCAACAACCACTCGTGGAATCCTTGCCTGTACAATGGCTCCGGAACACATCTGACATGGTTCCAGCGTTACATATAAGGTGCATTCTTCCAGCCGCCAGTCACCCATTACCTTACTTGCCTTTTTGATTGCAGAAATTTCTGCATGTGCAAGGGGATTCTTATCCGTTGTCCGCCTGTTGTATCCTCGTCCGATAATTTTCCCCTGATATACGATCACACAACCAATCGGTACTTCCTCAATCTTCCATGCTTTTTTCGCCTGACGGATCGCTTCCTTCATGTATTTTTCGTCTTCGGTCAATATCTGCCGCATCTTCCTTCTCCTTTACTTCTTTTCGAATCACTGCCCCTACCGGTCTGCACCAGTAACCGAAATGTTCCTCATCTTCAATCTCATATTCTTCCAGATCCAGTTCACCATCAGATGGCTTCATGAACTGACTGAATCCAAATGCTCCTGCCGCCCGCTGCTCACCAGGAAAATAAAGTCCCGGAACCCCAATCCAGCATTTCCCTTCTTTTTCAAATGATACCAGATGATGGTAATTATAATATCCATGGAGAAGAAAATGATTATTCGCAAGCTTCCATTCCTTTCGCGGAAGTCCGGCAATCTCCTGACGGGTGATTTTATAGATGATATCCTTTGTGGTTTTTGGTGGTAAATCTGAATTTGCGTTCTGAGAGTTTCTTTCTTCCGGCACATTTGGGTTGCTTTTCGATTTCCTAACTGCATCTGTGTTTTTAGATTGTTCTGAGGTATCCTGTTCTTCTATATTCTCAGATTTTCTCTGGCTTGTTTTCTCCTCAAGTATTTTCTCATTTCCTGGCTTCTCGTATTTTTCATTGCTTAGCACGTCTCCGCCATTTGCAATTTTTTTATTTTTCCCCGATTTGTTTAGCTTCCATTCTTCTTCCGTAATCATCCTGCTAACATCTACCGGTCTCGCCTCATCCCAGACTGCTCCATAATATCCTGCATCCGCTCCGTTTCCAACCCGAAGGATCATTCCACCAATCCTGCCAAACTGTCCATCTCCTCCCACATCGTCTGTCGTATAGCTCAGCTTATAACCAAATGCTGCCTGCGCCCCTCTGATCTCTCCCATTAAGATCCCTATGCACTGTCCATCCTCTTCATAAAACAGATAAATTTCCAGTGTACGACCTCCCGCTACGGGAAATCCTCTCCCATAAATCTGGACCACGGTCGCCTCTTCCTGCTCAAGAACCTTTACAAAACCTGTATTTCTTGTCCTTTTTCCATTCTGATATTCATATAAATACCGGATAAAGCTTTTCATAATCTAGCACCTGCACCTTCCTTCTAACTGCCTGTTCTAAACTATTCTGACTTTCCGGTAAAAATTACCATTTTTAAAAAATCAGAGCGGAATCTTCCGCTCTGACAAATAACTCATTGATTAATCCAGATAAATCGGTGGCTCGTAGTCTTTTCCCATCGTAGCTTTCTTTCGCTCTTCCACCCCAAGGAACGCCCACTCTGTCATGTCTGTCCACTTGTGATCTTTTCGGTCATATACCTGTACATAACCGATTCTGTGTGGATGCATACGCACACTGTTTGTCCGATACTCATGTCCGGTATATGGGTTCACATCTCCATTTACCAGATCTTCATCAATATCCTCCCGACGCTTGATCGGCTGGAAATCTTGCGGCCATCCGGAAGATTTCTTTTCCTTTTTCGGAGTGATCAGCTTTGTAAGTTTTGAAAATGGTGATTTTTTCTCCTCATGAACATTTTCAGTTTCCGCATCTTCTACTGCAGGAGTTTCCTCTTCCTGATAGGTTTCCGGCTGATTCTCTTCATAATAAGCCGGCTGTTCCTGGTACGCTTCCTCCTGCGGTCCTGCCTCTTCCTGGTAAGCAGCTTCAGAAGTTTCCTCCGGAATCTCCTCACCCCCGGCTTCTTCAACCGCTTCCGCTTCTACTTCCTGTTCGGGCTCCTGCAATTCTTCTTCAATCTGTTCTGCGTCTTCTGCAGATACTTCCACATCATCTTCTGCCGGTTCTGTGTACGGCTCTGTTTCTTCTTCAGTCAGAATATCCTCTTCCAAAGTATCTGAATCCGCAACGCTTTCTGTCTCCCTGGCAGTCTGTTCTTCTGCATCAAGATCCAGTTCCATCTGTACAGCTTCTTCCTTCGGTTCTGCTGTGGTCTCTTCAAGTATATCTACAATCTCTCCAACTGTAATATCACGTTCTACATTCTTTTTTGCTTCTTCTCTTGCTGCCTTTCTTTCTTTTTTCGCAGTAAGCTTCTCAAGCTCTCTTCCCGTCGGCATCTCTTCTTCATCCAAAGCTTCCTTTTCCGAATCCGCATTACCAAGAATGCTGAGCTGGAACGGGCATCCAAGAATGTCTGCGATCATACGCATATCCTGCTCCTGAAAATTATCTCTGCCAAGCCGCTGTGTCAGATTTTGACGGGACATCTTTTTCCCGGTTCTTGCTTCGATTTCTTCTGCAAGCTCTTTAATTGTCATATCTTTTCTGCTTAAAACAATTTTTACCTGCTCTCCGAATGTGAGATTAATCATGTATTTTTCCTCCTTTTCTCCCCGTATAAATATATCTTCTTTCTAAATACAGACTTATTGCTTTGTTAACTTAAAACTTTCTTGATAAAGGAATCTTTTTCACTTATCTTTTATTCTAGCAAATGACATTTTATCCGTCAACACCTAATAAATGCGCGAATTTTTTGTATTTTTTCAAAAAATAATTTGACAAATCAAAATCAGTCGCTATAATAAAGCGTATCAAGAACGACGGCGTTCCCTATTATCCGGGGAACGCCTTTTTTGTTCTTTTTTTT
The DNA here is from genome assembly GCF_027686195.1 of Coprococcus sp. AF102-57. NCBI lineage: Bacteria > Bacillati > Bacillota > Clostridia > Lachnospirales > Lachnospiraceae > Coprococcus > Coprococcus sp. AF102-57. Next base: position 24,446 of record NZ_JAQCSY010000022.1, on the reverse strand, counting down.
AAATCGAGAAGGAGGGACTCAGTTATGAAAAAACTAGAAATCATTATCCAGCCGGAAAAACTGGAAGCCCTGAAAGCAATCCTGGATGCTTCCAATGTCAGCGGTATTATGATCAGTAACATTATGGGATATGGTAATCAGAAAGGACACAAACAATTTTATCGCGGTGCTGAATACAGCGTAAATCTTCTTCCTAAGATCAAAGTAGAAACTGTTGTTGAACCGGAAGTTGCAGAACCTCTGATTCGGAAAATTGTCGAAGAGATCAAAACCGGTGCGTACGGCGATGGTAAAATTTTTGTTTACGAAGTACAGGATGCTGTAAGAATCCGTACCGGCGAACGTGGCTCTGCTGCTCTTTAGCTAAAAATATATGTGAATTAGAATAGTGTTGAATATCGTTATCAAAGAGGATAACTACAAATGAACTGCCTGTAGATCATTCATTGTAGCTATCCTTTTTATTTGAAATGGAGGATGTTAAATATGGGATTATCTGATTTAATTGCGGGCGGAATGGATGCAACCGCCGCCACTGAACTACTGCTTAATGTTGTCTGGACAATTGTCGGTGCAACTCTTGTTTACTTTATGCAGGCTGGATTTGCAATGTGTGAAGCCGGATTTACCAGAGCAAAAAATACTGGAAATATACTGATGAAAAATATGATGGACTTTGTACTTGGAAGTTTGTTCTTTTTCATCTTCGGATTTGCGATCATGCACGGAACCGACTGGAATGGTATCATCGGTATAAAAGGGTTCTTCAATCCTACAACACTTGCCGATGCCGACGGACTTTTCAACGGACTGCCAATCGGAGTCTTCCTTATTTTCCATACAGTATTCTGCGCCACATCCGCTACTATCGTATCCGGTTCTATGGCAGAACGTACAAAATTCCTTGCTTACTTATTATATAGTGCAGCAATCAGTATTTTTATTTACCCGGTAACCGGCCACTGGATCTGGGGCGGTGGATGGCTCGCTCAGATGGGATTCCACGATTTTGCAGGTTCCACAGCAGTCCATATGGTCGGCGGTATCTGTGCACTTGTTGGTGCCAAAATCCTCGGACCTCGTATTGGAAAATATGATAAAGAAGGGAATGCCCGTGCGATTCCCGGACACAACCTTTCCATTGCAGCTCTTGGCGTATTTATTCTCTGGTTCTGCTGGTTCGGTTTCAACTGCGGCTCTACCACAGCAGCTTCCACAAACCTCGGTGATATCGCAATGACAACCAATCTTGCCGCTGCTTCCGCAACACTTGCAACCCTTGTTGTAACCTGGATCCGCTATGGAAAACCAGATGTATCCATGACATTCAACGGTTCCCTCGCCGGACTCGTAGCAATCACCGCCGGATGCGACACCGTCAGCAACTACTCTGCAATCATCATCGGACTGATCGCTGGTATCCTCGTCGTATTCTCTGTAGAATTCTTCGACAAAGTAGCCAAGATCGATGACCCGGTAGGTGCGATCAGTGTCCACGGCGTATGCGGTTTCACAGGCAGTATCCTCGTCGGAGTCTTCTCCCCGGAATACACCCTCAAAACCCAGGTGATCGGTGTCCTTTCAACCGTAGCCTACGTCCTCGTAATGGCGATCATCGTATTCACCATCATCGATAAAACCGTAGGCCTCCGCGTCACCAAAGGAGAAGAACTCGACGGTCTCGATATCCACGAACACGGCTGCTCAGCATATGCGGACTTTAACTTTCGTTTATAGCCGGGCGAAGTAAAATAAAAAAATACAGTCTCTGGGATGCTTGCATTTCAGAGGCTGTATCTTTTTATTTTAATGAGCGGCTACGCGACTGAGGAAAGTCGCCAGACTTTCCGAGGTTCGCCCGGCGGATGGCTTGTACTACTTATATCATTCTACCACTTCTTATTCTTCAGCACGATCGCCGATTTCTTCCCCATCATCAGTGAAATATTTCCCTCTTTCACGATATACTCTTCGAATTCTCCAATATACCCATCTTCATAAGAATACATCACTCGCGCCATATTATGTCCTTCGGCAACTTCTGCCTGCCATACCGGAACCCTTACTTCCTTCAGATGATCGGAATTATTGATAATAACCACGATCTGCTCATTCCCCCAGAATCTTCCATAGGCCAGAAGATCCGGTTCTGCTTTCAGCATCTTGATTGACCCCTTTCTGAGAGCCAGCGACTTTCTGTGGATTTGGATCATCTCACGGTAGAAATTGATCAGATCCCGTTTTTCTCTTCCCCACGGATAAGTTCTCCGGTTATCCGGATCCGTGAAACCACAAAGTCCTGCTTCGTCTCCATAATAAAGGGTCGGTGCTCCCGGCCAGGTCATCTGCATGATGATCGCTTCCCGCATAACTGCAAGGCTTACCCCTTCTTCTGCCGCACGCGACCCAAGCTGTCCCACACGGCCAACCTTGTGGTTGGTACGCGTCAGAAAACGGGAATGGTCATGGTTTGACAACTGGTTCATCGCCGTCTGAAGTGACGGTGTCATCATATTTGCCATATGATGTTTCATAGCATTCACAAAATTGTCTGCATTTCCGAGAAGATCGCCGCGATATTCATCACTGTGCTTCTCCATCCCGGTCAGGAACCAGGTGACCGGCTCCATAAATGCATCGTAATTCATAACGCTGTCCCATTCATCGCCCTGCAACCAGTCACTCGGATCTCCATAGTGCTCGGCAAGGATCAGTGCATGTGGATTTGCTTCTTTTACTGCCTTACGAAATTTCTTCCAAAATTCATGATTGTACTCATTGCTTCTTCCAAGGTCTGCCGCAACATCCAGTCTCCAGCCGTCTACATTATACGGCGGTGAAACCCATTTCTTTGCGATACCAAGAACATACTCTTCCAGCTCTTTTGAATCTTCATAATTCAGCTTTGGCAGCGTATCGTGTCCCCACCAGCCGTCATAGCTTCCATTGCCCGGCCATTCATTCTCCCCGGTACGATGGAATAGAAAATAATTCCGGTACGGACTCTTCGGTGACACAAAAGCACCTACTTCATAACCATCGGCGCTCTCGTAGATCAGCTCTCTGTCCAGCCATTTATTGAAAGAACCACAATGGTTGAAGACGCCGTCAATGATGATTCGCATTCCCCTCTTATGGAGTTCTTCTACCAGCTTGATGAACAGCCGGTTACTTGCTTCCAGATTCTCTTTTCTGGTAGTTCTTGTCCGGTAACGGTCCGCATGGATATTGTTATTTTCTCCCGGATCCAGAAGTCTTCCTTCATCGACTTCAATTTTACCGACATGCGGATCAATATAATCGTAATCCTGTGTGTCATATTTATGATTAGATGGTGATACAAATAGTGGATTACAATAGACAACTTCTACTCCAAGTCCATGCAGGTAATCCAGTTTATCAATGATCCCCTGGATATCTCCTCCGTAAAATTCCCGTACATCCATCGGCTGCGGATCCCGGTACCAGTCATCTACATGATGAACCTGCTCTCCAATATAAAAGTACTCTCCCGTCTGTACATCATTATCCGGGTCGCCGTTACAGAAGCGGTCTGTATAAATCTGATACATGACCGCTCCTTTTGCCCAATCCGGTGCCGTAAAGCCTGGCACGATTTTAAAATCATAATAATCCACAAGTTTGCTCTCTGCTCCCCATTTGTTATAGTAGCAGATCTCATTTCCTGATCTGATCTTAAAATGATACCGGAATGGTTTATCTTCTAATTTGTATTTCACTTCATAAAAGTCAAATGCCTTATTTGAGATTACTTTGTTCATTGGAATGCATAGTTCGCGGTTTTCCAGATAGACTTCGTCTACGTCGTGAGCTGCTGTACGGAACCACAACTGAAGTTCATCTCCTGCCTCCGGTTCCGGCGGACTCACATACGCCTCTGTTCCATCACAAAACAATGCTTCTTTTTTCATAATCTAGCCTCTATTCTTCAAATAATGCTTCAAATTCTTCTCTTGTAATCTTCTCTTTTTCAAGAAGCAGATCTGCACATTTATAAAGAACAGCTTCATGCTCTTTAATAATGGTCTTTGCACGGTCATAACATTCGTCAATGATCCGCTTCACTTCACTGTCGATCGTTGTGGCAACCTGTTCACCATAACCTCTGGAGGTATGACCAAAATCTCTTCCGATAAATACTTCATCATTATCATCTCCATAGCTTACAAGACCAAGTGCTTCCGACATACCGAACTTCGTTACCATGGATTTGGCGTATGCTGTTGCCTGCTTGATATCCTGGGATGCCCCGGTTGTAATATCATCAAAGATCAGCTCTTCTGCCACACGTCCACCTAGTGATACGGTAATATCCTGCAACATCTTTCCTTTGGTATTGAACATCTCATCCTTTTCAGGAAGCGGCATCGTATATCCGGCTGCCCCTACACCGGTAGGAATGATCGACACGCTGTACACCGGTCCTACATCCGGAAGTACATGGAATAAAATGGCATGTCCTGCTTCATGGAATGCAGTGATCTTCTTCTCTTTATCCGAAATCACACGGCTCTTCTTCTCTGCACCGATTCCGACTTTTACAAATGCTCTGCGGATATCCTCCTGTTGCAGATACACTCTTCCATCCTTTGCTGCAAGGATCGCAGCCTCATTCAGAAGATTTTCCAGATCAGCTCCGGTAAATCCTGCCGTTGTTCTCGCAACCTGTTCCAGATCCACATCATCCCCGAGCGGTTTGCCCTTGGCATGAACCTGAAGGATTTCCAGACGTCCCTTTACATCCGGTCTGCCGACCATGACTTTACGGTCAAAACGTCCCGGTCTTAAGATCGCTGGATCAAGAATATCGACACGGTTGGTTGCTGCAAGTACGATGATTCCTTCATTCGCGCCAAAACCATCCATCTCTACGAGGAGTTGGTTCAGCGTCTGCTCTCTCTCATCATGTCCGCCGCCCATACCGGTTCCACGACGTCTTGCCACGGCATCGATCTCATCGATAAAAATAATACAAGGTGCATTTTTCTTGGCATCCTCGAAAAGATCTCTTACACGGGATGCTCCGACACCGACAAACATCTCCACAAAATCAGAGCCTGAAATGGTAAAGAACGGGACACCTGCTTCTCCCGCAATTGCTCTTGCAAGAAGTGTCTTACCTGTTCCCGGAGGTCCTTCAAGAAGAACACCTTTCGGGATTCTGGCTCCTACCTGCGTATATTTTCCAGGACTCTTGAGGAAATCCACGATCTCTGCAAGCTCTTCCTTTTCTTCCTGCAGTCCGGCAACCTGTGCAAACGTCACATGGTTTTCTTCCTGCGTGCTCATCTTTGCCCTGCTCTTTCCGAAATTCATCGCTTTTGCATTCGATCCGCCCTGACGATTCATCATCATCACAACAAATACCATGATGCCTGCCATCAATATGATCGGAACCAGTGTTGTTGACATCCAGCTATCCTGCGGGACGTTGTCCACACTGTAGGAAATGTCATAAGATTCAAGCAGATCCTCTGCACTGTTGACATCGGATACATGAAGCTGTTCGATGTCATCATTCTTCAGCCGGATCTTCAGTGTCCCAGTCGGTGCGACTTTGTTCTGCTTGACCTCTACACTTTCTACCTTCTCTTTTTTCAGATCTTTCTGAAAATCCTGATACGTGTATGCTGTCTGCTGCACACCCGACTGGCTCATAAACCAGTACACACCTGCCAGCACCAGAACACAGAGCAGAATCGAAAGACCACTGATTCCTCTTGTCTTATTATTATTCAAAACCTGCTCCTTCCACCTGTTACATCTCTACAATTCCGATGTACGGTAAGTTTCTATATTTTTGTGCATAGTCCAGACCGAATCCTACCACAAATTCATCCGGAATATTAAATCCGACATAATCTACATGTACGTCGCGCACACGACGATCCGGTTTGTCAAGAAGTGTACAAAGCTTCATGCTCTTCGGTCCTCTCTTCCGAAGGATGTCAAGCAGATAATAAAGAGTACGTCCTGAATCTACGATATCCTCAACAACAATTACATCTTTCCCCTCCAGAGACTCATCCAGATCTTTTGCAATCTTAACGATTCCACTGGACTGAGTTCCGTCACCATAGCTGCTGACGCTCATAAAGTCCATTGTTACCGGCACTGTAATCCTTTTTGCCAGCTCACACATAAAGAACACTCCACCCTTTAAAACACAGATCAGATGAACCTGCTTTCCCGCATATTCTTCACTGATCTTTTTTCCAAGTTCTTCAATTCTGGCATTTACTTCTTCTTCCGGAATTAACATTTTCACTTTCTCGGCCATTTAAAGTTCCTCCATTTATCGTAATTTCTAATATTTTCGTTGTCTGCTCTGTCACCTGGTATGCCTTGCTCTGCCGGCAGCCCACAATCCATAAAATCTCGCTTCCCTCTGCGATCAGAGGAATTCCGGCGCGTTCTGCCACTGGTATTTTTTTATTGATAAAATAGGATTTCAGCTTCTGCCTTCCTCCGCTTTCATCAATTACAATAAAATCGCCAGCCCTTCTGGTGCGTACAGCGACACTCTGTTTTATTATATCATAATCAAACCATTTCGTGTACGTTTTTTTCGGGATCTGGCATCTGCATTCTTCTTTTTCAAAAATACGGTAGGAAATTTCCCATTTCCCGTAAAATATCTTTCCCGAAACCTGCTTCAGATCCAACTTTTTCTCTTCTTCTGCCAATTCCGTGTCCTTCTTTTTCCGCTTCAGTTCAATCCCTTCATAGGTTCTGCATGCACAGACCCCATAAGGAAGATCCAGTCTTTTTCCAACCTGCTTTTCAAACAGTCCCTCCAGCTTCTCTACATGAACCTGCTCCAGATCTTTTTCATGTTCTGCCACCAATGCCAATGCTTTCCGGAGAATCATTTTCCGGATCAGCCGTTCCTGTCGGTGATATGCATCTGCATGGATGCAGATTTTTTCTCCATTTTGGTCAGTACAGATCTGATATGCACTTTCTGTCTGTCGTTCCATATAATCCCAGATCTCCCTAAGCTGATCCATAGACCGGTTCATATGCTCCACGGTTTTTTCATTGATATTTTCTTTAAAATACGGAATCACATGGTTACGGATGCGGTTTCGCATATATGCATCTTCCATATTTGTCGCATCAATGCAGTAAGACATCTCCCGTCCTTTCAGATAATCCTCGATCTCTTTTCTCCCCACGCAAAGAAGCGGCCGTATATACATCCCGTTTACCGGATATATACCGCCGAGCCCCCGAAGTCCGCTGCCGCGGGCAAGATGCAGGAAAAATGTCTCTGCATTGTCATCCTGATGATGTGCCAGTGCGATCCTGGTTCCTCCCCATTCTTCCGCTGCCTGCTCAAATATTTCCCTTCGTGCAGTCCTTCCCGCCTCTTCTTCTGACATCCTGTATTCCACTGCCATTTTCGGAATATCCACCGAAACACTCCTGCATGGGATTTCTTTTTTCTCACACAGTGTCTTTACAAATTCTTCATCAGCTTTTGCCTCTTCCCCACGGATCCCGTGATTCACATGTACCGCAAGCATCTCAAATCCGATCTTTTTTCGCAGCTCTTCCAGTATCAGAAAAAGGCATACAGAATCTGCCCCTCCGGAAAGGCCAACGACAACTTTATCTCCTTTTTCAAGCATCTTCCACTGCCTGATATAGTTCTCTACTTTTTCTAACATGGTAAATTCCTCTCGTCTTTTATCTACTGTAACACATCTTCCAGATTCCCGCCACAAGGACTGTCATATCATCTCCTGCTTTTCCGGCCGCCAGCTCCAGCACCTTATCCAGAATATAATTCGCCAGTTCCTCCGGATTCTCCAGCGGACTTCCCCCAATCATCAGATCCAGTAAATGCTCCTGCTCTCCTGCCGGAAGCGCATCCAGGATCCCGTCCGATACCATGACCACCACATCTCCGGATTCCAACTGTCTGGTTTCCTTTTCACTTTGCTGTCTCTGGATTACCCCCAGCGGAAGACTTTCCGAACGGATATGCTCCACCCCGTCTTTAGTCCGCAGAAATGTCACTGCCGCTCCTGCTTTTACAAACTCACATTTTCCATTATAGAGATCAAAAATGCTCATATCAACCGTAGAAAAGCGAACCTCTTCCCGTCCCATAACAAGAGCCGTATTGATCATGGAAAGTGCAGTTTCCACAGGAAATCCTGCTCCAAGAAGCTCTTCCAGCATTTCTACCAGCATCCCGCTTTCCTGTAGCGCCCTCTCACCAGATCCCATTCCGTCTGACAAGATTGCCGCCTCTTTTCCACCCGGAAGTGTCTTCATAAGAAAGCTGTCGCCAGATATCTTTTGTCCGTTCTTTCCCATTTTTGCCACACCCTGCAGCACATAATATCCCGGTCCTTCCACACATACAATAGTTTCATACTCCTGTCCCAGAACCTGCCTCTCGTTCTGAGCCGGGCACATCCTTCTCTTAGTACAGACTGATAAAAGCTCTGCCGCTTTTCTGGTTGGGATACAGTTTCCCTTCTCACTTTTTACCGTTACATGAATTTCATATCTGCCATGCTCATCCACAAAAAAAACGGAACTCAGCATCCGGATCCCTGCCTTTTTGAAATGCTGCGCAACCTTTTTTGCAAGCGGCGGATCCGTAAAAATACTCGCATCCAGATCTCTCGTCACATAGCAGAGCATGTCCGCAAAAGAATCCAGCTGTGCCGCACATCCCTCACGGCTCTGTACCATCTTATTATTCCACACCAGAATCCTTTTTGCCTCCTGGAAAGTTTCCAGTGATTCTCGTAAAAACCGTGGTGCCTGAATACACTCCCTCTGAAGATGCTGTTTCATCTCTTTATTCAGTTCTGCACCATATCCTTCAATCGTACACAAAAGATCATAAAAAAGCTGCCAGTGTTCTGCCTTCTTTCTCTCCAGACACTCCGATTTCCTGCTGCATCCTCTGCACACCTTTTCCGTAATCCGATCATACATTTCTGTCATTTCTTCGGGTGTAAAACACTGCTTTTTCGGCTCCATTTTCAGAAACCTGTCTGCCAGATGCCGAAGCGACACTGCCATTTTATCTGCCTGCGTTACATATGGACTTGTGATCACTTGCTCCTCTCTGTATTTAACCTCCATTTGCCACCACCCTCTAAATTTCTATGAATGAAAAAAGCTTCGGGACATTTTCTTCCCAAAGCTTTTCTTACGTTACTGCTGTGCACGGAACAGAATCTCATTCTCCTTTACAAGTCCCAGCTTCTCTCTGGCGACTTCCTCGATGTATTCATCTGTTCCTACATATTTTTTCAGTTTATTAATTTCTTCTGAGCGTTCTTTTTCCGCATCGATCTGTGTCTGCAGTTCTTCTTCCTGCACCTTATATGCATCATTGCTCTTTTTGAGCGCCATCCCATGTACAATAACCATGCCGCATAATAATATAATAACTGCGGTAATCGCAACAATACTTCTTTTGTGCTTCTGAAGCCCGCTCCCCGGACGCTTTTTCCGGTTCTTCTTTAAGCTTCCCATCTAATCTATTCACCTTTCGCTATCAGTTGATCTTGTATAGCTTCTTACTACTAAACCCATTTAGTCTTCTACAGTGTACCGTTTTTAACCAGATTTATCAACTCTTTTTACTCTTTTTTCACAAATTCGTGTAGAAATCTTTTTGTAAGCTCTTACAAAGACAGCTGAAAGCAGCGCCATCCAGATTGCTCCGAGCGCAATCCCCAGTCCGATATACCACCGCAGAACACCATCACTCGTATGATAGATCTGCACAAAGGTATAAACGGAAATCCCTGCCCAGTAACAGGCATCCTCCAGATTGATCAGCCACAATCTGTGAGCAACCAGTCTGCGCAAAACCCTGATCCACAGATAGACTGCCACGATCAGGACACCGGTCAGGATTGCATAACAGAAAACCCTGATCTCTGTTCCGATACCAGACATTTTTTCTCCTCCTACCGAAACAGTTTTGACAACAGATTTTCTCCGGCTTTTACTCCAGAATGGATATCCGAATAAGAAATATTGTCAATATTGCCTGCCAGGTCGACCTCCCCTTTTTCAAGATTCAGCCGGTTTACATGCATGTCCGTACCTTTTACCATCAGCATTCCCTGCTCTGTCTCAAGCAGGATTTCATTTAAATCAAAAGAAAGAACGTCCAGCACTCCCGTTACTGTACCTGTCTTCCGGTTATTGATAACCAGCCTGTGATTCTGAGGTTTTACCAGCTGTCTCTCTTCCATACAAATCCCAACCTTTCCTATACTGTCTTTCTAGTTATTGTATGAATAACATCTGGTAAATATGCCTCGGATCCGCTGCCGGAATGATCTCAAACCACATCTTTTCTGATGTTCCGGAGTTTTAAAGATAACGGAATAAATCTGCCGCCTCTTCTTTTTTAGTCGTATCTCGCAGATCCAGAACCTCTGCCTTTACAGTCTTGGTCCCAAACTGGATCTCAATGATATCACCTTTTTTTACTTTCGTGGAAGCCTTCGCCACCGCCCCGTTGATCAGGACTCTTCCTGCATCACAGGCTTCATTTGCAACGGTGCGCCGTTTGATCAGGCGGGACACCTTTAAAAATTTATCAAGTCTCATTTTGATTTTTCCTTCCCGTAATACGAATAAAGCGCAGCCCTTTTCAGACTGCGCCATTTTTCAAAAATGTTTTACAAATTATGCATTAACAGCATCTTTTAAAGCTTTTCCTGCTTTGAATTTCGGAGCCTTGCAAGCTTCGATCTTCATAGTTTTTCCAGTCTGTGGATTTCTTCCTTCTCTTGCAGCTCTTTCGCTTACTTCGAAAGTTCCGAATCCTACTAACTGAACTTTTTCACCTTTTTTCATTTCTTCTGTAACAACATCAACAAATGCTTTTAATGCTTTTTCTGCATCTTTCTTTGAAATATCTGCCTGTTCTGCAACTGCAGCTACTAATTCTGTCTTGTTCATGACTTACGTCCTCCTGTAAAATATACTCCCGGAACACCCCGGCATTTTGTCTTTTTGCTAGGTTTATTCTGCGTATCCATGCGGTCTGACACGCCCCTTACCCTACATATGTTATATAAGTTTTTACCTTCTTTGTCAAGTCTAAACCCTTAAAATCTAAGAAAACTGAACACTATATCTGAAACGCAAACAGATTCCGCAAAAACCGCTTTTTTTCTTCTGTCTGTGCGACAGAAAGTGAAAGTTTTTCGACATTTTTTGCAGGAATCCATGCCTTTCCCGAGTGGTAATAAGAATTGGTGATCTTCCAGAATTTTTCCGGATAAGCAAGACGGATCGCAAGGTAATCCCGTTCTTTTTTCCCAAGATTATTCACCGAATCATACGCTCTCATCATCCGATATCCAAGCCGTTCATCATAATGATGCTTTTCCATACATTTGCGCAGGAAATAATACAGATCTTCCATCTGAACATCCCGGTGTGCATGTTCAAATCCAGTCACCGCCATGCCTTCCTGACAGACCAGAAGATTATGATAATTATAGTCTCCGTGGACCATATGATTTTCTGCCTCCGCTTCTTTAAAAACACTGTCCAGATCCATATTTTCCAGTATTTTCAGCACTCTGTCTGCCCAAAAATACATCTGGTCATATCCCTTTAAAAATGCGATCTCAAACGGGCTTTTCACACTTCTTCTGCAGACAAATTCCCGAACCTTTCTGAGTTCTCTGTTATGCCTTGCGTACTCCTTGATCACCGGATTTTCTTCTCTTCCTGCAAATCCGTTTTCTTCCCCAGCCAGACGCATGCATAGATGGATCCGGGCAAGATTTTCCGCACCGGCGATCAGTTCATTTTCACGTCTGACATCACACTCACGTCCCTGAAACCATTTCTTTAAGATATAGCCTGTTCCATCCTCGGCTTTACTGACATAAGCATCCTCTTTATTAAGCAGAGGCGTATCTACCCATTCAAATCCATTCGCATTTAACTGCTCATATATTTTTGCAAGCGCGCAGATCCGGCTCTCCTCCATGCGCGTCTCCTTCAAGAGGAGCAGCCCCTTATCTGTATCGCATAAAATAGCACCCCTTACTTTGTGGGTGCCGAATACTTCCATCTGATATTGTGTCAATACACTGATTCCATAATCTTTCATGGCTTCCCCCTGCCGCTTTGTTTTACCGGTCTTTCTAATGTATGCAGGGGGAGACTTAAGTCATGCATGATTTTTGATTATTCCAATTCTTTTATTCTGGCAAGTAAATATTCCCGTGTATTTTTCTCCGGTTCCTCGATCACTTCCTGTAAAAGTGTCTGGAGTGTCTGACCAATTTTCGGTCCTTTTTCAATACCTGCCGCGATCAGATCCTGACCGTTTACTTTTAGTTCTTTTAAAGAAACACATTGCTTTTTCTCCAGAATCTCCTGGTAGCACTTCTCGATACCAGCCAGATTTTCCAGCTTCTTATCACGCTGATAATCACTCTGTGCCAACGTATCAGCCATCCGTACCTTCATATAATACGGGAACAGTTCCGCACTGATCCGGTTCATTGCGCGGCGTACATGCTTCATCGTTGCAGGCATCCGGTCATCATGATACAGCACCAGCTTTGACACCTTACGCAGTGTATCATTATCGAATTTCAAGCGATGCATGATCGACTTTGTGAGTTCTTCGCTGACGTATGCATGCCCTTTAAAATGTGCCGTCCCATCCGGATCGACCGTCTTTCGTGCCGGTTTCCCCGTATCGTGAAACAGCATTGTAAGACGCAGCACTTTATCTGCCGGAATGTTCATCAGCGCATGGATCGTATGCTCACCTACATTATAACAGTGATGCAAAGTTTCCTGTGTTGTTTCCATCATTGCATCGAATTCCGGGAGGATCACCTTTGTGATCCCAAGCTCATATGCATCCAGGATCTTTTCCGGATGATCGGAGACCAGAAGCTTTACAAGCTCTGTCTGAATACGTTCTGCACTGATATAGGAAAGATTTGGTGCAAGTTTTCGGATTGCCTGTCTGGTCTCTTTCTCAATCTCAAATCCAAGCTGCGCCGAAAAACGGATCGCCCTCAAAATCCGCAGGGCATCCTCCGAAAAACGTGCCTCAGCATTTCCCACACAACGGATCACACCTTTTTTCAGATCCTCCATCCCATGAAACAGATCCACCAGTCCATCCTGTTCATTGTACGCCATCGCATTGATCGTAAAATCTCTGCGCAGCAGATCCTCTGACAGACTTCTGGTAAACTGCACTTTACTCGGATGCCGGTTGTCTTCGTATTTCCCGTCAATCCGGTATGTCGTCACTTCAAATCCTTCTCCATTTAAAAGCACCGTAATCGTTCCATGCTCGATTCCGGTGTCAAAAGTTCTGGCAAATAATGACTTCGTCTCTTCCGGCGCTGCCGATGTTGTGATATCCCAGTCACCCGGCACACGTCCGAGAAAAGAATCCCGGACGCAGCCGCCGACTGCATATGCCTCAAAGCCATGTTTTTGTAATGTAGTTATAATTCGATTCACCTTTTCAGGTAACTGAATTTTCATATACATTCGCTCCTAGTATGCTTTTCCAAAATAAACAACATGTTTAGCCTGTTTGCCACAGAAAATACAGGTATCTCCGTCTTTTACCTGATCCTCTTTGCAGATACAGCGGGTGGTTGCTCCACCTGTTGCTGCCTTGATCTCATCTTCACATTCTGCGCTTCCACACCATTTTGCTTTGATAAATCCACGTTTGGTGTTGAATTTTTCATTCATTTCATCCATGGTTTCAGCAAAATCAATGTGGCTGTCAAGGAATGCTTTTGCACGGTCATACATATCCTTCTGGATTGTTTCAAGGATCTCGCCAAGTTTTGTCTCGATCTCATCTAAAGAAACAACGATCTTTTCTCTTGTATCACGACGTACAACAACAACCTGGTTCTGTTCGATATCCTTTGGTCCGATCTCGATACGTGTCGGGATACCAAGCATTTCCTGCTCACTGAATTTCCATCCAGGGCTCTTCTCAGAATCGTCGATCTTCACGCTGTAGCCAGCTTTTTTCAGTCTCTCTGTCAGTTCATTTGCTTTTTCAAGAACGCCTTCTTTGTGCTGTGCGATCGGAATGACTCTTGTTTGAACCGGTGCGATTCTCGGTGGAAGAACAAGTCCGCTGTCATCACCATGAACCATGATCAGGGCTCCGATGATACGTGTAGACAGTCCCCATGAAGTCTCATATACGCTGTGAAGTTCATTGTTCTTATCCAGATATTTGATGTCAAATGCATCCGGGAACGCATTTCCGAAGAAATGGCTGGTTGCAGACTGAAGTGCTTTTCCGTCATGCATCAGAGCTTCTACGGTGTAAGTGTCCTGTGCACCTGCGAACTTCTCGCTCTCTGTCTTCGGACCTGATACGAACGGGATTGCAAGGGAATCACGGATCAGTTCCTGATATACACGAAGCATGGTCAGTGTTCTCTGTTCTGCTTCTTCATAAGTTGCATGAATGGTGTGTCCTTCCTGCCATAAGAATTCTCTGGAACGAAGGAACGGTCTGGTTGTCTTCTCCCAGCGAAGTACCGAACACCACTGATTCCATACTTTCGGAAGGTCACGGTAAGACTGTACGGTTCTTGCCCACAGGTCGCAGAACAGAGTCTCCGATGTCGGACGGATGCACATTGGCTCCTGAAGAGTCTCAAGACCACCTTTTGTCACCCATGCAACTTCCGGTGCAAATCCTTCGATATGATCGCTTTCCTTCTGAAGAAGATTCTCCGGGATCAGCATTGGCAGGTATACGTTTTCAACACCTGTCTCTTTAAATCTCTTGTCAAGGTCTGCCTGGATCTTCTCCCAGATTGCATATCCATTTGGAAGATAATTAAGACATCCTTTTACACTTGAATAATCACAAAGCTTTGCTTCTCTTACAACGTCGGTATACCACTGTGCGAAATCTTCATCACGAGAGGTAATCGCCTGTACAAATTTCTTTTCCTTAGCCATTGATAAAGTTCTCCTTCTCTTCATTTTTGATTTGTAACTGTTCAGAGCCAAGCAAAATTTCATAAAACAGGTGTAAAATGCTTGCATTTTTAAGACTGTTTTTGAAATTTTATTTGGCGGATACGCCACACCGACGAAATGCGTAGCATTTTGGAGGTTGGCTCTGAACAGTTACTTTGATTTTATAAATAAGGTTATCATAAAACCAGAAGATGCTGCTCTCTGCAGCCTCTGCCGGATGCAGGGGATTCAGATCAGACATGCTTTGCCCGTAAAATAAAAAACACCAAATCTTCATGCCCCTGACAAGGGACCGAAAATTCGGCGGTACCACCCTAATTAATCGTATTACGATTCACTTCATTACCCGTTAACGCCAGGCATACGCCACACTTTTCATGCGGAACTCCAAGGTCGGTTCTATAATTTCCATGCAGCTTCCTCCCACCAGCCAGAAGCCTCTCTGTGCCACTTTCATCATATACTAGTCCTCTTCATCGTCAAATCTCTTCGATTTACTATAGAGTTTAATTGAGATTTTCGGATTTGTCAACCCAATTGACAAGCCCTTTCCGTTATGTTTTAATCAAAGAAACAAAATTTTCGCATATGGGGAGGAATTATTTTGCAAACACCTGAAATTCTATATGAAGACGACCAGATTCTGGTCTGCCACAAACCTGCCGGTGTTCCCGTGCAGACAAAAAAGATCGGTACACAGGACATGGAGAGCATTCTGAAAAATTATCTGTTCATCCATTCTTCACATCATGCCGGACATAAGCCACCTTATCTTGCCGTGATCCACAGACTGGATCAACCGGTTTCCGGCATCCTGGTTTTTGCCCGCACACCTGCGGCTGCGAAAAATCTGAACCAGCAGTTACAGAACGATCAATTTGAAAAATACTACCAGGCTGTAGTATGTGGAGCCCTTCCGGACTCCGGCACTCTGACCGATTATCTGGTAAAGGACGGCCGCACCAACACCTCCCGCATCTGCAGTAAAAATACACCCGGTGCCAAAAAAGCTGTCCTTTCGTATGAAATACTGGAAACTTCCGAAGTGACTGGCTTATCCGTTGTTCAGATCCATCTCGGAACCGGACGCCATCACCAGATCCGTGTCCAGATGGCAGGTGTAGGCGCACCACTCTGGGGTGACAACAAATATAACCCGGAATTTGTAAATAAAAGAGGATATTTCCCGATTGCACTGCGGGCTTTCCGGCTTTCTTTCTGCCATCCGACCACCGGAAAACGTATGGAATTTGAAGTCCCATGTAACTGGGAACAGTTGGAAACAAAAGCAGATTAGAATGGAGAATACAAAAAATGAACTTATTAGAAGAATTCAAAAAAAATCCCGGATTCGTCTACCGAATCGGGACTGATTACTATTATATAGGAAAATGGATCTGCAAGCCATGCACAGACGAAGCCGTTACAGACTGCCATGCCATGTATGAAATGTGCATCCAGGCAAAAGAACAGGCAAACGCAGCCCTTTATTTTCAGAAGCTGCGTGCCTACAGTGAATTTGCCCTGGACATTCCATACAATCCGGCAAAGATCCTTCAGTACCAGACCGCTCTTGTCGAAGCACTTTCCGATGCTGATATCCAGTCTCTTACCGACCAGCTTCGGCATTTTCACGATCAAGCATCTTAATCACATCCAGAAGTGTAGGATACACATACCGGCATAATCCTCTCACTTCTTCATCCGGCTGTGCAAGATCCGGGATCATCACCGGGATCATACCCGCAGCCGAAGCCGAGCGGATTCCTGCCGGTGCATCTTCAAGCGCAATACTATGTACCGGCTCGGCTCCGATCGCCTCGCACGCTTTGAGGTAAATTTCCGGATCCGGCTTTGCATGTTTCACCGAATCGCCAAAAACCCCGCCATCAAAATATTTCCACAAACCGACTTTCTCAAGAGATGCCTTTGCGTGGATCTCTCTGGAGGACGTCGCAAGTCCGACCTTGTATCCGTGTTCCTTCGCATAGATAAGAAGTTCCCTTGCTCCCTCTTTTACGCCGATCCCTTCTTTGTCACAAATGCCGTAATACTTCTCCCGTGTCAGCTCATTAAACTTATCCATCGGAAAATCTTCGCCATATACACTTTTAAAATATGCTTCTCTGCGGACTACGTTGAATCCCAGCGTATGATAAATATGCTCCCCGATCCGTCCGTATCCGAGCTTCTCTCCTGCATAATTCCAGGATCTCTGCACAACACGTTCCGAATCAAGGAGCAGTCCGTCCATATCAAATACCAGTGCTTCTACCTTCATCAGAATTCAATTCCCTTTCCGAGGGCATCTTTTAAATACGTGGTTACGTCTTCCAGTTTTTCCAGAATTTCTTCACGTTCTTCCCACTCTTCGCCGGTCATATCTTTGCTGACCAGTGCCTGCTTGACATCTTTTAATTTTTTGATCAAATCTTCTGTCATAGTAAATCCCCCTTTTCTTATCAATTACTGTTTTTCTATAAATTTATTTTACCGATATTGTCAGCAAATTTCAACAGTTCATCCGAAAATGTAAACAAATCTTAACATTCACCGCTATAAAAAACTCTTAGCTAACTTCCATTTTTCTACTTCCATTATATAGCAAATGTGCTATAATAATTCAGTATGTAAAAAAGTGTTATAATCATAAGGGGATTAAGAAATTGGATGACAACAAATTAGAAGCAAAACTGCTGAAGATTAAAGCGCTTGCCGAACGGGGAGAAGGTGGCGAGAAAGAGGCCGCCATCAAAATGTATCATAAGCTTCTGAAGAAGTATGATATTGATGAAAAAGCATTACAAAAAGACAAGCTCAGCAAGCACTGGTTTACATATGAGACAGATATCGAGGAAAATCTTCTGGTCCAGATTTTTTACATGGTGACCGGAGATCCCGAATATTTCCGCCGGACAAGCCGTACACGCGGAACCCAGTGCGGATGCATATGTACCGATTTTGAGAAAACTGAAATTCGTTTTTATTTTGAATTTTACAAAGATGCACTCAATCAGGAACTGGAAGCCTTTTTGATGGCTTTCAAATTAAAAAATCATCTGTTTCCGGATGAAAGTGCAAGATGCTTTGTTCCTGAGGAAGAGGAAGAGATATCAGAAATGCTGTTAAAAGCGCAGAAATTTGCAGAAGATATTGATAAGTCCAACCCGGTTCGCCGGATTGCATCTGCCGATCTTTCTGCTGATCCGGATGCACTGGAATCATAGGTATATACGTCGTTCTTTTGCGATATGCATTATAGCAAAAAAGCTGTTCTTAAAACAGGAGGGTATGACTCATATTAAATCATACCCTCCTGTTTTGATTTCTCGCGCTGTATCTGTGATAAAACTTATCTTCTGTACAATCTATAGCCTGCAGATACCGCCTTAACAACTCTTTTCCATCTGTCTGACCACCTAGGCAAGATCCCGAAGCCTTGCAATTTCTTCTTTATGCCCCGCATCATCCAGTGGCGTTTCCAGATAAAACGGCAGATCTTTTAATTTCGGGTGACGCATGACATTTAAAAGCGCCTCTATCCCGATCTCTCCGCCGCCGATCACCGCATGCCGGTCTTTTCTTGAACCAAATGGCATCATACTGTCATTTAAATGAATCGCTCTCAAAAGCTCAAGTCCAAGTACTTTGTCAAACTCTTCCAGCACCCCGTCCAGATTATTTACAATATCATATCCTGCTGCAAACACATGACAGGTATCCAGACAGATTCCGATCCGCTCCGGATGTGATACCCCGTCGCGGATTGCTTTCAGCTCTTCAAATCTCCAGCCAATCTCTGTCCCTTTTCCGCTCATTGTCTCAAGCAGAACCGTAATATTCTCTTTTCCGGTAATCGCCTGGTCAAGCCCCGCAATGATATTTTGAATTCCTGCTTCTGCGCCAATTCCGGTATGGCTTCCCGGATGAAACACCAGATTCTCAATCCCCAGTCTGTCCATCCGCATCACATCTTCCCGGATCACCGTGCAGGCGAATTCATACACCTCCGGCTTCGCACTCGCCAGATTCATCGTATAAGGTGCATGCGCCAGAATCGCTCCAAAACCGGCCTCTCTCCTGATCCTCTGAAACTCCTCCGCTTCCTTCACCGTCGGATCCTTATAATTCGATCCCCGCGGATTCCTGCTGAAAATCTGCATCGTATCTGCATTCATCTTCACCACATTCTCTGCAGTCTTCACAATCCCTTTCGCAATCGACATATGTGTTCCTATTACCATATTTATTAGATCGCTCTCGTATACTTCTTCAGCCATTCTTTCTCTTCATCATTCAGATAAGGAGACACCTTCTCATATACAGTTGCATGATAAGTATTCAGACGTTCCTTGTCTTCTGCATTCATGATATCCGGATTGATCGCATCCAGGTCAAATGGCACATAAGTAATCGGTTCAAAATACAGGAATTCTCCATACTCATTCTTCTCGCCTTCACAGACAAGCAATTCATTTTCCAGACGCACACCGTGAGATCCTTCGATATAGATTCCCGGTTCATCCGTAATGACCATACCTGGCTGGAATGCATCAGACTCACCGGCTCTGTAAGTATAACGGAAGCCTGCCGGTCCCTCGTGGATGTTCAGAAGGTATCCAACCCCATGTCCTGTTCCGTGATTAAAGTCCAGTCCTCTGTCCCAAAACGGCTTTCTTGCCAGATAATCAAAGTTCATTCCGCAGCAGCCTTTCTTGAAGATCGGACTTGCAAGATTCAGGTTACTGATCGCAACCAGTGTAAAATGATCTTTCATGATCTGTGAAACTTCTCCAAAAGCATATGTTCTGGTGATATCAGTAGATCCTTCGTAGAATCCTGCTCCTGTATCCGTCATCAGGAAAGTTCCCTCATGAAGCTCTACATCGGTCTCCGGTGAAGAAGAATAGTGTACGATCGCACTGTGCTCCCCGAATGCAGAGATCGGTCCGAAGCTTGGACGGATAAATCCACCCATCTCAGCACGGAACTCATCCAATTTGTCAGAAGCGCTCATCTCTGTGATCGTCTCTTTGCCAACATTTTCTTTCAGCCATTTCATAAATCTGACATGAGCCACGCTATCCTTGATCTCAGCGATACGGATATTTTCGACCTCTGTCGGATTCTTTACACATTTGAATAAGATCGCCGGATTTCTCTCTTCCACTTTCTTCACATTCTCCGGAATGTTCTTATAAAGTGCAAAGTTCAGTCTTCCCGGATCTACCATCAGGACTTCTTCTGCTGCAACCTTTTTGATGTCCTCATAAATATCATTGTATGGGTGCAGAATAACCCCGTCTGCTGCAAGATGTGCTTTGATCTCATCGCTTAATTTTTTCTCATTTACAAAAAGATCCACCTTGTCCATTCTGATCACTGCATAGGTCAGAACCAACGGAAAATATTCTACGTCATTTCCACGAATGTTCAATGTCCAGCAGATGTCATCCAGTGTGGTAAGAACGTGTGCTGTCGCACCTGCTTCTTTCATTGCTGCACGTGTACGTGCAAGCTTGCTCTCCACAGTCTCTCCTGTGTATTTCTGTTCCAGTTCAAATACCGGCTCTTCTGAAAGAATCGGACGGTCTTCCCATACTTCATCGATCAGATCATATGCATATACGACCTTTCCGTTCTTCTCAGATGCGATCTTCTCGTATTCTTCTCCTTCTGTTACAGAAACAACACGTCCATCAAATCCTACATTTTCGCCTTCTGCCAGAGCTGTTTCCAAATATTCCCCAATCTTCGGAACGCCCGGCTGTCCCATCTTCATCAGTTCTACTGTTGTTCCCTCTAGCTGCTTTGCCGCTTGGATAAAGTATCTTCCGTCTGTCCACAGGCGTGCTTCTGTCTTTGAAACCACTGCTGTTCCTGCAGATCCCGTAAATCCGGTAATATACTCTCTTGCTTTAAAATGCTCCCCCACATATTCGCTCTGATGAAAATCTGCAGTCGGAATAATATAAATATCTATTCCCTTTTCCTGCATTTTTGCACGCAATTTTTCAAGTCTTTCCGGTATTGTAGACATTTTAAAAAACCTCCTTTAATTTTTCCATTCTCTGACCATTATAACCCGTAAACTTTTGAAAAGCAACCTAAGAAAAGGAGCTGACTTCGGCAAAACCAACATGCCTGTTCCAGCTCCTTTTTACTGCCTGCATTTTCTATCACAGACAGCTTTCTTCAAATGCTTTCGCTACTCAAAATAATACCCGTCAAAAGAATATTTATATACTCTGTAGATAAATTTTTCCACGTCCATCGTATAAGATGCCAGCAAGTTATGGGCTGCATCATACTCTGCAAAGACTCCTGCAAATCCACTGTCGATCACGTAATTTTCATCCAGATCCTGTGCACTGCTTACATAACCGGAATTGTGAAATTAAAGCTGATGCATCGCCGCATGCTCCTTTTCCAGTTCTTTAAAAAGTTCCGGCACAGTCCACTGACTGTTTGTGTCTGTCAGAACCGCTTTATAATCAATACGTTTCATACCCTTCTTTCGCATCATAAATAAAATCTGATCCAGATGGCTGCCTGTCACTCCGGCAAATACCATCATCTCATCTGCCAGCTCTTCACCCTCATAAATCCTGTCTGTCTCTGACGCTTCTTTCATTCCGGCAAGTACACCAACCGTCTGAAAATACTCTTCTTTTTTTATCAGCCGCACCCGGATCCTGAGTGACATACAGATCATCTGCAGCTCCTGCGCACGCTTCTTATCTTTTATATTAAATAATAATACTGTTTCTCTCATGAATTTCCTCGACTACTCCGCTTTTCTCAAACGGTTCTTTTTATGTTTATTCCACTCTCCGATTACCTCACTGACAGTTGATACCGTAACAAACGCACTCTGGTCTGTCTCATGGATAAATGCAAGAAGCTTTGCATATTCACTCTTTTCCAGAATTGTAACCACTTCTGTCTGTTCCTGATTGCCCAGTCCTCCGACTGCCGGATAAAGAGTCGCCCCTCTGTGCAGCTCATGTACAACAAACTGCTGGATCTCCGGATATTTCTTTGACAGGATACACACCCTCTTACGGATACTGAAACCATCGATAAAATTATCCAGAACAATCCCATAAAGATAAGTTCCCAGAAGGCTCACTACCAGTGTCTTTCTGTCGTAGACAAGGATAGACGTCGCAGCGGTCACAAATCCTGCGATCGTAAGACTCTTTCCAATTTCAAAATGCAAATATTTATTTAAAACTTTTGCAACAACATCAAGCCCACCAGAAGATGCATTGACATTAAACAAAATCGCCTGTCCAATGCTGATCACCAGAATATGGCACAGCATATTGATAAACATATCATCCGTGAGCGGCGGAACATCTGGTGTCACTGTTTCAAAAATACGCAGATAAACCGGGAGCATTAAAGATGTAATGACCGTCTTACCTCCGAATTCTTTTCCGACAAACACAATCCCTATGATCAGAAGTGCTACATTTAGAATCATCGTCATCGTCGAAACCTTCAGCGGAATAAAATTTGCCAGAACCATGACAAGTCCCGAAATACTTCCCACAACAAAGGAATTCGGCATCATCAGATAATACACTGCTGCCGATACAATAAACATTCCTACCGTGATCGTTGCATACTCTTTCAATATGTTTTTTGCTTTGTTCTTCTCTTTCAATTTTCTTTCCTCTCTTTCATACCGGTGCCTCTTATTTCCCCAAATATGCGGCACACTATATTTCCCAACATAGCACATTCATCATAACATACTTCTCATCAAACTTCTACGCTATGTTTCTCATTAAAAACATGAAATCTTCTTTCCATTTATAGTAGTTTCAATTATAATAAAGGAAGAGTGAATTTTTTAACAATTAGAGAAGAGAGGGTTAATTATGAATGCTGATGGAAACGTAATCAAAATCAAACATGACGTACTGTTCGAAATAGCAAAGCTTGCTTTTGCAGGTGAACTTGAAGAACAGCGTGATCACCTCCCGCTGAAGCTTATTCCGGGACCGACCCCGCAGTTCCGCTGCTGTATCTACAAAGAGCGTGAGATCATCCGCCAGAGAATCCGCCTCGCAGAAGGCAAAGCTCCGGGACCGGAAGATGATGGCAATATCATCCAGGTTATTTCTTCTGCCTGCGAAGACTGTCCGATCTCCAGCTACACAGTAACAGAGAACTGTCAGAACTGTCTTGGAAAGGCATGTATCAATGCCTGTAAGTTTGGGGCAATTGAACCGGGACATTACCGTTCCCACATTGACGCATCCAAATGTAAAGAATGTGGTCAGTGTGCCAAAGCCTGTCCGTACAATGCCATTGCACATTTAAAACGTCCGTGTAAATTCAGTTGTCCGGTCGATGCGATCACCTACGACGAGCATGGCATTTCCATAATCGACAAAAACAAATGTATCCGCTGCGGTAAATGTATCCACAGCTGTCCATTCGGTGCAATTGCTTCCAAAACATTTATTGTTCCGGTAATCAATGCTTTAAGAGAAGGAAAACACATCTACGCAATGGCTGCTCCTGCCACAGAAGGTCAGTTTGGTGCTGACATTACCATGGAAAGCTGGCGCAAAGCAATGAAAGAGCTCGGATTCGTAGATTTCTACGATGTAGGACTTGGTGGAGATATGACTGCTGCTTATGAAGCTGAAGAATGGGCTGAAGCTTACAAAGAAGGGCAGAAAAAAGTAACTTCCTGCTGCCCTGCATTTGTAAATATGGTTCGCCTGCATTACCCACAGCTTGCTGACAATATCTCAACAACTGTTTCTCCGATGTGTGCAATTTCCCGTATGATCAAAGCACAGGATCCGGAAGCGATCACTGTATTTATCGGACCTTGCCTTGCTAAGAAATCCGAAGTTGTCGATCAGCAGATCGAAGGAAATGCAGATTATGTTCTTACATACAGCGAGATCCGTGCGATCATGAAAGCAAAAGACGTTGAACTCGAGGCCTGTCCGAACGACAACCAGACCGCTTCTACCTTCGGAAAACGCTTTGCAAATTCCGGCGGTGTAACAGCAGCTGTTCTGGAAAGTCTGAAAGAATCTGACAACTGCATCGATGCGAAAGTCTGTCGTGCAAATGGTTCTCAGGAATGTAAGAAAGCCCTCCTTCTCATGAAGGTTGGACGTCTTCCGGAAGACTTCATCGAAGGCATGGCATGTGACGGCGGATGTGTCGGCGGTCCAAGTTCATTCAATGACCAGATGGCTTCCAAGAAGAACCGTGATGCCTTGATCTCTCAGGCTGACGATCGTGGAATTCTTGATAATCTAAAGAATTACGATATGGATAAGTTCTCTATGCATAGAGACTAAAATTATAAGGGAGTTTTGCTCTATCACTGAAATCAGTTATAAAGTAAAACTCCCTTATTCTACTACAATATATTTATGGAT